>DIFC01000038.1 GCA_002418945.1 Deltaproteobacteria bacterium UBA5758 | reverse complement strand
CCGGCCATTCCCAGCTCCAGCGCCCGCGCTGTCGTGCAAAAGCACATAAGGGCAAGGCAGATGGTGACTGCCACGACAAGCCTTGTTGTGACGCCTGACCTCACAACCTCATCTTTCCTGACGGATCGTTCCTGGGACACGGTCTTCTCCTTTTGTTGGTGGATTCAATTTAACCGGAGAACATTATCCTGGTTCCCCGGAAATATTCGGATCGGAGCCAGCCTGTCCAGCGGTGTGTCGGCGTCAGTGGGGATCATGGAAATGAGAGATATCCTTATGTAGTAGGCGGCTCGTTGGAACTGGTCACGGGCGCTCACCCGGTGGCCGCCGGCGAGGGACTTCTCGCCGATCTCGATACCATGATTCACCGCCGAACCGAGAACGATGGTGCCGAAATGGAAGTCCATGTCCGTATCGTTGAAATGGAATTTGAGTCCGGTATCGTGGGCGTCAAATGTCTTCTTCTGTTCGCCGGCCTGCGGCGCCTTCTTGTCTGCCCCGGCCTTTTTTGCCCGGCAAAGGCATTGTCGATGTATCAGTAGCCGGACAGGGTGACGGACACTAAAAATACGGCTGATACCATCAATATCTTCTTCAACATCACGAACCTCCTCCTTCGTTTTCCAGCGATTTTTTTACACCAGGACGGCTCCTCGTTTTTAAAGGGAACCTTATCAGGTCTTTCTCCTGTCCTTTTTTTTCTGCTTGCCTGCGCGACGGTTCAGCAGCTCTCCCAGCTCGTCGAGGCCGGCGAAGGGTTCGCGGTTCTCTGAGCCGTCAAGGACCTCCACGAGCCCCGTGATCTTCCCGGGATCGTTGATATCTATTCGGTATATACGGACAACAAAACTGTCGATGGTCGGTCGTTCGGTCACGGTAGGTGCATCATACTACGCGTGTACCCACAGATTACTTACAGATTGAATAAATTTGGTTTATACGGTTTATACGGTTTGTACAGTTTCTCCGGTTTATAAGGGGCTTTTCTTCTTCTTTTTTATCGCTTCATAAACGCTTCATAAACTGTTTCTCAAACCGCCTCATAAACATTCAAACTGTTTTTTGTACTATGGATGCGTGGATGGCTTCGGTCTGTTTGGATGGTTTTATGCCGAGCCCGTCGCGCAGTTTATCGCGGCAGCGACGGTAGGTCCTTGCGGCTTCAGCATTGTTGCCGATCTCCCCGTAGCAGATCATAAGCTGCTGGTAGATCTCTTCGGCGAGCTCGTCCGTGTCGATCCCTTTCGTGTAGTATTCCACCGCTTGTTCCCATCGCCCCGATCCCTCAAGTGAACGCCCGGCCGTTATGATCATATGAAGAAGACCGTTCTTGAGCGTCTCCCTCCGATGGGTGGTCCAGGGGAGCTCGGCATCGGAGGGAAGAAAGGGCCCTCTGTAGAGGTTAAGGGCCGTATCACAAAGCCTCAAGGCCCGGTCTTCCCGGGACCCTTTGAACTCTGCGAGGGTCTGCTCCAGCACGAGGCAATCGACCCGGCAGATGTCCTGGTCTATATCCAGCTGTCCCGCGCTGTTCCTGATAAGGTTCTCCTCGCCGAGGAGCTGGCGCAGGCGGCTCAATGTGACCTCAAAAGACTTGCGGGCGAGGTCTCCGTCAGCATCGGGCCAGAGTATGTCGGTCAGGCTGTCCACCGGTACGTTCCTGCCGCCGAAGGTGATAACGGCCTTCAGCATTTCGAGCGGTTTTTTCTGCACCTTTCCCGGAAATACCAGAGGCTTATCGTCCTTGAATATCTCGAACCTCCCAAGGGTGTAAATTCTTATCGGATAGGGCCAGTTTTCCGTCGCAAGGGCAGAACCTGCAATATCGACAGGGGGCGTCAGGCCAAGTTTCTTGACAAGTTCCTTGACGTATTCGGCCTCGATCCCGTTCTGAAGGGCCATCACGCAGAGAAATCGCATGACTGAAGGCTGATAGAACTCGAGATGGGTGTAACCGTGCTTTCTGCCCAGCGCGAGGGCCCGGCGAAGGGTCGGCAATCCTTTCCTCTCATCGCCTTCTTTCAAAAGGAAACAGGACTGAACGAGAAGGCTGTACCACTCGATGACAAGGCTCTTCATGCCCAGACCGATGCGGTGGGCGGTGAGAGCATGGGCCCTGGCGGCGCCCGCATCTTGTTGCAGGAACCTCACCTGTGCCATACCGATGTGCCACAGCGCACGGTAATAAGGGTTTCCCATTTTGTCCACCCTGTCCGAGACCAGTTCCAGATTCCCGGCGGCGAGTGAAGGGTCTGCGGTCAGGATCGCGAACCAGGCGGCATTGATGTGACAGAAGAAGACCTCCAGCGATCTTCCCGCGGCAACAGCCGCTGCCGCCTGGTTCTTCAGTGATATTCTGGCATCATCGAGGTTGCCCTCAGCCATTTCGGCTGCCGCCCTGAAGCTCCAGAGAAGGGAATCGAAAACGTGGATGCCGCTGCTTGCGGCGATTGCGAGGCCCTCGGAGAGGGTTTGCAGTGCGGGCCCGTACCCGGCCGTGATCCAGCAATGAATGCCTTTCATCAGTTTGATGCGGATGACGTTCAGAGGGGGCTGTTTATGATAGAGGACCTGGGCCTCCGCACTTTCAAGGAGAACGGCGTTCTTGTGGTAATCTCCTTTCCAGAGATGGTAGATGCTGATGAAGAACATGATGTCCAGCTGAATGTCCGGGGAAGGGTCCTCCCTGAGAAGGGAAAAGATATGCCCCGACCATTTGGCCATCTCCCTTGGATGGTCGGTCCTCCTCAGGATGAGCGATATGAGCATTCTCGACGACGCGATGAGGTCTATCTCCCTGGAGGGGAATACCGGGTATTCCCTTTTAAGCTCTTCGAAAGTGGCGATGCATTCATCGAGATGTTTCCATTCGTCGAGTTCGAAAACGTAGGTGTCCACGATACGGACCCAGGAGAGATACTGGCCCGATGCGTCATCGACTGCCTTGAACGAGGCGAGGGCCTTTTCAAGGATCTGCCTGGTGCGCGGCATGTCGAAGGGAAAGGAGCACATCGCTTTCCAGTAGAGAAGCCACGGGTTGCCTGAGGCCTGATCTTCCGGTATGCCGGCGATCCATTCGGAGACGGTCTTGTTCCTGCCCTGGCGCAGAAGTTCCTGCGCGTGGCGGATGACCATCCGGGCGAGATATTGCCCTTCCGAGGCATCGAGGTACAGCCTTGCGGCGTCTTCGATCTGTCCCAGCTGTTCCATGAGGAGCGCCGCATCTTTTTGGATGGCCGCCAGTTCCCGGGGTTCGTACTTCACCCTGGACCTCTCGAGGAGGAACTTCCTGAACAATGGATGGAGCTGGTAATCCTGTCCGCTTCCGGAGAGCCTCTCGATAAAATAATTATGACGGTTCAGCATGGAGAGAATGCGCTCCGCATCTGCCGTTCCCGTGAACTTCTCGGCCAGGGGAACGCTGAGCGTGGGCAGAAAGGAGGTCTTGAGCAGAAAATCCTGGATCGTCTTGTCGGCTTTTTCGAAGATCTCTCCCGCGAAATAATCGAACACCCTGTCATATCCTGCATCCAGCGCCGATCCGGTCACCGCGCCTTTCATCCGTATCCTTTCGAGCATGAGGATGATCCCCGCGGCCCATCCCTGTGTGTTCTCGTGCATGGTCTTTATGGCGTTCTCGCCCAGTCCGGGGATGTGTCCGCGGACGAGCTCCCGCGATTCCCCGAACGTGAAGCGCAGGTCATCGTATTCGAGGATGCCGATCCTGCCGTTCGCATTGAGGCGGGCCATCTGGGGAGGCGGGTCACTGCGGCTTATGACCAGGATATGGATGTTATCGGGGACAATGTCGAGGCCGCTGGCAATGATGTCGTGAAAGGAGGAACCGGCCGGAACATCCTGGTAGTTGTCGAAGACGATTGCAAACCGTCCCTTGCGTTTTTTTAACGAAGGAGAGGAGGGAGGTCCCTTGTCCGCGAGATCCAGGCTGGCGATAAGGTCGTAGAGTTCTTCGAAATACCTTCTGGCGAAGGTGCCAATGCCCTGGAGGTATTCAGGCGTAAGGAGCGGCAGGGGCTTTCTGCGGCGGGGCGCGGCATTTTTCGCGGCAAGCCCCATATAGTAGAAGAAAGTCGCCGGGTCAGAATCACCCTCATCGCATTGATACCAGATGCAGGGGATGCCGCGTGAGCCCAGGTAGCTCGAAACGAGCGTTGTTTTCCCTGAACCGGCGGGTGAGGTCACCCAGACGACGGGACTTTTTGTCCTGGCATCGAGGAGGCCAAAGAGCCTTTTGCGATGCACCACCCCGGAGAGGCCGGGACGAGTTATCTTGACTGGTACCGATCTTTCCGCCTTCATAACAACAAACCGGGATATAGTTTAACCTGCTTCAATGTGAAGCACAACGAATAAACCAGACCCTGGGATTATATGGAGGGCGCTCCGGAAGGTTTTGTAAAGTGGCAAATCCAGGTTTTGTCAGGTATACTTAGACCCGTGAGATGAGATGGGGCTGATACGGATAAATAATGTCTCGGTGAACTTCGGCGGGCCAAAGCTGCTCGATGGTGTTACGCTTACGATCGAGCCAGGTGAGCGAATAGGATTGCTTGGCCGTAACGGCTCAGGCAAATCAACCCTTATGAAGCTTCTTGCCGAACAGATATTGCCGGATTCGGGCGGCATCGTTCCCGGCGGCGATGTAACGATAGCAATGCTGCCGCAGGATGTCCCCGATGATCTGCCGGGGACGGTCTATGACATGGTGGCTTCCGGGGGCCTGCAGCACGCGGAGCTGCTTAGGGAATACCATGACCTTACCGTAGATATCGCCAGGGGAAGGTAGGGGACGTTTAAGAAATTAAGAAACTATTTACTGCTTTTGCCCGGGATTTTGAGGCGTTATGAAGAATAACTTAATTTCTTAAACGTCCCCTACCTTCCCCGAGTGGGTCGCAGACACGACACGTGGGGGAAACCCACAGATCATAACGCAGCAAAGAGAGGCAGGAACAAGGAGGGAACCGACGGCCTATTGATGGATGAGAAAACCTTTTCTATTGACTTTGGTTAAACCGGAACGTCCCCTGGCTACCCCAATTGATTACATTTTCTAGAGTAAATTGAGAATGTCGTAAAATTATCTTCTAAGCTAGTGTCCGTCCGGAAACCCCT
>DIFC01000089.1:27040-38655 GCA_002418945.1 Deltaproteobacteria bacterium UBA5758 | reverse complement strand
CTGCCGATTGAGCTACACCAGCAAATTGAATATTATATGACAAGAAGCTTATCAAAATCAATATGATAAACGTAAATAGATATAACATTTTTCGTTTCATGTCAATATTTTCTTCGCAATCCTTCACCTAGTTTCTGTCCCATTTTTGAATACATGTTGACATGGGCCTAAAAATATAGTTTAATTACACGTTTTTTTGCATATATTTTTAAGGAGGTGATGCCGTTATGGTATGCGAAACTGTAAAACCGGGTGTTGAGTGTCTTTTTATGAAAAAAACCGGTTGTTCTTACAACGGCGGGAAATGCTACACGATCGTAGAACAATGTGAAGGTTGCACAAGGGTGATTGAGTTTGAAGCCGGCAAATATTGCGCAAGTTTTCCCAACCCAGCCCAAAGATGGCAAAAGGGGGCTTGCTCCATGTCATCCCACGTGAAAAAAGCCGCAGCAGGAGAACAGAAGATAAATCCGTTGAAGGCGTCAAAAAGAAACGCGGGAAAGAAGTAGCCTTTTGCCTATACGGGTATTGTATCCCAAGGGCCGTTCGCTGATATATGCTCCGTTTAACCGGCGGTAACAAGCCGGCAACGGACAGGTATATTCATGAAACATTTGACATTTATGAAGAATGAATGATAAAAAGAGACAAACGATAAAGAGGAGGATTCTTCTTGAGAAAGAATAAGTCGGCAATCAAAAGAACAAAACAGTCTGAGGCAAAAAGGCTCAGGAACGCCCATGTGAAGACAACAATGAAAACACAGATAAAAAAGGCATTGTCGGCAACGGAAGCAAAAGATAAGGAAAACCTGGACGCACTATTTGTGAAAGCCGTTTCTCAAATAAACAAGGCTGGATCGAAAGGCGTCATACACAAGAATAACGCTTCGCGCAAAATATCAAGGCTGGCAAAAAAGGTAAACCGCGCGGCACAGCCAAAAGGTTAAACATTTCAATAGTCGACGAGCATGACAGCAGAGAATCTTCTCGCCAGCCTGCCCGACAGCCTTTGCAAGGCTTCCCTCTTGTTGTAATCCTCGGCAGCGATATTGTCAACCCTGTAAGTCTCCTGGTCTGAAAGCAGCCATCGCCTCATAAAGGTGCCGTTTTTTCTGTAGAGGGCGAGCTCAAGATCAACGCTGATCCATTTTTCGATCACAAGCCCCCCGCCGCTCAACGAGGTCGGCGATGTTACTATCTTTTTAATGTTGCCCTGTAAATACGCGTCAGAACTCTCCTTGTTTATTGTGAAGAGATTTGTGGAGAGAAGCTCCTTTGAAAAGGCATCGGTCACATACAAAGAGGCGTGGGGCTCGTATGTCGAGTTTTTAAACACAGCGATATAAACAGCGGTGATGTCGCCCCCGGATATTCCCTTTTCCCTCACCATCTGATATCCGCAGGAACTGACCGCCGCAACAACTATCACGGCAAACAGCAGTTTCATAAATAAGGCTTTGTGGATTCTTTTATCCATAACGCTATCCCTCTATTCAGGAGCAGACGACATTGACCAGCTTGTTCGGCACCACAATGGTCTTTCTGATCTCCCTGCCCTCGATATGCCTTTTCACCTTTTCCAGAGAAAAGACCACCTCTTTCAGGGTCGCTTCGTCGATATCGCGCTCCACCAAACAGGTGTCTCTCAGCTTGCCGTTGATCTGAACCGCGACTGTTATCCGGTCCTCCTGCACATAGGATTCTTTGTAGGCAGGCCATAAATTATCGAAAAGCTCCGCCTTCATGCCCAGCATCTCCTGTAGTTCCGACGTTGTGTGGGGAACAAAAGGGAAGAGCAGCACCAGGACCGTCTCTATGGCGCCCCGGAGCAGCCCCTGGGCATCCCTGCCTTCCTGTTCCTTCTCGATGTATCTGTATATGGCGTTCACAAGCTCCATGATGCTCGCTATAGCCGTATTCAGATGAAACCTTTCAACATCCTCGGTAACCTTCTTTATCGTCTTATGCATCCTGTGCGTAAGCTGCCTGAGGCCGCCGTCTTCACCCTGATATTCGTAGACCGCCTTGATGCCCCTCAGGCTCACAACGCGATCGGCAACAAGCCTCCAGACGCGCTGCAGGAAGCGCGCGCTCCCTTCTACGCCCTGGTCGCTCCAGTCAAGGTCTTTCTCGGGCGGCGACGCGAAGAGACAGAAAAGCCTTGCCGTATCGGCGCCGTACTTTTCTATCAGGTAATCGGGGTCAACGACATTCCCTTTCGATTTACTCATCTTTGCCCCGTCCTTGATGACCATCCCCTGCGTAAGGAGGTTTTCGAAGGGTTCTCTGACCCCCACGAGGCCAAGGTCGTTGAGAACCCTGTTGAAAAATCGCGAATAGAGGAGATGGAGGACAGCATGCTCCACGCCGCCGATGTACTGGTCCACTGGCATCCAGTAATCGACCCGCTGCCTGTCGAGGGGACCTTCTCTATAATCGGCGCAGGCGTACTTTAGGAAATACCAGGAAGACTCGACGAATGTGTCCATCGTGTCCGTCTCGCGCCGCGCTTCGCCCCTGCATGAAGGACAGGTCGTCCTGTAAAACTCAGGATGTTCAGCCAATGGCGAACGTCCGATCATCGTGACCTCCAGGTCAAGCGGCAGCCTGACCGGCAAGTCGCTGTAAGGAACCGGCACAACCCCGCAGCGATCACAATAAATGACCGGGATCGGGGCCCCCCAGTATCGCTGCCTCGATATGCCCCAGTCCTTCAGGCGGTAATTGACCGTCCTTCTTCCAAGGCCCTTCTGCTCGATGTAATCGATGATGACCGGGATTGCCTCCCTGTTGTTCCTCCCGTTGAAATGCTCTGAGTTCACCATCATTCCGTCGTCCACATAGGCCTCTGTCATAGTCTCAGGGTCAAGGGTCTTTTCTTCGGGCGATATAGTGACGATGACCGGCAGGCCGTATCGTTGCGCGAATTCAAAGTCCCTCTGATCGTGCGCCGGCACGGCCATGATGGCGCCTGTCCCGTACTCCATGAGGACAAAGTTACCGATATATACGGGTATCTTGTTTCCGTTCAGCGGGTTTATAGCATACCGTCCGGTAAACACGCCTTCCTTCTCTGTGCTGATCTCGCTCCTGAAACTCCTGTCCTGTGTCTTCACCTTTTCGATGAAAGACAATACCGCTTTTTCCTGGGGAGTTCCCTTCGCAAGCCTGGATGAAAGAGGGTGCTCCGGTGCAAGCACCATGAATGTCACGCCGTAAAGGGTGTCGGGACGCGTGGTAAAGATCGTCATGCCGGTCCCGTCTTCCAGCTTAAAATCAACCTCCACGCCGTGGCTCTTGCCGATCCAGTTCTTCTGCATGTGAAGGACCTTCTCCGGCCATCCGGGCAGCTTGTCGCAATACTCGTAAAGCTCGTCGGCGTATTGCGTGATGGCGAAAAACCACTGCGTCAGCTCCTTCTGGATCACCGCCTCGCCGCACCTCCAGCATGCCCCTCCTTCTACCTGTTCGTTGGCCAGCACGGTCTGGCATTTTACGCAATAGTTGACGGGGGAGTTCTTCCTGTAAACAAGCCCCCTCTCGTACATCTTCAGGAACATCCACTGTTCCCATTTATAATACTCAACATCGCATGTGGCCGTCTCGCGGTCCCAATCATAGCTGAAACCAAGCCTCTTCAACTGTTTTCGCATGTAAGCGATATTTTCATAGGTCCAAAGGGCAGGATGTATCCCCCTCTCTATGGCGGCATTCTCGGCGGGCATTCCGAAGGCGTCCCAGCCCATGGGGTGAAGCACGTTGTAGCCCCTCATCCTTTTGTACCGCGCGATCACATCGCCTATGGAATAATTTCTCACGTGTCCCATGTGGATCTTACCTGAGGGATAAGGGAACATCTCGAGGAGATAATATTTTTTCTTTCCGCCGGCTTCACCGACCTTAAAAGTCTTATTCTTCTCCCAGAGGGCCTGCCACTTTTCTTCTATAACATGCGGTTCGTAGGGTTTCATAGCAACTCCTGACCTAGGGCTTGACTGAGATTCATTACCGGTTGAGCATAGCCCTGATCCTGAGCCGCAGGGCATTGAGCCTTATAAAACCCCCGGCATCCCGCTGATCGTAGACAGCGTCTTTGTCGAAGGTTGCAAAATCTTTCATGTACAACGATCTGTCCGATCTTCTTCCCGTTGCGACGCAATTGCCTTTGTACAGCTTCATCCTTACCGTTCCCGTTACATTTTTCTGGGTTTCGTCTACGAAGGCCTTCAGGGCGGCCATTTCCGGCGAGTACCAGAACCCGTAATAGATGAGCTCGGCGATCTTCGGCACAAGGCTGTCGCGCATATGCATAACTTCCCTGTCCATAGTGATCGACTCCATTGCCCTGTGGGCGGCATGGAGCACCGTACAGCCGGGCGTCTCATAGACCCCTCTCGATTTCATGCCCACAAAGCGGTTCTCAACGATATCGAACCTTCCCACACCGTTCTCGCCGCCTGCCTTGTTCAGGAATGCTACGATCTCAAAGGGCGACATGGGCCTCCCGTCTATCCTCACAGGGGTCCCTTCCTCGAAATCGATCTCAATATAGCGCGGCGTGTCCGGCGCCTTTTCAGGCGAAACGGTTGTCAGGAACATGTCTTCGTTCGCCTCCATCCAGGGGTCCTCGAGGATCCCGCCTTCGTAGCTGATATGCATGAGGTTCCTGTCCATGCTGTAAGGCTTCGCCTTGCTCACAGGCACGTCGATCCCATGCTTCTGCGCGTAATCTATGAGCTCTTCTCTCGACGCGAAGCTCCATTCCCTCCAGGGCGCTATGATCTTTATGTTCGGTTCAAAGGCATAGTAGGTAAGCTCGAACCGCACCTGGTCGTTGCCCTTCCCCGTTGAGCCGTGGGAGACCGCATCGGCATTTTCCATCCGCGCGATCTCGATCTGCCTTTTTGCGATGAGCGGCCTCGCGATCGATGTCCCCATGAGGTACCCGCCCTCATATACGGCATTCGCCTTGATAGCGAAAAATATAAAGTCCCTTGCAAACTCCTCCCGAAGGTCCTCGATATACACCTTTGAAGCGCCTGTCTTTATCGCCTTTTCCTCAAGCCCGGCAAGCTCTTCCGCCTGCCCCACATCGGCGGCATAGGCTATTACCTCGCAGCCGTACTGTTCTTTAAGCCACTTCACTATGATCGACGTGTCGAGGCCGCCGGAATACGCTAGTACCACCTTCTTAATTTCTCCCATCATCAAACCTCCATTTAATGCAGCTCATGGCTGATGGCAAAAGCCTTAAAACCATGAGCTATGGGCCATGAACTATTAGCTGTTCTTTATGAGCCACTCCAGCAGCGCCTTCTGCACGTGGAGCCTGTTCTCTGCCTGTGTAAAGATAACATCACTGTACCTTTCAAATGTATCTTCCGAGATCTCTTCGCCCCTGTAAGCCGGCAGGCAATGCATGACAATTGCCTTTCTGTCTGCCTGTCTCAATAACCTCTCATCTATCTTATAGTCGGCAAAATCCCGCCTGCGCTTTTTCTTCTCGCTTTCCTGGCCCATGCTCACCCAGACATCCGTATACACGACATCGGCGCCCTTCACGGCCTCGCGGGGGTCGGCAACAATATGAAAGCGCTTGTTTTCGGCAGCCTTTTCCAACAGATCTTCCGCAGGTCTGTATTGCGCGGGCACGGCAATGGTGAAATCGAGACCGAAAAGGATCGATGCCTCCAGCCAGGAATTTGCGACATTATTACCGTCGCCGACATATGCAATTTTAATCTTTCTAGCATCACCCTTATATTCCTCTATCGTAAAGAGGTCGGCGAGGATCTGGCACGGGTGGTATAAATCGGAAAGGCCGTTTATTACAGGAACGGCTGCCCACCCGGCAAGCTCTTCAACAACGTCCTGCGCATAGGTCCGTATCATGATCACATCCACGTACCTGCTCAGGACGCGTGCAGTGTCCCTTACAGGCTCGCCTCTTCCTATCTGGGTCTCTCCGGGGCTTAAGAATATGGCATGGCCGCCAAGCTCGCGCATTCCCACTTCGAATGAAAGCCGCGTACGCGTCGATGCCTTTTCGAAGATCATGGCGAGGATTTTTCCTGCAAACGGGAGCCGCGCGCGCGCCGCGCGCCTCTGCCTTTTCAGAACGTGCGCCCTCTTTAAGAGGTATTCGCCTTCCTTCACGCTGATATCAAGCAGTTTGGTAAAATCCCTTTTCAACCCATCTTCCTTTCAAAGATCCTGTTCGCGATGTCGATGAAAATGTCGATCTCTTCCTTTTTCACGATCAGGGGAGGCACCAATCTCAGTATCTTGCCTTTTACGCAGTTAATGATTATACCCTCCTTCAAAAATTCCTGGACCAGCTCATCGCCGTCGATGGTGAGCTCAACGCCCCATATCAGCCCCATGCCCCTGACGTCAACAATAAAAGGGTATTGTTTCTTGAGCGACAGGAGCCCCTTTCGCAGGTACTTCCCTGTTTCTTCGCAGTGCTTGATGATCTTTTCATCGATGAGGGTGTTGAGGGTCGCCACTATTGCAGCAGCTCCGATCGGGCTGCCTCCAAAAGTTGATGCGTGCGTTCCGGGGATAAACGCCTCCATTACATGCTCCTTGCCGATAATGGCCCCCACGGGAAGCCCGCTGCCCAGCGCCTTCGCAAGGCTTATAACGTCGGGCTCTATTTCGTAGTGCTCATAGGCAAAGAATTTCCCTGTCCTCCCTATCCCCGTCTGCACTTCATCGATAATGAGGAGTATGTCCCTGCTTGCCGTCATATCGCGGAGCTTCTTTATGTATTCTCTCTTTGCGGGGTATACGCCTCCTTCTGCCTGGATAAGTTCGATCATCACGGCGCAGGTCTTATCGCTTAAACGCTCTGCAACCAGGTCGATCCTGTTGAAGGGCACACAGACAAAACCTTCCACCAAAGGCATGAAGCCTTCCTGGAATTTCGGCTGGCCTGTTGCCGATACGGTGGCAATCGTCCTGCCGTGAAAAGAATTCTCCATAACAATGATCTCGTGGCGCCCCTCGCCGTATTTCTTCCAGGAATAACGGCGTGCAAGCTTTATCGCTGCCTCGTTTGCCTCGGCCCCGCTGTTGCAGAAAAAGACCTTGTCGCCGAATGAGTTCTCCACAAGTATCTCTGCAGCTTTTATCTGGGGCTCTGTATAGAAGAGGTTCGATACGTGGAAAAGCTTGTTCGCCTGGGCAATGATCCCATCGCGCACGCTCGGGTTGGCATGGCCGAGGCTGCAGACGGCGATACCCGCAAGAAAATCAAGGTAGCGCCTTCCTTCAAGGTCCCACAGCCAGCACCCCTCGCCTTTTGTTACAACGATGGGGATTCTTTTATATGTGTTCGCGATATAGTGTTGGGCCTTTTGTATCAATGTTTTTTGCATGAACGATCTCCTACTATCTCCGTACCGACCCCCGCATCAGTAAAAATCTCAAGGAGGATGGCGTGGGGGACTCTTCCGTCAAGGATATGGGCCTCCCTGACGCCGCCCCACAACGCGTCGATACAACATTTTACCTTTGGTATCATACCGCCTGAAACGACCTTTCTGTCGATGAGCTTCTCTATCTCAGCGCGCTTGAGCGTGGAGATAAGCTTGCCTTTTCCGTCAAGAACGCCTTCAACATCGGTAAGAAGGATGAATTTTTTGGCCGAAAGCGCCTTGGCAATGCTGCCGGCAGCAGTGTCGGCGTTGATATTATAGGAATTGCCGTCGATCCCGTCAGCGATCGGGGCTATAACGGGTATATATCCGTGACCGCTGATGTCACGAATGATCGCCGCGTCGACGGTAATGATCTCGCCTACCAGCCCGATGTCTTTGCCTTTCATCTTTTTCGCGACAAGGAGCCTTCCGTCTTTGCCGGACAAGCCGATCGCCTTCCCCCCCATATCGTTGATGTTCTTCACGATCTCTTTATTTACAAGACCGGACAAGACCATCTCCACCACTTCGAGGGTCTTGGTGTCGGTGACCCTGAGACCGTCGACGAACCTCGTCGGTATCTCCAGGTCTTTCAGGAGCCTGCCGATCATGGGCCCGCCGCCATGAACTATGACCGGGTTTATCCCTACGTATTTCAGGAGAGAGACGTCCTTCGCAAACTCCTTCTTCAGGCCTTCCTCCTCCATGGCTGCCCCGCCGTATTTGATCACAAAGGTCGAGCCGGCAAACTTCTTGATGTAAGGAAGCGCCTCAAGCAATGTCTGTACCTTCAGCTTATCGCTCATAGTCAAATCCTCGAAAGTGGTGTTAATTCCTTCAAATCTGCAACTCTCATTACAATATATACCTGCTGAGATCTTCTTTTTCCAGAAATTCTCCCAGTTTTTCCCTCACATAATTCCTGGTAATAGTAATAGTTCTTTCCTGCGTATCGGGCGCGGAAAAAGATATGTCTTCAAGGAGCTTTTCCATAACCGTGTAAAGCCTCCTGGCGCCGATATTTTCAGCCATCTCGTTGATCTTCTGCGCGATGTCGGTGATCTCCTCGACTGCCTCTTTCTCAAATTCGAGGTCGATCTCTTCCGTCTTGAGGAGGGCCCTGTACTGCTTGATAAGGGCGTTCTCAGGCTCAGTAATGATCCTGTAAAAGTCCTCTTTCGTCAGCGCGTCCAGCTCGACCCTGATCGGGAACCTTCCCTGCAATTCCGGTATGAGGTCGGAAGGCTTGGACATATGGAAGGCCCCTGCCGCTATAAAAAGGATATGGTCGGTTTTCACCATCCCGTACTTTGTCGTTACCGTCGTCCCCTCAACGATAGGCAGTATGTCCCTCTGCACGCCTTCCCTCGATACATCGGGCCCGTGCCCGTGATCCCGGCTTGCGATCTTGTCTATCTCGTCGAGGAATATGATCCCCGATTGTTCGACCTTCTCGACGGCATCCTTGGTAACCCTGTCCATATCGATGAGCTTCTTCGATTCCTCCTGCACCAGGTGTTCGTATGCCTCGCCGACCTTCATCTTTCTTCTCTTCGTCTTCTTCGGAAGCATGTTCCCGAAGATATCCCGCAACTGCATGTCCATCTCTTCCATTCCCGACGCGGAAAAGATCTCTATCATGGGAAGCGCCCTGTCGGGCACCTCGATCTCAACAGACCTGTCCTTTAATTGGCCGGCCTTCAGGCGGCTCCTCATCTTTTCTCTTGAGAGGTCTGCCGCTCCCTGCTCTTCATGCGCGCCGGGGGCCTTCTTCAGCGGGAGCAGTATATCAAGTATCCTTTCCTCCGCTATCTCCGCCGCCCTTTCCATGACAAGCGCCTGCTCTTCTTTTCTCACCATGCTGACGGCAAGCTCTGTAAGGTCACGTATCATCGATTCAACATCCCTGCCGACATAGCCTACCTCGGTAAACTTTGTCGCCTCTATCTTCAGGAAGGGCGCGTTTGCGAGCTTTGCGAGCCGCCTTGCGATCTCAGTCTTTCCGACGCCCGTGGGGCCGATCATAATAATGTTCTTCGGCGCTATCTCATCGCGGAGCTCTTTCGGGATCATCTGCCTTCTCCACCGGTTGCGAAGCGCTATAGAGACGGCCTTCTTCGCCTTATTCTGGCCTATGATGAACCTGTCAAGCTCCTCCATGATCTGCCTTGGCGTCAACGTCTTCATTTAAAGCTCCTCAATAACGATCCGGTCATTGGTATATATGCATATCTCCGCCGCAATAGACATCGCTTCATTCACGATCTCCCGGGCGGACAGACCGGTATATTTTATGAGCGCCTTTGCGGCGGCCTGCGCGTATGCCCCTCCGGAGCCGATCGCTGCCACCCCGTCATCAGGCTCAACGACATCGCCTGTTCCTGAAAGGATCAATGTATGGTCCCCGTCTGCCACTACCAGAAGGGCCTCAAGCCGCCGGAGCATTCTGTCCGTCCTCCAGTCCTTTGCAAGCTCTACGGCAGCCCTCGTCAGGTTCCCGTTATATTGCTCAAGCTTTTTTTCAAAGCGCTCAAAAAGGGTGAAGGCATCCGCCGTTGCTCCGGCGAATCCTGCAAGGCATTTATCCTGGTAAAGCCTTCTCACCTTCTTTGCCGTATGCTTTACTACCGTTGACTGCATCGTGACCTGCCCATCTCCGCCAATGGCAACCTTCCCTTTATGCCTTACACATAATATAGTTGTCGCTTCCATTTTTTACCTTCTCGGGTGGGATTTATCGTATATCTCCATCAATTTGTCCATAGAGATATGGGTATATTTTTGCGTCGTTGAAAGCTTTGAATGGCCAAGCAGTTCCTGAATGCTTCTCAGGTCCGCCCCGCTGTCAAGCAGATGAGTGGCAAAGGAATGGCGTATCCCGTGGAGAGAGAGATTTTTGAAAAGCTGCGCCTTTAATTGGTGCTTTTTCATGATCTTCAACAAACCCCTGTAGGACAACCTGCCGCCGCGTATATTCATAAAAAGCGGCCTGCCCGGCTCGTCCTTGCCCATCTCTTTTACCGTACTCCTGTATTCTTCAAGGGCGCTCTTTGCCTTTTCGCCAAAGGGCACTATGCGTTCTTTTCCGCCTTTGCCCCTTACCTTTATCCACATCCCGTCGAGATGGAGGTCGTCAATGTTCAGGTTGAGGGCCTCCTGTGCCCTCGTGCCCGTTGAATACATGAGTTCGAAGATCGCCCGGTTCCTTATATTCAGCCATCCCTCCCTGGGAAGAAAATCGAGGAAGTGGAACATCTCATCGATCGTGTAGAACTTTGGAAGGTTCTTTTCGATCTTCGGGTTTTTAATAACCAGCGCCGTGTTCTCCTCGGTGTAGCCCTTCCGCTTCATGAATTTGAAAAAGACTTTAATAGCGGAAACCTTCCGCGACAGAGAGGATTTCTTGAGATTCTTATAAATGCTGACAATATACGCCCTTATAGTGTTGTGGTCTATCGCATCATAAGAGCTTTTATCTATGAAGGCTACGAAGTCCTCAATGTCGCCTTTGTATGCACGCTTTGTGTTGTACGGTGCGCCCTTTTCGCGCTCCAGGTATTTATAAAATTCTTTCGCCGCAGATTTTACCGTGTGCTTATCCATGAAGTAATTATTTTATAATTTTTTCCCAAATAATCAAGTAAATTCAAATAATTCGTGACGCCTTCCCATTGAACTGCGACAGCATTGCCTTGCCTGTGCCTGCTCTCATCGACACAATTGTCGATGAGAATACGATCATTTCGACATTTCTTTCCTGATCTCTTTCATCCGCTTTCCCGTCAAATATGTTGTTATGCAGTGATAACGTTCAGTTGCAGATAAAGTCGCGCTTTGGCATGGTCTTTGCTTTTAAACCATACATAACAAGGGGCAAGACAATTTTTCATCCCCCCACCCTTCCGATCTTGCCCCTTCCCCTCCTTTCAAAAACAAGTACGAATATCCAAGCGCCAAATCTTAAATAAATCCAAATATTCAAAATTCAAAACGCCCCCTCACCCTGACCCTCTCCCGCAAGGGGAGAGGGGAGAGCGTTGCCCTGACCATTTTCCATAAGATAAGGGGAGAGTGTTGCTATGGTCCTTTTTCATGAAGGAAGAGGGAAACCGCAGGTTAGTTTCCCCCTCACCCTGACCCTCTCCCGCAAGGGGAGAGGGGAGAGTGTTGGTACAAACTGGTAACATAG
>DIFC01000089.1:5954-27034 GCA_002418945.1 Deltaproteobacteria bacterium UBA5758 | reverse complement strand
CACTTTACGGCAAGGAGGAGAACAGATGCCGTGGAAGGTGCTAAGCCAGATGGAATTAAAAATGCAACTTGTTAGAGATTGGAATGAAAAACATATGAATGTAACAGATCTTGCACAGAAGTTTAAGATTAGTCGGCCGACAGTATACAAATGGCTATGGATTATGCGCTTATCTATTTCTTTTTAAATACCAGCCTTATCGGCGCGCCGCGGAAGCCATATCTTTCCCTGAGGGAATTTTCGATATACCGTTTATAGTGTTCAGGGATGCGCTCAGGGTGGTTTGAAAAAAGGATGAAGGTCGGCGGCAGCGCCTTCGGCTGGTTGATGTAAGATATCCTGATGCTCTTTCCCTGCTGATATGGGGGATGGAGCTTTTGCATAATCTCCTCCAGTGCCCTGTTGAGGTCCTTCGTCTTGATCATCCCCGTCAACTGACCATATATCGCTACGTCCGTTTCAAGGATCTTCCCGATGTTCTTCCCGGTCTTTGCGGAGACAAAAAGGACGGGCGCAAAGGAAACGTGAGGCATCTTCTCCATCATCGCCGCGCTGTATTCGTTTTGCTTCATCTTTCCTTCAACGAGGTCCCATTTGTTTACTATAATGCAGATCCCTTTTCCCCTTGCGGCAACAAGGTGCGCAATGCTGCCATCCTGATGGCTCGCTCCTTCCACGGCATCGATAACAAGGTTGACAACATGCGCATTCTCTACGCTTTTGATGGCGCTCGCAACGGAATATTCCTCGATCTTTCTTATGATCTTGCTCTTCTTGCGAAGTCCTGCCGTATCTATAAGGACGATCTCCCTGCCTTTGAAGGCCACCCTGGAATCGATGGCGTCCCTCGTAGTGCCGGGCACCTCGCTGACGATCATCCTGTCTGACATGAGGATCCTGTTCGTGATCGATGATTTGCCGGTGTTCGGCCGTCCGATAATGGCAACCCTCAGCGACGAGGACGTGGCTTCGCCGCTGCCCGTCGCTTCAGCCATATCGGCCGCCATGCCGGTGATACCCTCAAGAAGATCCTCTATGCCTGTGCCGTGGAGTGCGCTGATGGGGTAATATTTTTCTATTCCGAGCTCATAAAACTCGAAGGCATCGAGCTCCCTTTTCTGTGAATCGATCTTGTTGATAACAAAAAAAACAGGTTTGTCGTATTTTCGCAAAGTCCTTGCAATGTCTTTATCTTCAGGCAGGATTCCCTCTCTGCCATCGAGAAGAAAGAGCACCATCGAGGACTCCTCAATGGATCTCGCTATCTGTTGTCCAACGAGCGGGGAGAACCCATCTTCCCTGAAAGGCTCAAACCCGCCAGTATCAATAAGCACAAACGTCCTTCCCCCGTATTCGAACTCGCCGTAATTCCTGTCTCTCGTGACACCAGGGGTGTCTTCGGTGATGGCCTTCCTGTAGCCGAGCAGGCGGTTGAATAATGTTGATTTTCCAACGTTCGGCCTGCCGACCACGCAGATGACCCGCTTCATGCCTTTTCCTGATACCGCAATATAAGGCTTAGAACAAAGCCTATAAAAGGCAAGGCTATGATCGATTCGAGGGCAACGGGGACCCCGAAGTTATCCGCGATGATCCCGAGCAAGGTCACTCCGATGCCGCCTGTTCCGATGGCAAACCCCACCATCAGCCCCGAGGCAATCCCGAGCTTTGCCGGCAGAAGCTTCTGCGCCATGACGATGGTGACGGCAAACGTAGAGACAAGGATCATGCCCTGGATGCCGAGGACAACAAAGAGCATATATCCCTTCACAAAGAACATGAGGGGGAGCGTTGCTGCAGCAATGAACATTGAGAATCTCAGAAACCTGCGGTGCCCCCATCTGTCAGCCAGTGGAGCCCCGATCATAGTTCCTGCCGCACCGCTTAAGAGGTAGACAAAGACGAGCTTGCCGGCATAAAGGGGGTCGCCTTTCATATAATTGATGTAGTAAAAGGGGATGTAGGTCAGAAGACCCATCTGTGTCCAGGTTCTCATAATGACAATCGCAATGAGCATAAAAAGCGAGAGATATGTGCCGCTTCCTGTCTTCGGCGCCGCCTTCTGCCGTTGAGCATGCTCCATGGCGGGGATGGCGATAACCTTCCTTTGATATATGATGAGGGCAGTCACAATAAGCGATGGGAAGACTATGATAGGGAGAGATGATAGCCCAAGGTATTGTATGATATAGATAGAGAGGATCGGGCCAAGGGAAAAGCCGAGGTTTCCGCCCACGGAAAAAATGGCCATACCGGTGACGCTCTTTTCACCGGTGAAAAAATTTGCCGTTTTGTAGCCTTCAGGGTGATAGGAGGCGGTGCCAAGGCCGCTTATCGCCACCATGAACAAAACGACGGCAAGGCTGTCAGGTATTGAAATAAATGAAAATCCCAGGCCCGCGCAAAGTAACCCGATGGGAAGAAGGATCGCCTTCTCTTTCTTATCAGAATAAAACCCGAAGAGCGGCTGCAAAATAGATGAGGTAAAATTGGCCATCACGAGGATGAGGCCTGTAGCGGTATATGAGAGGGAAAGCTTGTCTTTGAGAAATGGAAGCGTTGCCGGGAGGGCGCCCTGGTAAATGTCTACCACAAGGTGTCCCAGGGACAGCAGGATGAGCACTTTCACGTTCAGTTTACTCATGTTCCACGATTTCTTTGAATTTTACGAGCATTCTGCACGTGGCGCCCCAGATCCTGTCCCCATTGTAACGGAAAGAAGGAACCATTTGCATCATTCCTTCATGTTCGGCCATCTCTGCTATCGGATCGTTCTCCCGCAGAAAACCATACGGCAGGTATATGAGGTATGCCACTTCTCCGGGGCTCGTTCTAAACCTGTATGGATAGGGTATAACACCCACGTAGGGCGTTATAACAAAACCTGTCATCGTATACACATCGTCCATCTGCCCGATGATCTCCAGGTCGGTATCTTTAACCCCTATCTCTTCGCAGCATTCCCTTATCGCCGTTCTTTTCGTGTTCCCGTCTTCGGGTTCGTACATCCCTCCCGGGAAGGAGACCTCGCCCTTATGGATCTTCACCGTATCAGCCCTCTTAGTGAGGACAAAAAAGACGTCTCCGTCCCTCTCAAAGAGGGGGATAACCACCCCTGCCATGATCGTCTCCGAGCATTCCACCTTGCGGGCCCTATGCGCTCCTACCCGTTCCTTTATCCTGGAAAGCATGCCCCCTATTGTAACCACAGGAGAGGCGGGAAATCAAGAGCACGAAAAAACAGCTCACAATGTGACATATATCACAAAATTTATTTTGCTCTCTGTCGACTTTTATGTAACAATGTTTACAATCTTTTTTCAGGGGTACAGAGATGACGAAACAAAAAGGATTCACTCCCGACGTAAGGCCAAAACTGGTCAATGATATCATCTCAAAAATAGAGAAGATATGCACAGATAAAGGATGCCGGCCGGATAAAGAACTGATACAGCAGCACGTTGAGCGGGCTATCGACCAGTACGTGGAAGAATGGTACGAAGTATCGCTGGAAGCCATAGAACTCCAGGATGGAGACGCAGATTACACGACAGACGAATTTAATGATGAAGAGCTCATTCTGGAGGCACGGTTAAGGGTCATTAAAGACCTCTATGAGGATAGGCCTCCCGACATGCACAATAAGATCGCCGACTCAGTAATCAAAGAAATTGAAAAGAAGTAATACCCGATAGCCGAGTATCCCGAAGAAAACCATTTAACCGACTACTTCATTCTCGCATCCTGTCGGGACATCTCCGCAAAAACGCTCAATCAATAGATTCCTCAAAGCAGCCCTTCGGGGTAACAATATCTCCCCTCCCAGAAAAGGCAGGGACACAGGTGCACACCGTCCCCTCTCCCCTCGCTGGAGAGGATCCATCACCGCTCCGAAGAGGCACGGGTCTTTTCTATTCCCTCTCGAGAGAGTATCCATCGTCAAACAGGCATCTGTGCGTTTCGATGATCTTCCGCCCCCCCTCGCTGGAGAGGATCCATAACCATTCCGAAGAGGCACGGGTCTTTTCTATTCCCTCTCGAGAGAGTATCCATCATCGCTCCGAAGAGGTACGGGTCTTTTTTATTCCCTCTCCCCTGGCGGGAGAGGGTCAGGGTGAGGGGGGTAAATCTTTTAACGGGTGAACCCTTCGATCGCCTTCATATACGCATCCAGACCGTACATCATCAGGTCGTTATGTCCGGCGTTGGGGATAAAGAGCGAGAACTTCTCCTTCGCCCCGGAGAGCTCGTACAGTGTCCGCCCTTCTTCGACAGGTATAACCTCATCCCTTTCTCCATGGATGATCAAGGTCGGGATAAGGACTTCTTTTATCTTCAGGTCGTTGCCGAACCCTAGGGGCTCTTCCCGGGCGTCAAAGAGATGCAGGGCGCCCAGCCGTTTAAGCTGGTTCCGCGCGCTTGCAAAACCGCTTTCCACGATAAGCCCTTTTAGCTGCCGCTGGTAATGATGGGCCAGCTCAATAGCAGGGGCGCTTCCCAAAGACCTGCCCATGACATAAAGGCCTCCGGAATGGCCCATCTCAGACAAACAGGCAGTGAAGCCCCGGAAGACCGGGTGAGCGTCCCTGATCATGCTGCTGCAGGTGGGGCTTCCGTCGCTCATGCCGTAGCCCCGGTAATCGGCGACAAAGAGGTTGAGCCCCTTCTCCGCATATACCGGAGCAATGTAGTCATAGTCGGGGGCTATTTCCCCGTTGCCGTGGAAATAGAGGATATTCGGGCCGCCCGCGGCGGCAGGATAGAAGCGGCAGCCTATGGAGATGCCCTGCGCTACCGAAACAAAATAGTTTATTGCCTTTGGCCGCTCGCTGTCGCCAACCGATTCGCGGCGTGGGAAAAAGAGCCGGTAAAAGATCTCCGGGTGGTCATACAGCTCAAGCCCTTTCTCAAAATTTATCGCCAATATTCATCTCCTCGCGTCTATCATCCAGCATCGAGTATCAAGCATCCAGTATCTGGTCTGCCATAAACTATTTCTGCTTTTCCTCCCCGTTTTCCTTCTCTTTTTCTTTTTTCTTCTCCAGCGCCTCTGAGATCTCCGTCAGCCGTTTTTCAACGAGAAAGTTGACCGTGCCCTCGGGGTATGTGCCGTCCTCCTGCAGTTCCCCCGCCTTCATGTCCGTTAACAGCTCCAGTCCTTCTTCCATCCGGTCGATGGCGTAGATCTTGAATTTTTCGCTGCGGACAGCCTCTATGACCTCTTCGTTCAGCACGAGGTTCCTGATATTTCGTTTCGGCATGATGATGCCGTGCGTGCCGTCCAACCCCCTCGCCTTGCACAGCTCGAAGAACCCTTCTATTTTCTGATTCACGCCGCCTATGGGCTGCACGTCGCCGTTCTGGTCCATTGACCCTGTCACGGCAAAAGATTGCTTCAACGGGACGCCGGAGATGCTGCTCAGAAGGGCATAGAGCTCCGCGCAGGTGGCGCTGTCTCCTTCAACCATCTCGTAAAGCTGCTCAAAGGCGATGGATGCGGAAAGGCTGATGGGCCTTTTCACCGCGTATTTGCTCCCGAGATAGCTCGTGATGATAAGTATCGCCTTTTCATGGATCTTTCCGCTCATCTTTGTTTCACGTTCGAGGTTTACAATCCCGGCCTTGCCCGCATAGGTCTTGGCAGTGATCCTCGACGGCTTCCCGAAGCTGTAGTCGCCGAGATCAAAGACCGCCAGCCCGTTCACCTGCCCCACCTTCCCCCCCGAAGTATTGACGATCAGCGTGTCCTCGACCATCATTTCCTGGATCCTCTCCTCGATCCTGTTCACACGGCGTACCTTTTCGTCCATAGCCTTCCTAACGTACACCCCGGTAACGACATCGCTGCCCTCTTTTTTCGCCCAGTAATGGGCCTCCCGGACAAGGTCGGCGATAAGGCTGAACTTTGTCGAGAGCTTCTCCTGATGGTCTGCAAATCGCGACCCGTACTCAACGATCTTTGCGACACCTGACCTGTCAAAGGGAAGGAGGCCTTCGCCCTTCTGGCACTGGGCGACATAGGACGCATACTTCACTATGTTCTCCGGCGTCCTTTCCATCCTGCTGTCAAAATCGGCCTTGACCTTGAAAAGCTCCCGCGAGTCCTCATCATAATTGTACAGGAGATAATAGAGGTAAGGATTACCTACAAGGACAACCTTTGCGCTCAAGGGGATCGCCTCAGGCTTTAAACCGGCGGTGCTTACCAGTCTGTACTGTTCCAGGACATCTTCGATCTTGATCTCTTTGTTCTTGAGCGCCCTTTTCAGCGCCTCATAGGAAAATGGATTCTTGAGAAGCTCCATGGCATCCACAACAAGATAGCCGCCGTTCGCCCTGTGAAGCGAGCCATCCTTGATCATGGTAAAATCCGTCGTCGCCATGCCGTACTGGACTTTATATTCCAAACGACCGAAAAGGTTCAGGTATGTCGGGTTGCTTTCATACACAACGGGGGCGCCCTGCCGTTGCCCGTTGTTGACGATGACGTTCACGCTATATTTAGAGAAGGATGCCTCTGCCTTGGGCATCTTAAGAAAAGGAATAGGAGATTGCGGCTCTTCGGTCGCACGGAACTCGTCGAGGTGGGAGAGTATCTCTTCCTCGACATCCTGGAGGTATTGCACGACCTTGCCCTGGTCGTGGTACTTCTTTTCCATTGCATCTATAAGAGGACCCACGAGATCAAGGGCCACCATTCTGTCGAGCCTGCCCATCATGTCCCTGACGATCTTCTCCGCCTCCCTGAGAACCCGCACAACATCATTGAGCTTCTCCTGGAAGAACCGTCCCGTCTCCTCCATCTTCTTTCTGCTCTTTTCTTCCAACGCGTCGAACTCTTCCTTCGTCAAGAGCTCGCCGTTCTCCTTTATCGGTACTATCAATATGCCCGTGGGCTGCCTTTTTACAGTAAATCCCCTCTCCTTTGCCTCAGCATCGAGCCTTGCAAGATACTCTGATTGTTTCTGCTGGAATTCGTCGATGACCTTGCTCTTCTGCGTCTCGTACTCTTTGGATTCGAAGGCCTTAGGTATCTCTAACCGGAGTATCTTGATAAGCTCATCCATCTCCTTCTGGAATGAGGCACCTTTGCCCGGCTCAAAAGACAACGCGATTGAGGTATCAGGGTCTTTGAAATTATAGACATAGCACCAATCGGGCGGGGCACTCTCTTCGGACGCCTTGGCATTGAGCATGGTCATGACCGTTGTCATCTTGCCGGTGCCGCTCTCCCCTATGGCAAATATGTTGAAGCCGCTGCTGTCCATGTTGAGGCCAAAGTCGAGGGCACTGAGGGCCTTTTCCTGCCCTATCGTTCTCAGAACTTCCGTGACCTCACCGGTGGTCGTGAACGGGAAGGCATCGGGATCACACCGTTTGTAAAGCTCATCCGTTTTTAATTTCTGCTGCACATGAACCTCCTTCCACCATCATCTCATCCAGCTTCCGCCGGTAACACAGATGGTCTGGCCCGTTATATACTCCCCTTCGTCGGAAACAAGGAAAAGGACCGTATTTGCAATATCCTCAGGCGTCCCCTTCCTCGGATAAGGTATCTCCTCGTACATCCTTTCTATCTCTTCCTCGGGATAGATGTGGGGTATAAACTCATTATAGATAAAGCTCGGCGCTATCGTATTTACGGTAATACAGTGTTCCGCAGCCTCCATCGCCAGGCAACGGGTAAATGCCATCACTCCCGCCTTCGCCGCTGCGTAATGCGCATGGCCGGCTTTAAGCCCCCGGAAGGCAGCCACAGAGGTAATGCTTACGATACGGCCTCTTTTCTGCGCGATCATCGCCGGAAGCACCGCCCTGCAGCAGTAGAAGGTACCGCTGAGCGACGTGTTGATGACGAGCCCCCAGGTCTCGTCCGTCATATCTACGACATGCGCGGGCCTGTTTGTCCCGGCGTTGTTGAAGAGGATGTCGACGCGCCCGAAGCGTTCAAGGGTTGCGGCCACAACGCGCTCCACGTCCTCCTTTCTTGTCACGTCGCAGCGCATACCCAGCGTTTCCGTGCCGCGCTCTTCATGGATCGCACGGGCAACCGAGATCGCACGTTCCTCATGGGCGTCGGTAACAACGACCTTCGCGCCCTCCCGCGCCATGATCCTCGCCGTTGCCTGACCGATCCCCGCACCGGCTGCCGCCGTCAACAACGCTACCCTGTTCAGCAACTTCATACCATGACCTTTCTCCTGCATATCATACAAAATAATTCATAAGCGGCTCAAGTGGAAAGCACACATTTTATACTACATCCTATGTCAATATAGCATGTCGGGATCGCAAACAAAGCATTGATCGTTCGGTACAAGGAGGCTGCGGGGCAGCGCTTTATTTGCTTGAAAAAAGATCAAATAACTTATATTTTAAACTGTAATTTTAAATTGGAGGCTTTATGATCGCTGAATGGATAGAGGAAATAAAAAAGACAGCGGACCCTGAAAAACTGGGGATGATCATCGTTCACAACGGGATCGTCCGCGGCACATCGAAGGATGGCAAGACCGTCGGGGCCATGAAGTTGTCTTACGATAAAGGGATGCTCGAAGCCTGCGTCAAAGAGCTGAAAGGCCGTGACGGGATTGCGGATATCAGGGCCTGGATCAACGAGGGCATGCTGAATGTGGGCGATGACATTATGCGCCTTGTTGTCGCGGGGAGGTTCAGGACCGATGTCCTGCCTGTTCTCCAGGAGCTTCTGTCATTTATAAAAAGCCGTGTCGTGCACGAAGAGGAAATGTACACATGAACTCCCCTGCTGTGCCCCTCGCCCTGCCCTCTTCCGCGATGGACTAACAACCTATAAATACACATAGTCTGTTGACCTTTTCGTCTTATATATAGTATTTATTATAGACCATCTGATTCATCCCGGGAAACAAAATTGGTCAGGGGATCGTAATGGCAATGTTTTGCAACAAAACGAGGCAGGAGGGCCGATGAAATCTTCACCACCCCAAACGCTCATTGAAGATATGGAAAGGATAGTGGGCAAGAAATATGTATCTGCCCATATCTTCGAGAGGATAAAAAACTCGCTCGATACATTCCCCTACGAGGCGGAAAGGGATTCGCTGCCATACGTGGTTGTTATGCCGGGCTCCAAGGAAGAGATCAGCGAGATCATGCGCTATGCGAACGGCTCAAAGGTCCCTGTCTTTATCAGGGGCTCAGGGACGTCGTTTATCGGCGCCGCAAGGTACCCCGTCCCCGGCATTGTCCTCAATACCCACAGGTTCAACGCCATTGAGCTTTCAGAGGATTACGGCTATTTCGAATGCGGCCCGGGGTGCATTTGCGCCTCCGTCGAAGAGGCCCTGAAAAAACGGGGCTTTTTCCTGCCTGCCGCGCCTGGCAGCCGGCTCATAGCAAGCATGGGAGGGATAATCTCCAACAATACAAGCGCCCACATCGTGGATACAAGCATCGGCAAGCCCGGGGATTACGTGCTCGGCATCGAAGCGGTGCTTCCCACAGGAGAGATTATCGAAACCGGCACAAAAGGCCTTCGCAGACCGGCGGGGACAGACCTTACCAAATTTTTCGTGGGAGGAGACGGGCTGCTGGGGGTCATCACAAAGATCAGAATGCGTCTCGTCCCTCAATTCGAGAGGGCCTGCGGCATTGCCGTATACAAGGACCTTGAATCCGTAGCGAGGGCCGTCCAGAGGATGTATATGGAAAGGCGCCCTGCCCCGTTCTTTATGGAATTTATGGAGGAAAAGGTTGCGCAGATAGGGTACGACCTTAAGGGCATAGAGTCGCAGAGAGGCGCTGTCGTCTTATTCGTGACCAATGCGGATTCAAAAGAGGAGGCAGCCAGAAAGGCAGACCAGATTCTACTCTCGCTGAGCGCAGAAGATCCCTTCGAGGCACAACGCATTGAAGATGCCGTCCTATGGGAAAAGCTTTGGTCTGCAAGGGAGGTCATAGGGTCCTTCCTTATGCAGCAAAGCGGCAACCAGTGGGCCTCCGCCGAGGTGGTTTCGAATTTAAAAGATCTTCCCGAGTGCCTCAATGAGGCCGCCAATTTTAATAAAGGGCTTCCGGTCCTCAGCCAGTTGACCAGCTATCTCTTCGGCCATATCGGGGGATTGACCATGCATCCCGGCGTTATCATACCAAAGGATTGGGATAACGAAAAAAAGAAGAAGGCAATTGATGAAAAGTTCCAAAGGGAAGAGGAGCTAAACCTTAAATACGGCACATGCGGAGGAGAGTGGGGACAGTTCTCAAAAAGAACCTCTTTCTTCGTGAAACGCTACGGAGAGAAAGGCTATGGACTTGTCAAGGACATGAAAAAGGTTTTCGATCCTAACAATATATTAAACACAGGGTTGTTGGAGGACTAACAATGACGGTTCGGGGCGACAACGGCACGGGCGATGCGCGGAGGCGAATCAATGAATGAGAATGAAATAAAAGGTGATTCTTATAATAAAGAAACCGTTCTTGACGCCGCGAGCAGGTGCAGGAACTGCAACTACTGCTTTTCGATCTGCCCTCTTTTCCAGTCAACCAGAGGGTTCATGAGCCAGACTCCGTCCGGCATTCTGCAGTCCATCAAGTACGCGATCAAATGGGACCTGCTCAAAGGAAACGAAAAAGAAACCCTTCGCGATCTTGTATATTCTTGTACGACCTGCAACGGCTGTGTTGTCCGGTGCAAGGCAAAGGCAACGGGGATCCCCGTGCTCGAAGCGATAGAGGCGGGGAGGAAGATCTTAAGGGAGATGATGATCGGCCCTCTGCCGCAGCAAAGAAAGCCTCTGAAAGACCTTCTAAAAAACGGCAACCCTTACGGCGAGAAGCCCGGGAAAAGGTTCGAATGGCTGCAGGATCTCCCCGTCAAGCGTCTGCCACAGGAACAGGCGGATATCCTCCTCTATGTGGGGTGCACGCTGTCCTATGACCAGGAGCTTCACGGCCTTGGGAGAAACCTCCTTGCGGTCTTCGACGGGCTGGATATCAACTACGGTGTGTTGGAAAACGAAACCTGCTGCGGCGATCCAGCGCTGCGCATGGGCGACGAGGCGATCTTCCAGGAATTGATGAATGCAAATGTCCGGCTTTTTAAGGAAGCCGGCGTGAAGAAGATCGTAACCGTGTCACCTCATTGTTTTAATACCTTTTCAAAAGAATACCCTGTGCAAGAAAGGCAATGGTCGGTCCGCCATTATGTTGAATTCCTTCTGGACATCCTGAAGGAGAAAAAGGCGGCCTTGACAAAGAAGCTCCCTTACACCGTCGTATACCACGATGCCTGCTATCTCGGCAGGCACAACCAGATATACGACCCGCCGCGGGAGCTCATTGCTATGGTCCCCGGTATCAGGCTGGTAGAGATGAAGATGAAAAAGGATGAGGCCCTGTGTTGCGGCGGAGGAGGAGGGAGGATGTTCGCTGAGGTCGAGGAAGAGCCAAAGCTTGCCCGTACGCGCATCAACCAGGCGATCGATGCAGACGCGGACGTCCTTGCCACTGCCTGCCCATGGTGCTATACAATGCTTATGAACGCGGCAAAAGACATGCAGGCAACAGACAAGATCAAGGTAATGGATATAACCGGACTCCTGAAAGAGTCCATGGACACAAACGAATAGAGCAGCATTCAGTCGTCAGCTCACAGCTGACGGCTGTTCGCTGAATGCTGATAGCTGAAATGCTGATTTGTAAAATAAATATCAAGGAGGTAAGTATGAAGAAGAGATCGAAGTCAGTAAAAGAAAGAATGGTGGTTACGGCCGTCATTGCCTTGTTCCTTCTCACCGTTGTTGTTTCAGGCGCTGCCCTGGCACAGAAGAAGGCGATTCTTTCCATAGCTTCCGGCGGAACAGGAGGCGTCTGGTACCCCTATGGGGGCGCCATGGCGAGCGTCATATCAAAATACATCCCCGGCTTTGAGGCTACCGCCGAAGTGACCGCCGCTGCAGTGGACAACGCCAAGCTGCTGGGGGCAAAAAAGGCAGACCTGGCTATCATGCTCGGTGATGTGGGATACGATGCATACACCGGGAAGGGTGTGTTCAAGGAGAAGATTCCCATGAGAAACCTCGCGGGCCTTTATGCCTCTATTACCCATGTTGTCACCATTGACGGCAAGGGCATCAATTCAATAAGTGATCTAAAAGGGAAAAGGGTCTCAACCGGGGCGCCCGGGAGCGCCACCGAGGTCTTGTCAGGACGGATCATGGAGGCATTCGGCATAGACCCCCAAAAAGATATAAAAAGGGACCGCCTCAGCGCCTCGGAATCCGCCAACGCCTTGAAAGACGGCAAGATCGACGCATACTTCTGGGTAGGCGGGATACCGACCGCCTCTGTCATGGATGTCGCTGCAAGCCCCGGGATCAAGATCAAGCTTATAAGCCATGGAGAGGCGCTGGAGAAGATGGTAGCCAAATACGGCCCAATCTATTTCAAAACAGTCTGTCCTGCGAACACATATAAAGGAGTAGACTACGATGTAACGACCGTATCCGCAGGCAATTTCCTTGTCTGCCACGAGAAAATGGACGAAAAGATGGCCTATACCATCGTAAAAACCCTGTTCGAACACAAGAGCGATCTTGTGGCGATACACAAGGTTGCCAAGGATCTGACATTAGAAGGAGCGGTGCTCGGTTCACCTTTTCCTTTTCACCCGGGCGCAGTAAAATTCTATAAAGAGAAGAACGTAAAGATACCGAAGTAAGCTTCGGGGAATCATCCGGATTGAACAATAGAGGTATGGCATGGACTCTACATCCAGAATCCTGCAACATATAGAGAAAACGCAATTCCACAACCTCCCTGAAGCCGTGGTGGACAACACAAAGATGTTTATCCTTGACTCGATCGGTGTTGCCCTCGCAGGCTGCAATGCTCCAGGCTGCAGGGAGGTTGTTTATCTTGTAAAAGAATGGGGCGGAAAACCCGAGGCAACGATAATGTCCTACGGCGGGAAGGCGCCTGCACCGTGGGCGGCCATGGCGAACAGCATGATGATGCATGCCCTCGATTTCGACGACACCCTTGACGAGTCGGCCCTGCACGCCCATGTTTCCGTACTGCCCGCGGCCATCGCAGCGGCTGAATCAGCAGGCAATGTTTCAGGCGCCGATCTGATCAACGCCGTTGCCCTCGGAGTTGATATGGTATGCAGGCTCGGCTTAAGCACCAACCGACCTCTTTCGTGGATCAGGACAGCGACATGCGGCACCTTTGGGGCCGCGGTTGCGGCGGGGAAGATCATGGGGCTTAGCAGAGAAAGATTGTCTCACGCGCTGGGCATCGTATACAGCCAGACCGCCGGCAACGCACAATGCCTCATTGATGGAGGACTCGTAAAACGCATGCAGCCGGCCTTTTCAGCAAAATCGGGCGTGCTCTCCGCGTCCCTTGCGCAAAGCGGCATTACCGGCGCCAAGGGGTTCCTTGAAGGACAATACGGCTTTTTTCATCTCTACGAATCAGGTGATTATGATAGGGAAAGGCTGCTTGAGAACCTGGGGAAAGGGTACGGAGTAATGGGATTAAGCATCAAGCCCTATCCCTCCTGCAGGATGACCCACGCCTCGATCGATGCCGCCCTGGCAGGAAAAAAAGATTACAAGATCGAGGCCGGCTCCATAGAAGAGGTCGTTGTTCACGTGTCAAAGATGGCCCGGGAAATGGTCGGGCAACCGTTCACGATCCGGGAGAACCCTCAGGTCGACGCGCAATTCAGCATACCCTATACGGTCGCAGCAGCGTTTTTGCGCGGTGATGTACGCCTGGAAGATTTCGAACGGGACTCTATTGGTGATGTCTCTGTTCTCGACCTTGCAAAAAAGGTACGGGTAATTGAGGATCCATCTCTGCCGGCCAGAGACATGGACAGGTCGCGCATTATCGTGCAGACCCGGTCGGGCATATACGAAAAGGATACCATCAAAATGAAGGGTAGCCCCGGCAACCCCCTGAGCGTGGAGGAATGCATCGGGAAGTTTCTGAAATGTGTCAGCTACGGCAGACATGAGAACCTGAAGGAGAAGGCTCCCGCTATCATCGAACGGATTCTTCACCTGGAGACCATTGGCAATATTAAGGCGCTTACAGCGCTCCTGGCGTAATACAAAAGCATCGGGCAACATTTTAATATATCCTGAATTTTCGGAGAGGAGGCCCTGGAATGAAATCACCGGCTAAAAAAAAGAAGATTCAAGCTCAATGCGCAAAATGCAACATCGAATTCCGGGAACGTGCATGCATGAAGCCCGGCGGGGCTCCTTCGGCAGGATGCCCTACCGTATCTGCCAAAGGCCTTCTTGCAAAGGCCCGCCGTGAATACCAATCTGCTGAAAATTTCGAGTTTGCCCGGCAGGCATCGATCCAGGAAGGCGAATGCTACAGCGGCAGAGAGCGGAAGCCATACGTCAAACACCCCATCAAACCAAGGATCCTGGAGATATGCGAGTTCGCCCGAAAGATGGGGTACCGGCGGCTCGGCATCATCTTCTGCGCCGGTCTTGCCAGCGAGGCGGCAATTGCCTCAGATTTTTACGAAAAAAAAGGCTTCGAGGTCGCCTCCGTCATGTGCAAGGCAGGCTGTGTTCCTAAAGAAGAGATTGGTCTAAGCGACGAAGAAAAGGTCTTCAGGGGCGGCTTCGAGTCAATATGCAACCCCATATTTCAGGCCATGGTAGCCAACTACGCAAAGGTCGACTTCAATATCCTCCTCGGCCTTTGTGTCGGCCACGACTCGCTGTTCTTTAAATATGTAAAGGCTCCCTCCACGGTGCTGGCGGTAAAAGACCGCGTCACGGGGCACAATCCCCTCGCAGCCCTATACCAGCTGGGAAGCTATTATTCTTGGCTCAAGGAGCCGTAACAAATGCCGTAGTTTTAATCTGTTTTCAGCTTTTATATGGTGGCAGAGACGGCGTCATGTCGTGCAGGCTCAACATGGACAAAGACGGATTCGATCCGGCTGTAGTCCCTAACGGAATGGCAATCAACGCCTCCTCTTTGTTTGTATGTTAAACCTCTATAACTTTCCCCGCCTTGATGTCGATAAAATTATCCCCGTATGATTCTCTAAAGGTTTCTATAGCCTCTTCGCCTGTACAGTGGGATGGCCCTACTTTTTGTATGCCTGATTCCTTTAACCTGCTGTTCACTTCCCAGATCTTTCTGACAGGCTCGTCGAGCAGATGGAAGCCGCCCATTACAAGATAGATATCCTTTTTTATATTTTCTTTTACGCGTTTCACGATGTTGATTATGCCCTGGTGGGCGCAGCCCGTTAGTATGGTAAGCCCTTTGGGCGTATCCAGCACCAACGACTGTTCAACTATGCGCCCGAAGCCGTGCAGCATCTCCATCTGACCTGTTGTGTAAATAGAATCGGCAATCGGCGAGAAGGAGGCGCCGACCTCTATCACGTTGCACCCGTATGAGTGTGCCTTATCTTTAAATCCCCGGCTTGAATCCCGGCATATATACAGATCGACCCGGGGGTTGTTCCGAAGCACCTCCCACAGCCCTCCCGTATGATCAAAGTGCTCATGAGAGATAATGACTGTCTTTATGCCGTTCCTCTCCACGCCCATAACGCTCATGTTATGAAGCAGGCAGCCTGCATCTTCGCCGGTGTCAAAAAGGGTGCTGTCCTCAATAAGAAAAGAAACGCCCCAGCCGAAAGAAAGGGCATTGTTTATTCTTTTGTTTTCAAAAAGTACTTTAATCTTCATGGCAATCTTCCCGGCATATTGCTAAGCAAGCTCCTGGATGTGATCGAGAACGTTTTTCCATAGCTCCCGTATGTCTTCGGCGCAGCCGCCCTCCTTGTATTCGACGATTGAAAGCCCTTTGATCTGCGCCTCCGTTACCGCCTTGTCATATCGTATCCTCCCGGCAACGATCATGCCTTTGCCCTTTGCCTGCTTTTCGATCTCGGCTGTAACGTCCCGGTTCAGATCCCATTTGTTGACACAGACCAGGTTCGGAATATTGAAATGGCGGGTCAAATCCGCAACGCGCTCCAGATCATGGAGCCCGCTTACCGTTGGCTCGGTCACGGTCAGGACAAGATTTGTTGCCGTTATGGATGCGATAACGGGACACCCGATTCCGGGAGAACCGTCTACAATGATAAGTTCAAGGTTGCGCTGCCTGGCGATCTTTTTTGCTTCCTGTCTCACGGTGGTTACCAGCTTTCCCGAGTTTTCCTCCGCAATCCCCAGTTTTGCATGAACCATGGGGCCGTGGCGGGTCTCCGACACAAACCATCGGCCGTTGACTGCCGCTTCAAATATGATCGCCTTTTCGGGGCAGAACCATGCACATACTCCGCACCCTTCACAGGCTATCGGATCGACGCGAAAGGTTTTCTCCATCCTTTCGTTGCCTTCCCCGTTAAAGCTGACGGCATCGAAACGACATATTTCCCGGCACTTCCCGCAGGCTGTACAAAGGTTGTGGTCAATCCTTGCCCTTTTGCCTCCCGAAAAATCCTCCTGCTGCAAAACCTTAGGATCGAGCACGAGGTGAAGATCGGCGGCATCAACGTCACAATCAGCCAAAACGCTTTTTTCGGCCAGCGCTGCAAAGGATGCGACTACCGAGGTCTTTCCGGTACCGCCTTTTCCGCTAATGATAGTGAGTTCTCTCATCCCTTCGCCCTCCTCTCAATCGCATCCTTTTCCGTTGATATCTTTTTCTCTATCCTCGCAAGTAATTCTGAAAATGTATGCCTGTATTCCGGCAATGCCTCGCAGACTAACTCGCCCCGGGAATAAGCCTCTGCTATTCTGCGGTCATCAGGAATCTCGGCAAGAATATCGATGTGCTCGCTCAGACAATAATTACGCGTTCGATCATCCCCGACATCGGCACGGTTAATGACTACGCCAAAGGGGAGCATCAGAATCCTGACCATTTCCACCGCGAGCTTAAGGTCGTTCAATCCAAAAGGCGTCGGCTCGGTGACCAGGAGCACAAGGTCTGCTCCCCGGACGCTTTCGATCACCGGACACGACGTTCCCGGTGGCGCGTCAACAATGCGAACATCAACATCAGGGCTCACATTCTTGACGCGTCGTATCACAGGGGGGCTCATGGCCTCGCCAACGTTTAATATCCCCTGAGCAAACAAGACCTTACCCGCGTGTCCGATCTCCAGCCTGCCTGTATCTCGAAATGCTTCAGTAATTGCCCCCACAGGGCAGACCATCCAGCACCCCCCGCAGCTATGGCAAAGTTGGGGAAAAACAAGGGGTGTTGTCTTAAGCGCAACAATAGCGCTGTATTGGCAGATCTCACCGCAGAGCCCGCAGACGGTACATTTTTCAGAATCGACCTGCGGGATGCCCATGCTTACCGTGTGTGTTTCCTCGATCTTCGGTTTCAGAAAAAGAGCGCCGTTCGGCTCTTCTACGTCGCAATCCATATATGCGACACTGTGGCCGTTTTCTGATAAAACAACCGCCAGGTTGTTTGCTATTGTAGTTTTGCCGGTACCGCCTTTTCCACTAGCAACTGAGATTGTTATCATTATGATATCCTCACAAAAAATTTTATATTTCCGTTCTGCTCGAAGTACTGGAGTGAAATATGTATCACTTCTTCCCTTTACTGCCTTTTTCTTTCTCGAGTTGCTGGATCCGCTTGTTAATTTCCTGCATCTGTCTTTTCAGTGCTTCCAGGTCGTCTTCTTCGCTTTCTTTCTGACCCCTTGTTTCTACCGGCTGCCGGCTGCCAAACCCGGCCCCCATGCCCATGCCACAGCCCATACCGCCACCGCCACCCATGCCACGGCCCATGCCCATGCCACGGCCCATGCCGCCACCTGCACCATACCCGGCAGCGACATTCATACCAGGACCGGCCTGTCCAGCAAAGTTTTCACTGACACCATAGTGGTCGGCCACGTTGGGTCCTCCCGTTGCAGTAAATCTCCCTTCCTGAAACTGCCTGATTGCATCCCTTACATTCCCGGTGCAGCCCGCTATAACCTCGACCCCCGCAGCGCTGAGCGTCTGGTACGCATTGGGCCCGCAGGCGCCGGTCAATACATGGGTTACTCCCTTCCCGGCAATCATCTGGGCCGACTGGATACCGACACCTCCGCCCAGCATCGTATTCGGGTTCTCAATAGCCTCAAAACTGAGGTCGTCGGTATTGACGATCAAAAAATAGGGGCAACGGCCGAAACGCTGGTCAATTCTTGCATCAAGCGTAGGCCCTTCTGACGTAATTGCAATAAGCATACTTAACCTCCTGGTTTTTTTTCACTAAGTTGTTTTCCCCTCGAGCTCTTTGAGCTGTCTTCGAATATCTTCAAGCGCATCTTCCAGGTATTCTGCCTGGCCTTTCAATAGATCCATTTCCTGCTCCCTGGTCATAGCCGGCGCTACAGGAGGACCATAAAAACCTCCGTACGCATTCTGATAACCCTGGAACGGAATACCGGCAGCCGATCTCTGCCAGCCTGTCAGACCTGTTGCGTAGTACCAGTTCCTCCAGCCACGGCCTCCGCCTCGTCCGCCGCCTCGTCCTCGTCCCCAGCCCCAATAACCCCATCCAGGGGCAAAATTCATAGATCCGGGGGCTCCAAATCCTGCGCAGTATCCTGCTGCGCGTCCTGTCATTGGACCCAATCCCATTGGGCCTGTTCCGTCTCCACGTGGCATAACACATACCTCCTTTTTATTTTCACTGCCCCGTTACCGGGGTACATTCCTCCCGCGACGACGCTGGAAACGATACCTTTGTCGTCCACCGATGCAACCAGGCATGAAAAAATTTCCCCCTGTCAACCGACCCCTCACAAAGGCCTCAAGGACATTCTCGAGATTGCCGCATACAAATCCGATGACCCGGATGCCTACGCTTATCAAAGTTGTTTCAAGAACATGGGAAACGGCGCCGCAGATCAACAACTCAATCCCGGCATCTGCCATCTCCTTTGCCCTCAGGAAAGGATTCCGGTTTTTTAACAGGATATTCTCTCTTCGCAACTCTTTCCCGTTTTCAATATGGACCAGGCATAGCCTGTCGGACACGTCAAACACAGGCGATATGCAGCCCTGCCAGTTTGCTATAGCGATTATCATATTATCTTAAATGCAACCTCCATACCATGAGGGGATAAAAAATATCATTAATAAATACAATGTGTTATAATTTAAAAGGTTTAAAAGGCTTGATTTTATTATATCATTATGCAATATTATATTGTTTTAATATTGCATTTAGCATGATTAACAAATATGATAACTGGGGTTGAAATGAAGCGTGCTACCGGAGGAAGCGGCAGGGATGTTATCCTCGACTCAATCAATGAGGGTGTCTTCACGGTAGACCTTGATTGGCGCATTACCTCCTTCAACCAAGCAGCGGAGCGCATTACCGGGGTTTTACGCGAGGAGGCCACAGGGCGCTTGTGCTCCGAGGTGTTCCACGCAAATATATGCGAAAATAGCTGCGCGCTGAGAAGAACGTTCGAAACGGGGAAGCCCGTTGTGAATGCCACCGCTTTTATCGTCAACAATAAGGGTTTCAGGGTCCCCGTTCGCATCTCCACGGCGATCTTGAAGGACGACAGCGGCAATGTGATCGGCGGGGTGGAAACCTTTCAGGACTTAAGCCAGGTAGAGCAACTGCAGAAGGAGCTGCAGAGCCGCCACACCTTTGAAGATATAGTCGGCAGAAGTCCTGCAATGATCCGCCTCTTCGAGATGCTCCCGCTGATCGCAGAAAGCAGCAGCACGGTTCTTATCGAAGGCCCGAGCGGCACAGGAAAGGAGCTTTTCGCCAAAGCCATACATAACCTGTCTCCGCGCAGAAAAAGGCGTTTTGTTGCAGTGAACTGCGCCGCACTGCCCGACACGCTTCTTGAAAGCGAATTCTTCGGCCACAAGGCCGGGGCGTTCACAGACGCAAAGCGGGACAAGGTCGGGCGCTTTATGCTTGCCGACGGGGGTACGATATTCCTCGATGAGATCGGAGACATATCGCCGGCCCTTCAGGTGCGCCTGCTGCGCGTTCTCCAGGAGCGTGCCGTGGAGCCGCTCGGAGCCATAGAGCCTGTAAAGGTGGATATCCGCGTAATCGCCGCTACGAATAAGGACCTGACAAAGCTTGTCGAAGATGGAAAATTCCGGGAGGATCTCTACTACCGTATCCGCGTTGTCCATCTTACGCTACCAGGCTTAAAAGAACGGCGCGAAGATATTCCCCTATTGGTAGACCATCTTCTGGCAAGGTTCAACCAGCTTCAGGGAAAAACTATTACCGGCCTGTCCATTGATGCGATGACGCAACTTATGGAATACGATTTCCCCGGCAATGTACGGGAACTTGAGAATATTATCGAACAGGCGTTTGTTTTGTGCCGCGGGGAGATAATAGAATTGCACCATCTTCCCCCCGAGATACGTCCGGCCGCGCCATCTTCGACGGGCGGCATAGGCCTGATGAACCTTAAGGCCATGGAGAAAAACCTAATCGCGGAGACATTGCGACGCTACGCCGGCAACAGGAAGTCTGCTGCACGCGACCTCGGCATAAACGCCAGCACCCTTTACAGAAAGATAAAAGACCTGAAGATCGAAGTGCCTGCAAGCGACGGTCGCGGGTATCGCAGATAGCATTGCATATTGCAAGAATGTATGGTAGGGAAGATAGGCATATATCCCCGACGCTGCCTTCGTAAGAAAAAAACAGCTATTTAAGTCATGGGGTTATCGCACCTGCCTTATTACCGGGGAAGGGTGGCATGTTAATTGCTTAACTACGTTTAGAGTGAAACGAGGAGAAGTGATAATGTCGGATAATCTTGACGAATTTTTAAAAGAACTGCAGGACAAAATCTTTGAAGACACGATCAGGGACTACGGACAAAAGGCCTTTGACAGATGGCGCAACCCGTTGCACATGCGCCCGATGGAGAATCCTGACGGTTATGCTCGCATTACCGGCCCCTGCGGCGACACGATGGAAATATTCCTGAGATTCGAGAAGGGGAAGGCCAGCGAGGCCTCGTTCCAAACGGATGGCTGCGGGCCCAGCATCGTCTGCGGCTCTCTTGCTGCCGAGCTCGCCCTTGG
>DIFC01000089.1:0-5909 GCA_002418945.1 Deltaproteobacteria bacterium UBA5758 | reverse complement strand
CTTCCTGAGGAAAGCCAGCATTGCGCCCTGCTTGCCGCGAATACGCTACGGGAGGCCGTCGACAACTACACGAAACAAAAGCCTTCGGAAACTGAGGGCACGTCGGGAGATGACCTTCATGGTAGATAACCACAACAGGACTATCAATTATCTACGCCTCTCCGTGACAGACCGTTGCAATCTCAGGTGCATCTACTGCATGCCTGACGAAGGCATCGCCTTTACACCCCATAGCGAAATCCTTACCTATGAGGAGATGATCCATATTGTAAAGCTGAGCGTAAGTAAGGGCATTCGGAAGATACGGTTGACCGGAGGAGAACCTCTGGTAAGAAGGGATATCCTTGGCTTCATCCAGAAGCTCCAGCAGATAGATGAAATAGAGGAGATCACCCTCACCACCAACGGCGTTCTCCTGAAGGATTTCGCCCGGGGCCTCCGGGAATGCGGCATGCGCCGCATCAATATCAGCATGGATACCTTGAGGCGGGATCGGTTTTATCAGATAACCAGGCGTGATTTTTTCGACCGTGTCTGGGAGGGGATAGACGAAGCCGACGCTCTGGGGTTTGATCCTATCAAGATAAACGTCGTCGCCATGAGGGGAGTAAACGATGATGAGATCGTTGACTTTGCAAAACTGACGTTCAACAAGCCTTACCATGTACGATTTATCGAGATAATGCCCTTCGGCAAAGACAACGGCAATGGCTGGGCAAGAGACAGGTTCATCTCCGTTGGAGAGATCCTCGACCGCATTCGATCACTGGGGGAGGTAAATCCCGTCGGCTACAGCCTTCTTGGCGGCCCGGCACAGCGCTACAGGCTCGAGGGAGCAGCAGGAGAGATCGGGTTCATTGGAGCGCTCAGCAACCATTTCTGCAAAACATGCAATAGGCTCCGCCTCACATCATGCGGCCAGTTGCGGGGATGCCTTTTCTCCGACGAGGAGGCAGATTTGAAGACCCTTCTCCGGACAGGCGGGGATGACGACAACCTGCTCCGCCTCATTGAAACCACTATCCGCAACAAGCCGAAGGAACACGGCATGGGACTGTGGGAACCCCGCAAGTGCGTACGCCCTATGAACAGGATCGGGGGCTAAGACACATCTCCCTTTTTAACGTTCTTTCCAGACAGGCTCTCTCTTTTCCATAAAGGCGTTGATCCCCTCTTTGGAATCCTCTGTTGTGCAAAGGCGCGCAAGCGTATCGGTCATATATTCAAGCGACGTGAAGTATTCCATATCCGCTGCCATGTAGAATGCCTTCTTCGCCGTCTGAACAGCAAGGGGGCTTTTGCGGGCAAGGACCGCAGCCCATTCGCGGGCGGCCCGATCAAGCTCATCCCCCTTTACGACCCGGTTCACGAGCCCTATCTCCAGTGCCCTCTGCGCAGTTATCATCTCACCGTACAGTAAAAGTTCAAGGGTGCGCTTCCTTCCTACAGAACGTGCGACGGGCACGGCGGGGCCGATACAGTTGAGGCCCACGTTGATCGCAGTCAGGCCGAAGGTTGCATCCTCTGACGTGATCGCCAGGTCTGCCGCGGCCGTCAGGCCTGCCCCGATGGCAGCCGCTACTCCTCGGACCTGTGCGATGACGGGCTTGCTGATTCGGCCTATCGTAACAAGGGCCTTTCCCATGTGATCTATCCAGCTGCGGTATTCCATGGCTGTTTTGCCGGAGAATTCACTTACATCAATGCCCACGCAAAAGGCCTTGCCTGCGCCTTTCAGAAGGATGACCCTCACGTTCCTGTCCCTGTCGAATTCCCAAAGCGCGTCGTCGAGCTCGCTCGCCATAGGGGTGTTGAAGGCGTTCCACTGTTTTGGCCGGTTCAGCGTAATCTCTCCCACATAATCTTCACCGATATCAGCAATAATATTTGCGTAATCCATGGTATGCTCCTTTCGTTTTCTTTTCTGATTCGAATCCTATACCAGATTGCACATGATATTGTCAAAGCGTATTCTTCAGGAAAAGACTGTCACGCGAGGACACTGCGCTCATCCTAATGGAAGATCTGGGTGAAAAGGACTTCATTGCCAAAAAAGGGGGTTAATGGTAATATTTAATAGAATATCAAGGTTTTGTAAAATTATCGTTGCGAAGGAAGGGTTTGTAAAACATTTGGAGGTATCTTCCTGGAAACGCTTTCTGTCATCGCAAACAGCCTTAGCCTTTCCAATCTTTTGCATGATGTGGCAAAGGAATTCCACGCCTATATCTTTGATCGCGGAGACCGGATCCACGTTAAAATGGGGAAGACGTTATTCTGCGAGGGAGACCCGGCGCAGAGATGTTACTTTGTTTTGAAAGGCCGCCTTAAACTCACCAAACTTCATGAACAGGGAAAAACGGTTGTAGTCCGCTACATCAATCCCGGGGAATTGACAGCCGCAATATCTGTTTTCAAGGGAAAGAGCTATCCTGTTACAGCTCAAGCAGCCGCTGCCGCCGAAATAATCGGCTGGAACAAAAAGGTTATGGTGGACCTTATGGAGGAATTCCCGCAATTGGCGGTCAACATGCTCAGGGTTGCCGTCGACCGCCTGGACGATCTGCAAACCCGCTATCTGGAACTCTGCGCCGAACAGGTGGAACAGCGTATCGCACGCGCCCTGTTAAGGATCATGCGACAGTCCGGCCTCAAGACCGAAGACGGCATCTTGATCGACTTCCGGCTCAGCCGTCAGGAACTGGCAGAATATACCGGTACCACTCTTTATACGGTAAGCCGCGCTCTTAGCGCCTGGGAGAAGAAAGGCTGGGTAATATCCGGGCGGGAGCGCATTACGGTGTCCGATCCCCATGCCCTGGTTCTGTTTGCGGAAAACGGCTGATTCTCTGAAGGCACAATCTTTTTTCAGTCTTTGCGCAGGCGCAAAGACTTTCTTACGCAAGACAGGTTACGCTAAAAGCCGATGAGCCTGGAGCCGCACATGACGATAAAGGAGTTGTTGGAGCGCCACCCAACTGCGATCAATGTCTTTATAGAGCGAAAGATGCTTTGTGTGGGGTGCCCGGTACAAGAATATCATACCCTGGAAGAGGTTGCCCGGATTTACGGCGTTACACTCTCTGTCCTGATGGAAAGCGTGCGGCATGCCATAAAAGCGGCAAAGAGGCGACCATCATCGGTCAAATTCAATGCGCTTCCGGAAAAGTCTGGAAAGAAAGATCCGGAAGCGAATAAAACGCCCCGGGACGGTAGGGAAAACAATAGGCCCGGGCATTCAAAAAGGAGGATACAATGCTGACAAGAAAAATAGAAGACCGCATCTACTGGATGGGGGCAGTTGACTGGGACAGGCGGCTTTTTGATTCGCTCATTCCGCTTCCCGACGGCACCACGTACAACGCCTATCTTGTTGAGGGGACCGAGAAGACCGCTTTGCTTGACACGGTCGATCCGCCGATGGCTGAAACCTTGATGGGGCAGCTTGATGCAGCGCCAAAGATCGACTATATCGTTTCCCATCATGCCGAACAGGACCATTCCGGATCTATCCCCAGGATTCTTGAGAAATATCCCCAGGCAAAGGTCGTCTCAACTCCAAAAGCCAAAACTATGCTCGTCGATCTCCTCAAGATACCTGAGGACTCCTTTATCACCGTAGCAGACGGCGAGACGATATCCCTCGGCGACAGGACATTGAAGTTCATCCACACCCCATGGGTGCACTGGCCGGAAACGATGGTGACCTACCTGGAAGAGAGGCGCATCCTCTTCAGCTGTGATTTTTACGGCTCCCATATCGCCACCACGGATCTTTTCGTGGCCGACGAGGGAAGGGTATACGAGGCAGCCAAACGCTATTTTGCAGAGATCATGATGCCATTCAGGGGCATGATCGAGAAAAATATCGAAAAACTTAAGGCCTATGATATTCAGATGATAGCGCCCAGCCACGGCCAGATTTACAACCGGCCTTCGTTCATCATGGATGCTTACAGGGACTGGGTATCCGGTTCGCTCCGGAACATCGCTGTTTTGCCCTATGTGTCCATGCACTCCAGCACAAAGGTTATGGTCGATCACCTGGCGTCGGCTCTAGTGAAAAACGGTGTTCACGTTGAGCCCTTTAATCTGACTGTGACCGATATCGGAAAACTGGCAATGGCCCTGGTTGATGCCGCAACGATCATTGTCGGTACACCTACGGTACTGGCCGGCCCGCATCCCCTTGCCGCATACGCTGCGTTCCTTGCAAATGCCCTGCGGCCCAAGGTAAAATTTCTCTCCATCATAGGTTCCTACGGATGGGGAGGCAAAACTGTGGAAACACTTGCCGGAATGATCCCCAACCTCAAGGTAGAAGTCCTGGAGCCCGTGCTTTGCAAGGGGCTGCCGTCTCAGAACGATTTTAATGCGTTGGACAGATTGGCTGAATCGGTTGCACAAAAACATAAAGAGCTCAATTTTACCTGATATGGCTGCAAAGAACTATAGCGACTGCGGGAGTGATTATCATATTTTCTTGGGCCTGGCTTTTAAAGTCAAAAATCTTTACGAAAAAAGGAGGATACCATGTTTTGTTTTCAATGTCAGGAAACCGCTAAAAACACGGGGTGCACCGTAAAGGGGGTATGTGGAAAACCGGAGGAAACCGCCAACCTTCAGGACGTGCTCATCTATGTGTGTAAAGGGATTTCGATCTATGGTGAAAAGCTAAAGGAAACGGGAGTTGTGGACAAAGACGCCGCCCGCTTCATATGCAAGGCCCTTTTTACCACCATTACCAACGTGGCCTGGGACGACGATGTCATCATCGGCCGAATCAAGGAAGGGTTTAAGGTCAGGGACGCGGTGAAGGAAAAGGTAAAGGCCGCCATGCCGGGCGCGCTTCCGGACTGCGCAACCTGGTTCTCGAAAGACAGGGAAAAGATAACGGCCAAGGCGCTCTCCGACGAGGTTCGCATTACAGCCACCGGGAACGAGGACGTGCGCTCCCTCAGAGAGCTCCTTATCATCGGCTGCAAGGGAATTGCTGCGTATGCCGATCATGCCGCGGTTCTCGGCCACGAAAAAGACGATATCTACGGCTTCCTCATGGAGGCCCTGGCATCCACCACAAAGGACCTTTCAACGGACCAGATGATCGCCATGGTCATGAAGGCAGGGGAAATGGCCGTAAATACAATGGCCCTTCTGGATGCAGCCAACACAACCGCCTATGGCAACCCCGAGATCACCGAGGTCAACATCGGGGCCAGAAACAATCCAGGGATCCTGATCTCGGGCCATGACTTAAAGGACATGGAAGAGCTTCTCAAACAAACCGAGGGAACGGGCGTGGATGTTTACACTCACGGAGAGATGCTGCCCGCCAACTACTACCCGGCTTTCAAAAAGTATGCCCATTTTGTCGGTAATTATGGAGGCTCGTGGTGGCATCAAAACGAGGAATTTGAATCCTTCAACGGCCCTCTCGTTCTCACCACCAACTGCCTGATCCCCATAAAAAAGGACAATACCTATCTGGACAGGCTGTTCACTACCGGTGCGGTAAACTATCCCGGCGCAAAGCACATTGCCGACAGGCCGGAAGGCGGAACAAAGGATTTTTCCGTAGTTATCGCAAGGGCAAAGAGCTGTCCTCCTCCAAAAGAGCTGGAGAGCGGAACCATAGTCGGCGGCTTCGCCCACAACCAGGTGCTCGCATTAGCCGATAAAGTTATTGACGCCGTTAAATCGGGAGCCATAAAGCGCTTTGTCGTCATGGCCGGGTGCGACGGACGCCAGAAAGCGCGAAGCTACTTTACCGAAGTGGCCGAGAACCTGCCAAAGGATACAGTGATCCTGACCGCAGGCTGCGCCAAATACAGGTACAACAAGCTGCAGCTCGGAGACATCGGCGGCATACCCCGCGTGCTCGACGCCGGCCAGTGCAACGATTCCTATTC
>DIFC01000056.1 GCA_002418945.1 Deltaproteobacteria bacterium UBA5758 | reverse complement strand
GTTAATTATGAGACAGTACACTAGCCCTGCCGAACTTCAAAAACGACAATATCAGCGCGCGCCTGACCACCCCCGATTCCCTGTCAATGAGCTTCTTCCATAGCTTTAATCCCAGGTGGTCGATCATGGGAGATGTCACCTGGACAAACTGGGGCACCTTCGACGAACTGCGCATCCGCTTCGACAATGGGCGCGCGGATTCCGTCGTGACAACGGATTGGAAGCAGGTGTTTCGTTATTCCCTGGGCACGACATTCACCCCAAACAAGAATTGGACCTTCCGTGCCGGAACCGCTTATGATCAGGCACCTGTCCCCAGCAACCGGAGGAGGACGGCAAGGATCCCCGATGCGGACCGCTTATGGCTTGCCCTCGGAGCGGGGTACGGGTTCACCGATGCGCTGACGTTTAATGTCGCCTACGTGCACCTCTTTATCGACAACACAAAGATCACCAAATCGACCGCCGACCCCGAGGATCGTCTGAGAGGCGGGTTGATGGGCACGTACAGCGGATCGGTGAACATTGTAAGCGCGGAGCTGAAATGGGTCTTCTAACCTGCTGTGAAAAAAAACCGCCTCAGGAATAGCGTTGTTCTGGGGGCTGTCTCATTCGCGGTCTCCGCACTATTATATGCGGCGGGAGCGCTTGATCTTTTTGAGCTGAAGGCCTTTGATGTCTATTCGCGCCTTCTCAATCCCGCCCGTTCCTCCGACAGGATCGCTATCATTGAAGTGGACCAGCGGAGCATCGACGCGCTGAGCAGGGAAAGTATCAACTGGCCCTGGCCGCGGCAGATGTACGCCCCGATCGTCGAATATCTTTCAAAGGCCGATGCTGTGTTCATTGACATCCTCTTCACGGAGCCTTCTTCGTACGGCCATGATGACGATCGAGTCCTCGCTGAGGCGATCGGAAAGGCATCCAATGTTTATCTCCCCTTTTTTCTCTCGAAAAATCCCAAGGAGCCTTCTTCCGAAGGCATGTTGTTCGTTAAACGCCACTCCGTCGGCGAAGCGCGCGGCCGGCCCTCGCCGTACCGCTCCGTTACCGTTCCCGTTGACCTCCTTGGGGAGCATGCAGCGGGGGCAGGCAATGTATCGATCAACCCCGACGGTGACGGCGTCTACCGCACCATACCGCTTCTTTTTCAGTTCCGGGACATCGTCGTGCCCAATCTCGTACTCTCCTATTTCATCAAGCAAAAGAGATGGGGGATTCCGAGACCGGACCGCGGGACCGAGGAAAAGGTCCTGCTCCGTTACTTCCGTGAGCAGAGGCCCTTTCAAACCTTTTCGGCAGTCGATATCCTGAATGCCGCCATCGGCAAGGACCCCATGCAATCTATGCGCGTAAAGAAGGGCTATTTCAAGGGCAAGGTTGTATTTATAGGGATGACAGCGGCGGGGCTCTACGACCTCAAGCCGACGCCCGTCTCTTCCGTCGCAACGGGCGTCCATATTCACGCCACGCTCTTCGATAACCTCCAGGGCAGGGACTTCATGAGGACAGCGCATCCCCTCTTCGTTGTGCTTGGCATGCTCGCTATCGTTTCCTTCATATGCGCCTTCGTGCTTTCCCACTATGCGATCGTGAAGAATCTTGCCGTCTTCGTCGGTGCTTTCTTTACAATACTCGGGGCCACAGCCCTGCTGTTCCTCAATGCCCGCTATGTCCCTGTCGTCTATCCCGTCGTTGCCCTTGTTGTAAGCTTTATCCTTTCTGTGGCGTTCAGCTACGCCGCGGAAGGAAAAGAGCGCATCTTTATCAGGCGCACCTTCTCTCAGTATATGGACAAGACGCTTGTTGATCATGTCCTGCAAAATCCGGAGATCATCAGGCCCGGGGGAAGAAGGCTGCGGGTAACGGTATTCTTCGCGGACATCGCCGGCTTTACGACCATATCGGAGCAGAACCCCCCGGAAGAAACAGCGAAGATGCTTCACTCTGTCCTCGATGCGCTCACCGAGGTCGTAATCAAGGAAAAAGGGGTTATCGACAAATACATCGGCGACTGCGTGATGGCGTTCTGGGGCGCGCCGCTCCGTACCGAAAACGATGAGGTCAACGCCTGCCGTGCAGCGCTTAACTGCATCGCGGAGCTCGACAGTATCAACGAGAAGTTCCGGAGAGAAGGCATCCCCAGCGTATCGATAAGGATCGGGATACATTCGGGCGATGCGATTGCCGGCAACCTGGGAAGTACAAGGCTCTTTGATTATACCGTTGTCGGGGATACGGTGAATACCGCGTCGAGGCTTGAATCTGTCAATAAAGCCTTCCGTACGGGCATCATTGCAAGCGAGAATACCATTGAAAAGACCGGCGGCCTTTTCCTTGCAAGGGAGCTTGGCCTCATTGAGGTAAAGGGGAAGAAAGAACCTGTCCGCATCTATGAGGTCATGGCGGAGATCGAAGGGGCCGGAGAGGGGCTAAAGGAGAAGGCGGCTATTTTCCATGAGGCACTGGCGCTTTACAGGCAAGGAGGTTTCGCCGACGCAATAGCCTTGTTCACTTCTATCCTCGAACGTTATCCGGACGATGGGCCCGCCGCATTTTACAAAAACAGGTGCGGGAGCCTCATGGCGGATTTTCCTTTGACAAAATCATGGGATATCCTTACAATGACTGAGAAATGAAGAGAATCGTCGCGGCTATCATTCTAATCATTATTGCTGCACCTGTCCTCGTCTTCGCCGAACAGGCCTCGGTCGTCACGAAAGAGAACGCCGTCCGCGAATATTGCAGATTTTTTGCGCCCGTTGTTGCGCCGGTGCGATACAAGGACGTTCTCGACATTGTTTGTCCGCAGGACGACTGGTACAAGGTAAGATACAAGGCGACAGAAGGGTGCATCCACAGGACCGCTGTAGAAAAGAGGTCCGCTTCCTTTACAGGTTCAACGCTGCCGGGGAGGGGGGCAGGCTCCGTATCGGAAAGCGAGGCGGCCCTGGCCGGAAAGGGCTTTAACCCCCAGGTCGAGGCATCGTACAGAAAAAAATATCCTGCAATGAAATACAACCTCGTTGACAGGATAGAGCACGAGAACGTTTCTGAAAAAGAGATCGTTTCTTTTATTACCGGCGGAGGTCTCAACCAGCCGTGATGAAAAGGATAATGGCATCTGCCTTTTTGATGTTCTTTATGCTCCATCCTGCAAGCCATGCGCTCGATCTTCGCGGGATCACAAAGCATCTCGATACGTTGAAATCGGTGGTAGGCGCCACAGCAAAGGCTACCCGGCCCATTTCCGACGAAGAAGAATACTTCCTCGGCAGGGCCGTGGCTGCGCGCGTCCTTGGAACCTACCCGCTCGCGAACGACAAAGACCTTACGAAGTATATAAATTTGATCGGGAAGACTGTTTCCGTATCATCCGGCAAGCCTTTCACCTATGGCGGATATCATTTTGCGGTCCTCGAAACAGAGGAAATAAATGCCTTCGCCTGTCCCGGGGGCATCATCTTCGTGACAAAGGGCCTGATCGAAATGACCGCAAACGAGGAAGAACTGGCCGCTGTGCTCGCCCACGAAATCGCGCACATAAATAAGCGTGACGGCATCGCAGCAATAAAAAGCTCACGCTGGACAGAGGCGCTTGCCGTAATAGGAACAGAGGCCGCCCGGAAATACAGCTTATCGGACGTGGCGAAGCTTGTGACCATATTCGAAGACAGCATTGACGATATATTCAAGACCCTCATTGTCAACGGCTACAGCAGGTCCCAGGAATTTACAGCCGACGAGTCGGCATTGCAGTATCTCGCGCAGAGCGGGTATGATCCTGAAGCCCTCATCTCCTTTTTGAAACGCCTTTCCGGCAAAGGCAGGCCTTCAGGGGGCGGCATAACGGCGACCCATCCTGAAACAGCCGACAGGATCGATAATATTGCCGGCAAGATCCCCGCAGGACAGGCAGACCCCCGATCAGTCGAGATCCGCACCGCAAGGTTCATGGAAGTACAGAAACCGGTAAGGTAAAAATAATATAGCTTAGACCTGATGCGATCATGGTGCCGGGGCAGGACAGAGCAGACTGTCGTGAAGCGAAAAAGAGCGGCCGTATCATTCCCCCCTCTCCCTGACCCTCTCCCGCGAAGGGGAGAG
>DIFC01000021.1:4512-34826 GCA_002418945.1 Deltaproteobacteria bacterium UBA5758 | reverse complement strand
GATCCTTTTCACGATACCTCCTGTTCCCTTCCTCACAATCGGAGCAGCTTGCGGGCATTTCCTTCGTAAATCAGATTTCGCGTTTCTTGCGTGATGTCGAGTTTCTCTATAACATCAATCACCAGACGTGTATACGCAAATTTCCCCTGCGGACCAGGACCGAAAGGGGCGTCTGTTCCGAAAAGCGTATGATCCACTCCGAAGAAATCAAGCCCACACATAGTTGCGGCCCTTGCCCCGAAAACCGCCGTATCTGCATAGAACATGCGGAAATAATCTACAGGACGCTTCTCCATACGCTTCAAGATGGATGAATAATCCTCATCGGTGGTCCTTGCCCCAAGAAAGTCCCATCCCTGCGCGACCTTACCCTCCAGGTAGGGAATAATGCCACCCAGATGGTGGGTGATTATTTTGATGTCCGGATGTCTTTCGAATACACCGGAAAAAACAAGGTGTGCCATTGCGGCGCTTGTCTCATATGACCATCCCAGCGCCCACCAGATCTCATAGCGGCTCCTTGGCTCCCTCGCATAATCACTAAAGCTGGCGTCTCTGATCGGATGTATCCAGATAGGCCGGTCAAGTTCTGCCATCAGGTCAAAAAATGGCATAAATTCAGCCTTATCCAGGGGGTATCCAAGGACATTAGTGAATATCTGAACGCCGAAAGCACCAAGATCCTTAATTGCGCGTCTTGTCTCTGCCAGCATGCCTTCAGGGTCGGTCATGGGAACTGATGCAGCAAAACCGATAAAGCGGTCTGGATAGCGCCTCACAAGCTCTGCCATGCTGTCATTGGCCAATTTTGCAAGGTCTGTTGCCAGCTCCGGAGAACCGTATGTTTCCACGGGCGGTGCTATCAGGTTGATGACCTGCACGTATTCCCCGAATTCATCCATTGCCTTGAAACGATAATCGAGATTGGAGATGCTCCCGTCCTTTCTGATCCGGTCATCCATGTTACTGGCTTTCGGACTGATAGCCGTTATCTTTTTCAGATATGGTTCAGGCAATATATGTGTAAAAATATCGATCTTCATCATTGTCCACACTCCTTTGGTTTTTTATTTCATACGGCCAACAATCGTGTTAATTGGGTCACGTCATCGATATCTTCCAGACCTTTACACATCTCTACTATCTTCTCAGCCCTGGTACCACAAAGAGGGGAATAAGAAGCGTTTACAAGAAACTTTTCTACTACCTCTGCCTCTGTCATCTCATTTCCTACTGTACCCTTAGGATTTTTCACCTCCATACTGAATCTTCTGTTTCCTTCAGTAAACACTTCTACAATGGTGTTCCAAAAACTGGGAAGTTTGTTCATCTTCACCTTTTCATAGATGAATTCTTCTGACTGTGGGTGTTTGGCGATTCGTATCTTGCTGGAGAGGGCTTTTACTACCGGATCATTGTAGGTAGTGGGCAACATCCAGGACGGACTCGGCTTGTCACCGTGAAGGACGGCCGCTGCGAAAATGTACGCATTTGAAAACTGCATATCGGCAAAACCAGTGACATTGGTAATCATTCGGTTTGGCGTTTGAAGGTACGGGTCCCCCTTAACCACTATCTCCTTGATCTCTTCCTGTTTCAGTCCGTTTTCACGGATAATTTTGCTTATGGCTTCAATACCGGCGTGGTTGAACCGGCATGTGGGATAAGGCTTGAACTCAATCTCGTGTGTGTGCCATTTCTTTCCTAGATTTGCAAGTATAACCTCTTTATTAAAAACCGGTGAACCAGCAATCTTCCAGAAACCGTGTTCCCCGTCAAAAATCGTTGTATCTCCGGTGAACCCTTTCTTGGCCAGCAGTGTTGCTATTGTGGCAAGTTGTGCTACATGTCCCGTCCACGCGTTGTATTTCACCATTATCACGGGCCCGTCAATATAGTTCCATTTTATTCCTGCACCTACGGGTGTGCTTGCACCTGCTATACCCAGGGCGTTGGCTGTCTCTTCCTTGCTGAGACCGAGCAGCCTGCATGCACCTGCAACGCCGCCGAAAATGGTATTGGCGAAGGTGAACCGTTCGGCCTCCTCATAGTAAGGAGGTTCGGCCTTCAGTATCTTGTGCTGGGCCATAGAACTCACAACCCTTCCTCCGATCTCATGAGCTATAGCCAGTGCTGTTATAAGCCCCTTGCCTGACGAGTGCGTATACTCGGCAGCTGCAATGCACGGCGGCACCACAAAAGGACAAACATGAGCCGTGAGAGGACCAATGGCGTCATAGTCGAGAGCATTGAACAGCTCGCCATTCGCAAATGCAGCGAGGGCATAAGAGGTTCGGTGGCTGCCGATGATCGTGGCCTGTGGGTTGCCGCCGAACTCTTTTACAAGCTCAAGGACCAGCCGGTTTCTGTCAACAATGTAGCTTCCGAGGGCGCAGCCAATCAGGTCAAGGAACAGCAGTTTTGTCTTCGCTACGTCTTCACTGGGCAAATCCCGGAAATCAATGGCGGATACAAAACTGGCAACAGATTCAGTCACGCCGGAAAACCTTTGTGCGCTTGTCATTTTCTCCTCTTTCCAGTCATTTTTTAAAAACTATTTTACAATGATATCTCCCTGAGCCCTCAGCAGCCTTGAGAAACATCTGAAAAATGATGTAACTGTGCAATGCAGATACAAACCGAGCCTTCTTGACCCCCTTCCTCGAGTTTATATGTTTATTCCTCATATTCTGCTTCCGGATGTTCTTCAAGAATCTTTTTCGCCACCTCTTTCCGTTTTCCTTTTATTTTCGGAAACAAGCTGATAGCGAGCAGGATCAAACTGGCACTTATCAGCACTGCTGAAATGGGACGACGGAAAAATATCGTCAGATCACTACCAAGCGCCATGGACTGTCTGAATGCATTCTCGAGCAATGGGCCAAGCACCATGCCCAGGAGAAAAGGGGCTCCCTCATAGCCAAATTTCTTTGTAAAATATCCGAAAATACCGAAACAAATCATTATCAGTATCTCATTAGCGTTGAGGTTCAGCGAATAAACACCCAGAAAACACAGGATAAGGATTAATGGAAACAAAAGCTTGAATGGTATCTTTAAGAGTTGGACCCAAAGACCGACCATTGGAACGTTTAGTATGATAAGCATTATGTTCCCTATGTACATACTGCAAACGGTGCCCCAAAAGATCTCCGGCTGGCTGACCATAAGCAAAGGACCGGGCTGAATGCCATGAATTACGAATCCACCGAGAAGGACCGCCATTACGATATTTGCCGGTATCCCGAGAGAGAGTAGCGTGACAAGGGATCCGGCGCTGGCCGCATTGTTGGCAGCCTCAGGCCCTGCGACTCCTTCTATAGCTCCATGTCCAAATTCTTCAGGGTGTTTCGACATCCTTTTCTCTGTAGCATACGACATAAATGTGGGGACAACGGTGCCGCCGCCAGGAAGCACTCCTACAAAGAATCCAATGATCGTACCGCGAAGGATAGACCACTTGCATCTGATCCAGTCTTTTATGGTCGGGTAAAGTCCTTTTATGTGGCCAGAGAACGATTGTTCCTTTATATTCCCTTCTATTTCAAGAAGTATCTCTCCGATACCGAACATGCCCATAGCGGCAGGCACAATACCAAGCCCATCCATCAGCGTGATGGAGTCCATGGTAAAGCGTGTTCCTCCGGTCATTGGGTCCAGTCCGACAGTTGCAGCCGCCACCCCCGCAGTCGCCATAATTATCGCCTTAACCACAGAGCCCATAGCCATATAAGCAACCATCGTGAGGCCAAAGACCATGAGCGCGAAGTTCTCTGTTGAGCCAAACTTCAGGGCCCCCTTGGCAAGAATGGGCGCAAACAACATAAGCATGAGGACACCCAGGGTAGTCCCAATGCCTGAGGCAAATGCAGCCATACCGAGCGCCGGCCCGGCCCGTCCTTTTCGGGCCATTGGATATCCGTCAAGACAGGTTACGATCGCAGCCGCTTCACCAGGAATGTTTAACAGAATAGATGTCCTGGATCCACCATACATTGCTCCATAGTAAACACCGCAAAGCATGATGATTGAGCCCAGCGGGGGCATGCTGAAGCTTGCGGGCAGTAGCAGGGAAATGGTAGCAACCGGGCCAAGCCCAGGCAGCACGCCTATAAGCGTACCGATAAAAACACCTGCAAAACAGAAAAGTAGATTCTGCCAGCTGAGCACCGCGCCAAAACCAACAATGATATTGTCATATATGCCCATGATCATACCCCTAGGATGCCCTTGGGCAGTTGCTGTTTCAGCAAAACCACAAAACAGAGATAAATTCCAAGAGTTGTGCAGAAAGCTATAATCGCGACTTGCTTCCAGTTCTTGCATTCTCCCAGTATCATAAGAACGGCGCTCATTAGAAAAAAGGTAAGCACATAGCCTACCCATTCAAATGTGAAGCATGCAACAAGCAACACGACAACGATTAAACCCGCCTTCTTCCAGTTCCCACTAAATATCTTAATCTGCTTCTCCTCTTTTTTCTTTTTCGATCGTACCGACTGCACGATAATGACTGTCGAGAGAACTATCAAAAGAGCGCCGAGCAAAAAAGGCATCAGGCCCGTACCGGGATGGCTAAAGGTTCCAATTTCGTACGTACCGGACCAACTGCATAGCACTATACCAAAAACCATCCAAAAAATACCGCCAATCATTTCATGGTTCATCTTCACACCTCTTATTGATTTAACCGTATAGAACAAAAATCAAGAATGCATGGCTCCACCTGTTATACCTTTATTTTCGCATTTGCTTGGCCTTGTTGTAAGCTAACATGATAATCCAATCGCCTTATACTTCAGTACCGTCACTTTTGTTCCGCTCCCGTTCAGGTCAGCTTTACCGTCAAGGCAGCTTCTTCAATCGGCCTCGACCCCCTTTTGCTGCATCAGCAAAAAGGGGTCGCTACGTTCCACCGGCAATCACACCGCTAAAGACTTCGCGTGGTGCATGCATAATGCAAGCATTTTCTATAGTCAAATCAAACATCAATGCTTTCGAAGCCCCATATCTTTCAGGACATTTCCATAGAAATCATAGTAATACTTCATATATTCTGTAAACTCTTTACTGTTCTTGTAAACTGGCTGGAAACGAATGTCCTTTAAACCATTCAAGAAGACCGGTTCTTTCATGGCCTGGGTAAATGCTTTCTCCAGTTTGACACGTATTTCATCGGGTACGCCTTTCGGTACTGCAATACAATGGTATATCGGCGCAGGAGGAACGTCCGGAAGACCATATCCTAATTCTGTTAGAGTGGGAACATCAGGATAGAAAGGGTTTCTCTTGTCTGCCATCATAGCCAAAAGGCGGATCTCTTTTGCCTCTAACAATGCAAAGTTAAAATCGCTGGCGCCGAAGCTCACATGCCCCCCCAAGATTGCCGCCTGAGTCTCCGGTCCTCCTTTAAAGGCAACGTGCCTAAACTGAATACCTTTTTCTTTCTTGATAATCTGCAGCATCGTCAGATGAACAATGCTGTTCGCGCCGGTGGTGCCATAACTAACTTTTCCTGGGTTTTTTTTGGCAAATTCGATCAGATCCTTAAAACTTTTGAAGGGAGAATCATTTTTAACAACGATGGCAAAAGGCGCCTCTGTAAACTGTAGTAAAAACTGGAAATTTTCTAATGGTCTATAGGGAAGTTTCTCCATATATGGCGCGATGAGCATAGCGCTCGGAGCAGCATAGCCGACCGTATATCCATCCGGTTTTGAAGCCGCAAGGGCTGCGGCGCCGATAGTGTTGCCTGCTCCCGGTTTATTGATAACTACGATAGGCTGACCAAGGTATTTTTCCGCTGCCTTGCCGATAAAACGCGCTACAAGATCTCCCGTCGAACCTGGCGGCAAAGAAACGATGTAATTGATTGGGCCTGACGGAAATTTCGAGTAATCCTCACAATGAGCCAGGCCTGCAAAGGATAGACTAAACGCAACGATAAAAGCATAGATAAAAATTCTCTCATATTTTTTATGTTTCATTTTACCCCTCCTATTTTTTTAAACTAATGCCCGGATACTTAATCTAAGTACCCGGGCTTGTATATTTAACACGGCAAGTCGTAATGTGGTCGATTTCAATTCTTTCCTACCTTCAGTTCAAGTCTGGCGTCTTTCAGCTTCATGCGATTAAGGCAAAATGGGCACATCACATCCGGATCAGGTAGCCTGTCGAAGTATGTATCGCAATATGATTCTTTCCCGCACTTGGAGCATTTAAACCAAATTTCCTTTGCCATATCTTTTCACCTCCTTTATTATCAGCGACCCGTTGCAGTGGGCGCTGATTTTATTTTTTCAGCATCGATGTATTTTTCTAGCTGCATCTTCTCCATTACATCATCGGGGATATAAACCCGTTTAGAGTAACGATTAGGAGGGGCAGGCATGGTTGCGTCTATGCCTCCCTTCGTAGTTGTGATATCCTCAACAGATGGATCTAACTTGGCACCTCTGCATCCTGGGATAACAACAAGATCCTTATCCCACTGGCTTCTTGTTGCAACAGCCCACAAAACCCAACGGTCATCATAAATGTCAATATCTTCATCAACAACGATTACGTGTTTTAACATCTCAGACGTCGTCAGGGCCGCCATAATGGCCTCTTTGCCCTGGCCTTCGAGCGTTTTGCGGATTTGTATATATGCGTGAAACCGCCCTGCACCGGACACGGGACAATATACACGCTGAACCTGAGGTACAAGTCTTTTGACAAATGAGTATATCGTACCCTCTTCCTGGGTGCCCCCGAAATTATTGTTGATCCCCACCATGAAAGAATGGCATATGGCGTTATTCCTGTGTGTTATTGCGGTAACTTCAAATACGGGGTTCATCTGCTGCGGGCCAAAATATCGGGGATACTCTCCGAACGGTCCCTCCAGGTCTCTCTTGCCCGGATGCATTATGCCCTCAATAATTATTTCTGCGTCTGCGGATACGAGGAAGTCATCGCCCAAGGTCTCTGAAGGCACAAGCCGCAAAGGTTCCTGGGCTACGCCGCCAGCCGTCTCGTAATGGCTTTCAGGGTACCCTCCCCTTGTCTCCGCTCCCATAATCACTGCTGGATGGTGGCCGATCTGGTAAGCAACCTTCATCGGAATGTCACGTTCTTCGTGTTTTCTGAGATTGTAGGCTGAATGGGTATAGGGGGTAAGGAGGCATCTGATCTCCCGTGGTCCGGCAACAAAACCCCTATGGAAAGCAGTATTTTCAATCCAGGAATCCGGTTCATAACAGGTAAACAGCCCCATAGTAATATAATGGCCCGGATCCATACCATGATGCCTGAGGAAAGGGAACTTGTAAAGGTTCGCCTGCTCCCCTGTGAGAACGTTTTCCTTGCAGGGAGCCTCCTTCTTCGAAATGACAACAGGTTTGATGCGATTCTCGTCTGTCCTCCTCCGCCATTCTATAGCCACATCTTCAAAAGTGGAATCAATGGCATAAGCCAGCTTCCTGCGGTCGCCGAGCATATTGATAACTGTTTGGAACTTAGACTGCTCACCGTTTGCCGTAATCAGATTCTCGAAAATAATCAGGGGAAATTTGTTAAGGCTCTCAAAATGGCGGGCAATAGCCGTACATTCCCAAGCAGTATTCACCTGTTTCTTAATCCGGATTACATCTTCGGGATGAGCTTTCTCATAACTTTCAAGAAAAACCCTCATGTCTTTAGGCATATCCTTTATCCTCCTTTATTTTACTTTTAGATTAGATGTATTAAGCTCATTACTCATGCCTCGGTTTCTATTCTAAGACTACACGGTTTGCACCTCCCTCATGCCATGACCTTCACTCCCGGAGCTTGGGAGATGGGCGCCCTTTTTTCCTATGAGCCAACGCCGGCATCTTCGAACCTTTCCAGGTCGGGTCATGTACATCGCCATATGTAAGTATGTTGCCATTTGCAAGTCCACCCCATTCATGGGGCACGGAGACAACTTTCCAGTGGATGCTTGCGGTTATCGTTGCCTTCAAACGTATCATTCCCTTAATCGTTTCAACAATCACCCTCACGTCTTTAGGATCAGGTGGAGAAGTCGATTCTTCGGCTCGTTCCAGTACCATCAGGTATCACTTCACCCTTGATGCAGATAGAGCTGCGTTATTCGGGTTACTTCTACCTTAACAGTCACATTATTCTTGATTTCAACAACAATACCGCAACCAGGTGGGCAAAAAAGACAAACAGTTTTTCCTATCCTCCTGTAGCTCATCTCACTTTCCCCCTTATTATTAAATTGTTCTATTTAAAGCTTTCCAGTATGGCTCACGCATCTTTTTCTTGTCAATCTTGCCAAGTGAGGTCCTTGGAAAATCGTCTCTGAATTCGATCGCCTTCGGACATTTGTAACCTGCGATGTGCTTTCGGCAGTGTGCAATCAATTCTTCAGGGGTTACCTTTTGCCCTTTTTTTGGAATGATCAGCGCCCTCACTGCTTCTCCCCATTTTTCATCGGGAACACCTATTACCACCGCACCTTCAACTGCCGGGTGCGAGTAAAGAACATCCTCAACTTCCTTTGAGTACACATTCTCTCCACCGGTCTTGATCATATCCTTCTTTCTATCCACATAGTAAAGATAGCCGTCTTCATCAATCCAGCATACATCGCCCGTATGCTGCCATCCTCCCCGGAGAGACCAGGCTGATTCCTCCGGTTTGTTCCAGTAGCCCTTCATCACACCATCACCACGGACACATAGTTCCCCTACTTGCCTGGCTGCTAATTCATTATCTTCTTCATCAACAACCTTGATCTCCATGTTGACGGCAACTTTTCCTGCTGAAAGCAATTTTTCAGGAGATGTGTTTAGATGCTCTTCGAGTCTGATGCCCGTAAAGATCCCGCACTCCGTCTGTCCTCCATGGTTCGTCACTCTAATCCTGGGAAACAGTTGGATAAGCCTTCTCAGGTCCGGCTCGGGCATCACCGATGCTCCCGCAATGACTGTTCGCAAGCTGCTTAGGTCAGCCTTCTTCTCAGCTACATCGGGGTGATTTATAATCATGGAGATCAATTGCGACATCCACAGGGTACCCGTCACCCTATACTTTTCTATTCCCTGCAATATCTGTCCTACATCGAACTTCTCAAGAGCGACAAATGTATTACCCAGCATAAAGTTAAAAAAGAGCGGCCATGCTGCCCCGGTATGGAAAAGAGGCGAGATTACCATGAAGGTCTCGTTATATTTAGTGCCTGTCTCGATGATCCACACAAGGGCACAGCTCACCAAATTTCTATGCGTAAGCATCGTTAGTTTTGGCGTGCCGGTTGTTCCGCCGGTATGGATCAAACAAAACAGGTCGTCTCCACCAATTTCTACATTAAGCATCTTTGGCTCTGAGGATGCCAACAGCTCATTGTACTCCATCATATCTGACGAATGGCCCATTGAAATATAGTGTTCTATAGAATGCAGACCGGGCCTCAAGCTTTCGATCAATGATGCATAGCGCTGCTGCAAAATGATAACTTTTGGAGCTGAATCATTAATAAGGTGTTCTATTTCGGGTGCTGCGAACCTGAAGTTGAGCGGCGTTACAACACCTCCAATCTTCCCGATCGCAAGATACATTTCAGGATATTCGAAACAGTTTTCTGCGAGTATTGCTACACGGTCTCCTTTTTTTACGCCAAGTCTTGAGAGGGCATTCGCAAGCCTGTATACCCTTTCCTGTAGTTCGAGAAAAGTACATGTTCTATCGCCGGGGATAATAATTGCGCTTTTGTTCGGATATAATCTTGCGTTCCTTTCAACACAATCAGGTATTAACATAATATTTCTCCCGAATTATTTATTTTATTCCTTGTAGTCATGCGTAATAAAATTAAAATCTCTTTTTTAAGATGAGTAACCACTAGTCCGTTTTTACCATCATTACATAGCGTACCCACGCCTGAACTCTCTCTTTCGAAATATGAAGTATCCCCTAACTACATATATTATAATCTTTTTTTCTATATATTGAATACTTTTCAATATAAACAGTATTGGTTTGTATTTTATCGTCGCTTATTGAAATTTGTCAAGATTTTTTTTTAAATACTTTTATCGCAAAATGATATGTCTTTTTTGGCATTCTTCCTCCTGTTGAACGGGAGTATTGTAGCATTGATGGGAGGGGACATTTCTATTTTGCACATATAGGAATTGTCATTTTGCGATAACACCAATATTATAATAGTACTTGACATTTACTTTAAATTTGATGTAATTTTAAATGTTATATATATAGAATGTAATTCAGCTAATAAAATATGGAGGAAAACCATGAGCGAAGTTAAGATCGTCAAAACTGCCTGTTTATTATGTCCTCCCGGATGCGGGATCGACATCCATGTGAAGGACAACAAGCCGATCAAAGTGGAAAGTATGATGGAAAGCGTCGTCGGTCCTATATGTATAAAAGGAGAACTTTTCACAGAATGGTGGGAGACGGAATTGAAAGACCGTGTCATGCACCCCCTCCAGAAGGTCAACGGCAACTGGCGGGAGATAACATGGGATCAGGCCCTGGATACGATAACAGAGAAATTTAAGAAAATAATAGACAAGTACGGACCGGAGGCTATAGCATGCTATATAGGCAGCACCGAGCCGCATCACGACTATAACTATCTCGCGAGGAGGTTCTTTCTTGCCCTCGGAAGCGCTTCTTATTTCGGATCTGCCAGCATCTGTTATTGGACAAAGATCATCGCCGGAGAAACTACCTATGGCGGTTATGCGCCGCCAACACTCATGGGGAGCAAATGTATTACCGTGTGGGCCGGCAATCCTACCGAATCCGTCCCCTTTGCAGGCGACGCAATAGTTATGGCGAAGACCCAGCGGGGCACAAAGCTGATCGTAATCGATCCCAGGCGGACACTCCTGGCAAAGGCAGCGGATATACATCTTCCCATCAGGCCAGGCACCGACGCCGCGCTGGCTTTGGCCTTCCTTAATGTGATCATCACAGAGGAGCTTTACGATAAGAACTTTGTAGAAAAGTATACCTTCGGTTTTGACAAACTGAAGGAACACGTGAAGGACTATACCCCCGAACAGGTTGCCGGCATATGCGAAGTACCGGCTGAAAAGATACGGGAAGCGGCAAGGATGTACAGCACGAACAAGCCGTCAGCCATATTCCAGGGCAACAGTCTTGACAACGTGGACAACGGTTTTCAGGCATGCCGTGGCATAGACAGCCTGATCGCGATTACGGGTAACCTTGATTCCAGGGGCGGTTCGACATTGATGCCCCTCCACATTTACAGCAAGTGGGCGCGGGAAAACTGGCAGAAAGAGGGATTACCGCTGCCAAGGGCAGAAGAGACGGCCAGGGCCGAATATCCCCTTTTCCATGACACTGTCGGGCAACCCAATGTAGCCACCCTCTATAAGTGCATGGCCCATGGCAAACCGTATCCGATCAAGGCCCTGCTGGTAACTGCCGGAAATCCGATCATCACCCTTGCAGATACCAACTATCTGCGGGCAGGGATGAACCAGCTCGATTTAATGGTGGTCCATGATATCTTTATGACGGAAACGGCACAGCTGGCCGATATCGTACTCCCTGCGGCCACTTTCTATGAACAGGACAGCATGTATGCCTACGTGGGCCGACCTCAGATATCCTTGCTCAACAAGGCGATGGAGCCCCCTGAAGATTGCTGGCCAAGCTGGAAGATATGGCTTGAGCTGGCAAAGCGTCTCGGGCTCGAGAAGCATCTCCCATGGAAAGATGTATACGATTTTCATGAAAACTACTTTTGCCCGATGATAAGGATACCGCTTGATGACCTTAAAAAGAATCCGGGAGGATGCCTTTACAGGAAAAGGGAATTCAACAAGTACGCAACAGAGGGCATCGGCACCCCCACGGGCAAGGTGGAATTCTACAGCGAGACCCTCGAGCGTCTGGGTTTCGATCCTATGCCTACCTACCATGAGCCGGCGCTCAGTGCTATCAGCAGGCCTGACCTGCAAAGGCAGTATCCATTGATTGCGGTAACGGGCCAGAGGAATATCAATTTTGCCCAATCAATGCTCCTAGGCGTACCCACTCTGCGAGGTAAAATAGGTGAACCGATGTCCGAGATCAACACTGAAACGGCAAAACGGTTTGGGATCGCAAGCGGCGATCAGATTATCATAGAAACGCCTTTTGGAAAGATCCAGATGAAGGCCTCCCTGACCCACTACATCCATCCCCAGGTAGTGTCGGTACCGTACGGATTTGGCGGTTTGCAGAATGCCAACTACCTGACTTCCTGGACAGTCACACAGCCGGAGGTCGGGATGCCTACATACAGGGCAATACCGTGCAGGGTAATGAAGGCGCTTCTCGGAGAACCTGCAAAGGTAATTACTGCATAAGCGGGTAGATGATACAGGGGGGCAGAGCCCCCCCCTGAAAAATGATACATTGCTGACGGATATCACAATAAAGAGGGCGTTTATATGGCAATAGAAGTGAAGATCATCGGTACCGATCCACCGTGTACGCGTTGTGCCATAATGGGTTATCTCGTTTCTGAAACAGCAAAAATCAGCATGCAGAAGAAGAAGGCTGCCTGTCTTTGAGGACTCTCGTGAGGGGAGACTTTTTAAGAGGGATACTATTATGAACAGAGGGAATTTTAATATTGAACGTTTTTGTCGTCAGGTTGAGGAGTTTCACGGACATGTCGCTCCCGGCGTTGTCGTGGGCGGATTCATGGTCAATCTCGCCAGATCCTATATGCCGGCTGGTGTACTCTTTGATGCCATCAGCGAAACAGCCTCCTGCCTGCCCGATGCGGTCCAGCTGCTTACTCCATGTACGATAGGAAACGGCTGGCTTAGGGTCTTTGATTTCGGGAGATATGCGGTGACCCTTTACGACAAAGAAGGGGGGCGCGGCTTCCGCGTTTTCCTCGTACCGGAGAGGATCCATGAACAATCGGAAATAGGCGCCTGGTTCTTTAAGCTAAAACCCAAAAACGAACAGAATGCCGAGCTTCTTATGGCCCAGATTAAGAGTGCGGGGGAAACGCTCTGCGCCGTACAACCCGTACATATTCGGCAGGAATTTCTCCAGAAGCGGAGTAAGGGAAAGATCGCGGTCTGCCCTGTGTGCCATGAGGCCTATCCTGTCAAGGACGGCTGGGTTTGCAAGGCCTGCCACGGTGAATCACCCTACGATTTTTCAATATACTCAGAGCGGGAGATCCCGGCATTTGAGGACAGCGATCCCCGGTACGCTGTTAGGCGAGTCCGCGTCTAACCTCCGAGCTTTTGAGAAAGTCGCCGTGCTGCGTCAGCAGTTTTACTGCCGTACGAATCAAACATCTTTGCAGGAAAAGTACCGAAAAGGAGAAGGGTGCCTATAAGCTGTTTGTTGGATCCGAAGACCGGTGCTGCAACAGCATTGATACCCTTGACAAACGTACCAAAATCTTGAGCATAACCGGTTTTCCTTACTAAATCCAAATCTTTTTGTGATATCTTTGTGCCCTTATTTTTCTCAAGAAGAGGTATGCGTTCCTCATCCGGCAAGAAAGCAAGTATAACTTTCCCTGATGCACCTGCAAAAAAATCAAAGGTATGACCGATGCCTGGGGTAGCCCAAAAATTTTTCTTACCCTCATACTTGTTCAGGACAAAAAGAGATTCATCCATTTTCAAACCGAACCATACTACGCTGTGGGTTTCTTTGGCTAATTTCTCAACAAACGGGGCCGAAGCTGCTCTGTAATCAAGATGGTCAATAACGGTACGTGCAATCGGTACAAACCTTGCGCCAAGCGAATAAGTTTTTGAATAAGGATCTTTTTCAACAAACCCATAGGTCTGTAATGTAGTCAGAATATAATGCCCTTTGCTGTTCCGGATTCCCACACCTTGACATATCTTTGTCAGGTTCATTTTTTCATGTGCATGCTGCTGGAGAAATAGTAATACCAGCAGTCCTTGCTCCAATGCCGGGACATAGGATCGAAACGGTTGGTTTTTTTCAATGTTTGACATATTTCCTAGTCCTTTTTTCAACACTTTCTTTCTGCACAGATATAATACAATCAAGCCTTACCGGATTCTTACCTAAACTCTTGTGCTTAATATCGGAATTCCTCATAGCCTCCTTATGCCTATCAATTATGAAATTATACTTCATTTTTAGGAATAATGTAAACTTGATCGTATACATTAGATCACCGCTTACAACCATTTGACTGCCATTCCCGATATTTTAAGTAAAAAACAACTTAAAATGAGTATCGCTTTTTATTTTCTCAGGTAGCACGTTTTTAGGGAAACAGCATAGCTCTGGCGTATGTTCCTACAAAAGCAGGATCAGCAGCAAGTTCGTAATACTCCGTCGCGCGCGCCATACGCTCCGCTTCCTCTCTCTTCGGAAGGGATATCAGGGCGATCCTTGCCCCGGTGCCCGCGGCGTTTCCCACCTCATGGACCCGGTCATTCCCCACCTCGGGAAACATGCCGATGGTCCGAACGCTCTCTTTATCAACGAATTGACCGAAGGCCCCTGCAACGACAAGGCTTTCAATGTGATCTGCCGTTATCCCTCTCTGCTTCATAAGCAGCGTACACCCCGTGTAAATGGCCGCCTTGGCCTTCTGTACTTCAACCACGTCTTTCTGACTTATTGATATATCTGTATCAACTGCCGTCTCATGCCTCCAAGCAAGAACAAACTCAACGGCCTTGCCGTTCACCGTCTTTATCCTCTTCGTTCTGCGGGACAAATCATCCCCGAATCTGCCGTTCAGACCGATTACCCCGGCCTTCACCAATTCCGCTATTGCGGATGCAATCCCTGAACCGCAGATGCCGGCAGGTTTAGCTCCGTCGATGGTGCTGTAGGTTACCTCCAGCGTTTCCGGATCAATGGATACCCGGTCGATAGAGCTTGAACTGGCCTTCATCCCGTGAGTAATGTGCATACCCTCAAAGGCCGGTCCGGATGCGCACGAACATGCTATGGACCCGTCCCCGTCGGAAAGCACAACCTCTGTATTCGTACCGATGTCCAGGAGCATTTGCGGTTTCCTGAAATCATGCAGTTCCACGGCAAGCCGGGCAGCCACGGTATCGGCACCGACAAAACCGGCTATAAGGGGAAGGGTGTGAATTCTGGCTGCCCGGTGAACAGGAAGGCGGACGGGAAGCTCTCCTGTCCTGACCGTCACTCCTCTGCGGGATATATTATTATAAGGAAAGAATGCAAGATTCCTTGGGGACATTCCGAGGAACAGTTGTACCATGCATGTATTCCCTGCAACACAACCTTCGTAAATCCAGTTGGGACTGATCCCCGCATTCACGCAACAATCAGATATAAGTCGTGCCATCTCTTTCAGCAGGATCTTCTGCAAGATGATGAGGTTGCCTTTCCTGGCCATGGCAAAGGATATGCGAGACATGACATCGTCACCATAAAGAACCTGGGGATTTGGCGAAGCCGAAAAAACAAGTTCTTTTCCGCTATTGAGGTCTACAAGATAGAGGGCAAGCTTTGTGGTGCCGATGTCAACGGCAAAACCAAGGCACTTCCCGGTTGTGTCCCCGGGTTCTATGGCGGTTACTGTTTTTCTGCAATACACAGTACATGTAACAGAGGTTTTGCCCCGCTCAATTGCAGCGGGGAGCATAGTGAGCGCCGTGTAGTCCATCCGGCAGGTGACGCCGTACCTTTCCTTCAGCTCACTCAGTATATACTCTTCCCTGAACAATCCTGATTGACTTAAGTGGATAGCGTATTTCTTCACAGCAGGGTCCGGAAGTACGTAGACCGGAGTCCCCTCTGTTTGAAGTATCTGTGTGGAGGGTCCGCTTGAGGGCGATCTCACGGAAAAGGAAGGAACAGGCGGCACCCGGACAGCACAGGCCAGCCGGTACCCCTGGCCGACCTCCTCCGGCGAGAGGTGCTTCAACTCTGTTTCGGTGGGAGGGTTGAGCGCGTGGAACCCTTCTTCGATCTTTACCTTGCACTTCCCGCATTTCCCCTTGCCTCCGCAGGTGTTGGAATGTTTCAATCCAAGATTTGCCATCAGGCGGAAAAGATCGGTCCCGGCGGGAACATCCACGGTCCTGCCTGAAGGCTGGAATGACACCGAGACAAGGCGTTTAGTCATGATTCTGACCCACCATCAGCCTGTCGAGCTTGAAGAGACCATCCAGTGCGTCATCCGCCCAGGCGTCCGCCCCTACCTTTCGGGCAAACTCGGGTGACGTGGCCCAGCCCCCGATGATGGTCTTTATTTTCAGCTTTCTTGCCCTGACCTCCTTCAGCAGTTCCTCGATGCTGATCAGTGTCGGGGTCATGAGCGTCGAGGCTGCAATGACATCCGCCTTTTCCTTCTCGACTGCCCTGATGAAATCATCCGTAGGCACATCCTTTCCGAGGTCCGTCACGCGGTAACCTCCCGATTCGAAGACCGCTGCCACCAGGTTTTTGCCAAGTTCGTGGATATCGCCCTTTACCGTTCCTATGATCACCCTGCCCTTGACCGTCGTTTCGTTTAACGACTCCCTGATCTTTGGTATAAGAATGTCGAGGGCCGCCTTGATCGTATCGGCAAGCAGCAACAGCTCAGCGAAACTGATGTCGTGGCTATCGATCTCCCTGCAGGCCTTTTGCAGAACAGGGAGCAATACCTGACCGGTTATCTCAATGGGCATAAATCCCGATCCCAGTCCTTCCATGACCAGTGACACCAGCCTCTCTTTGTCCCAGTCGCTGATGGCCTCATTGACGTTTCGAATGAATTCTTCTCGCTGTACTCTGATTGTCATGTTCCTCCGGATTCTCGCATTACCTCATGATTGATATCTTTCCTGAACCATCTGTTTCAGCCGGGCCTGGTTTTCTCGGCGTGCCTTCCCGGTCTTTTGCGGGTTGGTCTTTGCACTTCTCCAATCGGGATTAAATATAAGGTCCAGCACGTGGAGGGCCGGTTTGTGCGCGGAAAGGGCCTCCCGGCAGCTCGCACAATAGGTGAGGATATCGTGCCCGAATTCATCTGCCCGTTTTTTGATATTGACGGCAGTCAGCTCAGGATCTGCGTAGGCCGCCATCCCTCCGAGACCGCAGCAGCGTGTTTTATCGCGGGAATTCTCCACTTCCTCTATCTCATATCCCAGTTTTCCGATCAGCTCCCGGACGCTGTCCTGCCATTCCGGCTCCCAGCGTGCCTTACAGGAGTCGTGGAGCGAGAATACAAGTCCTTCTCCGGACGATACCTCTACGGGAAGGTTTTGCTCGCTAAGGATGCCGGATAATGGGCGTATCTTCAGTTCAGGTGCACAGTGCCTGAACGTGTGATAACAGTCCGGACAGGCAACTATCAGCTCGGCATCGCCGAGGGCCTTTACTTCGGCGATCAACATGTTCAGTATCTCCCGGAATCGCGGCTCATCCCCGAGAAAACGCGTGGGACCGCCGCAACAACCCAGGATAAGACCGGTTTTCGGCAAATGCCTGCGGAGATGCTCGTAGGTGTCGATCACAAGTTCCGGGGAATAACCGGACAGTCCACAGCCGGGAAAAAAGATATGTTCACACTTTTCGGCGCCCGGATCGCAGTGCACAAAGGCGAATTTGTCGGAGATGCTGAAATTTTGGTCCCGCTTTACGAACTGGTGTTCGGGGAGGGGTCCCAGACCTTCTTTGACCATGGCCTGCCGTATCTCCATAAACATATCGCCCGGGGAAAGTTCTTTTGGACAGTTCCTCTTGCAGAGGTCGCAGATATTGCACCGGTATGCAAGGCGCTTGTCAACGCGGAAGAGGCCATCTCTGAGCTTCCGGGCCAGTGTTCCAGGCGCTTCGTTCAGGCCTTTGAGAAATTCACAGTCCCTGATGCAGGTTTTACACTGGCACTCAAGGCAGCGGCTGGCCTCTGATTGTGCGAGGTCGTGGCTGAAACCGATTTCCACCTCACGGAAGTTTTGGCGACGCGTCTCGATATCCAGAACGGGCATAGGGCAGCGTTTCTTTTTCTCATATCCCTCGATGGGGACAACGAGCCTGCTTGCGCGCGGGCGCTCCGCGTCCCTGTCCTGCGTCAGGTCCAGGCGCAGGTACCTGTCGACGGAGATCGCCGCACTTCGGCCTGCAGCGAGGGCATCGACCGCCGACTTCGGCCCGGTTACAACGTCGCCGCAGGCGAAGATGCTCTTATCCGGCGTCTGGAGCGTGGGGCCGTCCACGCGCATCGATCCTTCCTCTGTTGTAACTGTGCCGGCGTCGTCTACCCAGGAAAGGTCGTTTTGCTGGCCAATGGCGAGGATCACGGTATCGCACTCCACCCTCTTTATCGTCGTCCCGTCAAGGACCGGACCGGTCGGATTCTCTCCGCGGGACGTTTGAATACTGCGTATAAACTCCATCCCGGTCACTTTTCCCTCGCTGCCCAGAATCCTTCCCGGCGCCCAGGAGGTTTCCAGGGATATACCTTCTTCCAGGGCCTGTTCGATCTCCCCGGAGATTGCAGGCATCTCCTTCCTCGTCCTCCGGTAGATAATTGCAACCTCCTTCGCACCGATGCGCAGTACCGACCTTGCGGCGTCAACGGCTACGTTGCCGCCGCCGATGACCACTACTCTGCCGTTTGCCTTCGGCGCATTACCCGCCTTGACGGCCGTTAAAAAGTCAAGTCCCCAGAGCACGCCCTGCATGTTTGATCCTTCGATGTTCAATTTGCGGCTTAAGGGCGCGCCTGTTGCTATTATGACCGCATCGTAGCCTTCCTTTAACCGGGAGAAGGCGATGTCGTCTCCCACCTTTGTATTGAGATTGATCTCCACGCCGAGCCTTTCAATGACTCCCAGTTCCTCCCGGACCAGATCGCCCGACAGACGGAAATCGGGGATGGCAGAGGCCAGCATCCCGCCAAGACAGGGAAGGGCCTCAAAGATGGTCACCCCGTATCCTATCTTCCGGAGATCGTATGCAGCCATAATGCCCGCCGGACCGCCGCCTACGATGGCAATCCTCTTCTCTTTCCCCTCAATGCCGGCAGGAGGTTCATCAACAGTCCCGTAATCACCGGCGGCCCTCTTGAGGTGTGCTATGGCGAGGGCCTCATCAAGGTCCTTCCTTCTGCAGGCCGACTCGCAGGGGTGGGTGCAGATGCGTCCCATAATACCGGGGAAGGGGAGCACGTCCCTGATGATCCGGAGCGCCTCGTCGTATTTGCCCTCCCGCACCATCCTTATATAGCCCTGAACGTCTATATGGAGGGGACATGCCGCCTGACAGTAAGGTGGCTCCTCTCCAAGACATTCATTTATTATCTTGTCCAATTCGCTCATGCCTGTTTTTCTGTCTCCTTATAACACGCGTTCATCGATTATTTTCTTCTTGGCCCTGCCCATCTGTAATATCCCGCCCGGCGGGACCACTACTATCTCCGGCTCGTCCATTGTATTCCCTGCAAAGAGCGGGCGCAGGGCCGGTTCACTGAAAAGGAGCCGCCTCACTCTGTCATGGATGTCCGGGTCCTGTCCTGTTGTCTCCATTGTGAAGTGGAGCCGCTCCCTGCCTCCTGCACCGGTTACCCTCAGGTCATAGTCGATTACGTCCGTGAGCGTATAGAACACCTCATCAAAAAGGCTTGGATAGATCAGGTATCCGCCAGCGAGACGCACAATAAGCTCGAGGCGCCTTTTTACAGGGCCAAATCTGCGGAGGGTCGCAGCCCCGCATGGGCAGGGCTCCGGGATCACCCGCGCTATGTCATTGGTGCGATATCGTACCAGCGGCGTTCCCTGCCGCGTGAGTGTTGTAAAAACAAGTTCCCCTTCTCCCTCATCGAGAACTCTGCCCGTTTCAGGGTCGATGATCTCAAGAAGCAGGTCGGCCTCATTGAAATGATATCCGTCGTGGGCATGACATTCGACGGCAACTGCCAATCCCATCTCGGTGAGGCCATAGTGGCTGTGCACATCGCAATTCCAGATCCGGCGGAGATACTCTTTCTGCGCATCGGCGAGAAAGCTGGTGAGGAAGACCGTCTTGACGCCGAGTTTGTCAAGGGCATGGAGATCTTTCAACTCCTGGGTCATCCGGTAGACAGGGGAGGCGACCCCGAAGATCACCGTGGCCCCATGTTTCTTTATCAGTTCCAGTTGCTCCTCGGAAGACAGATTGAGTCCTGCCTTTACCGCTTTCGCGCCTATTTTCAGGACGCCCTGTTCGAGCAGGTCGGCCTGATTGCTGAGTCTGCCTGAAGGCAGCATAATCTGGACCACGTCCTCTTTTTCGGTCACCGTCCTCATGCCTGCGCCCATGAACTCTATAATGCGCTCAATATCCCCATCAGTGCAATAAACCCTTTTCTCCGGGCCTGTAGTGCCTGAGGTCGTAAACGTCGTGACCCTGGCGATATCACCGTGCGATCCGCAAAGGAAGCGGTTCGGGTTCCTTGCCAGATCTGCCTGATCGGTAAAGGGGATTTTTTCCAGATCTGCCAGGGAGACAATATCCGACGGCCTTATGTGGTTCTTGTCAAAGAGGTCTTTGTAAAAGGAGCTGTTCCCGCTGACATAGGAGAGCAGCTTTTTGAGCCTGAAAAAGTGATAGCGCTCTATATCTGCTCTGGTAAGCCTTTCCGGCAATCCGCCGTCTGTGAAGGCCCGGAAATCGGGATCTGTCAGCACCTCGTACCTGATCTTGCTGTGGAGCCACTCTTCCAGATAGATCCTTTCCAGGTCTTCCCGGTTTTTTTTATCAGCCATGATGTTGAACCGCCTTTCCGTGGCCCCTGCCAAGGCTCTCCGGGACAGGATAAAGTCTCCGCCCGTGCCTGTCTGTCAGGTAGTAGGTACAGAAGGGAAGGATGCGTCCATATTCTGTAACCACGTGGCCGCAACACCTCTGCACCCTCTCTAGGTCGATGCTCCAGACGTCCTGAAAGGGCATGCAGCTGATCGTAAAACCATCCGCAGCCGCCACGTGATACGGTTCGTCCCCGGAAGAACAACAACCGCCCGTTTCAGGCCGGTCAGGCTTCTGTCCGGCGCTCCGCCAGTGGAGGTTCATAAAGGAGCGTGCGGATTCCCAGGGCGTCCGGAAGTGTCCGGCCCAGGCGCTCGGCAAGACATTTGCGTATCTCCTGCTGACGGCCTTCAGCCTCCCTTCCTTGAGTATAAAGAGGCTGGAGAATGAACAGTGTGAATCTTCGGAACGGCGGGGAAGGAAATTTTCCGTCTTGAGTTCGCCGTCCGTCTGCTGCACAAGCCTGGCGATCACATCGGGGATGGTTATCCTGTCTTCATCTTTCGGTGCGGCAGGATAGCGCCCGATGTAGCTTATTGGCTGGAAGTGGACCCCTCTTACGGTGGGTATCCGGCTTTGGGCAAAACGGATGATCGCACCGAGCTCGTGATCGTTAACGCCGGGTTTCAAGGTGGGAATCAGGAGTACGCCAATCCCTTTTCTGGCACAGTTCTCTATCACCCTTGTCTTCAGGTCAAAGAGGTCCCTGCCGCGCATATACCGGTAGACCTCATCCGTCACGCCGTCGAACTGGAGGTAGATGGTCCCTGCGCCTGCATCCAGAAGTCTCTGCAGGTAATCAGGCTCACGGGCTATCCTGATCCCGTTGCTGTTGATCATGATATGGTGAAAGCCCATCCTCTTTCCCATGGCTACGATCTCGGGCAGGTCGTCTCTCATTGTCGGTTCGCCGCCGCTTAACTGGATGGCCGGGGTTCCGGCCACCTTTAAGACGGTCTTGTACATCTGTTCGATTACCGACATATCAGGTTCGCCGTTGCTCGCGCAATCGGTGTCTGCAAAGCAGACCGGGCACCCCAGGTCGCACCGCTGGGTAACCTCCATTACCATGGTGCAGGCGTTCGCCCTGTGCCCGCTGCAAAGACCGCAGTCGAAGGGACACCCCTTGTCCGCCTGCGTTACGCACTCCAACGGCCCTATTGCTTTCTGGCTGTTGCGTGCCCAGTCCAGATAACTCACACCATCGCCGCGCCATATCAGCGTCCTGAAACTGCCATGCTCGGGGCATGTCTTTTCAAGATAGACGCTGCCCTGTCTTTCCACTCTCTGAGCCGGTATCCTCCGTAAACACTCAGGACAGAGGCTTAGGGTCTCTCCGATCGTTACACTCATACGGCGTGCATCTCCTTAATGAAGACTCCAGTCTGCAATACCCAGGTGAGAAACAGATCGGTCGTCTGCCGGTCCAATATCATGGTTTTGTTACCCGGATAAGCGCGTAGCCCGGTTTGCCTGATGCGGCTGCCTTCCTGTTCGGTTCGGTATAACAGAAGTCTTCCGTCCCTTCTTTCGGGGATGCGCAGCGTAGTTCCGATGACAGGACCTGCAGAAATCCCTTCCAGCCTCCGAACGACAGCGCCATCTGGTAGCCTATCTTTTTCAGTTCCTTTGAATGGTCCTCTACGTATGCATCACAGAAACCACTTTCCCTGAATATCTCAATGTATTCTGCCACAGATACGGCCCCGGCGATGCAGGGGAGCGTCGGTCCGGTATCGGCAGCTGCATTATCCGGCATACTTCCGCCGCTGCCGGTTTCCAGGACGATATCGGTTATCACCAGCCTGCCGCCGGGCTTCAGGACGCGTGCTATCTCTGATGCCGCCTGCCTCTTTACCGGAAGGACTGAGAACGAGCATTCCGACAGAACCACATCAAATACGGCATCTGCAAAAGGCAAGGCCTCGGCGTCGGAAACCAGAAAGGAAGACCCTGCGCTAAAGTTTTGTTCTTTTGCCTCCGTTGTTGCCTGTGCAATCTTCGGGAATGAAAGGTCCATCCCCACTCCGCGGCAGCCAAATTCCTTTGCCAGCAGAAAGATACTTTCGCCTTTTCCGCAGGCAATATCAAGAACCGTACAATGTTTATCGATCTGTGCCGCCTCAAAGGCCCTTCTTGTTAATTTTAACCCTCCGGGATGCAAGACATCTTTGAGAAGACTTGAAAAGGTCTCCGTCTCATAGACGGCAACAACCGATTTCTTGAATAGACGGTTGCCGTCGGCATCGGCCCTCTCATTTGTCCTCAATCTTTTTCTCTCCCTCGGCAAGCTTACCGATCGCCAGTTCCTCGGGTATATATCCTTCGCCGCACTTGGGGCATACAAGTCCGGTCAACGTGGCGTCTATCTCAAGGTACATGAGCTTTATTTCGCCTTCAACCATCTGTTCTTTGCATTTAAAGCAGTGCCAGTCTCCCATCGCGATCACTCCTTTATAATCTCGGATTTATGGAAATAGGCCGTGTGAACCTGATAGCCGTCAGGTACAGCTGAATATTCCACGTAGAACGTTGCATTAGCTGTTTGCAGTTTAGCCAGATACCGCTCGCTATCCGGCTGGTACAGTTTTACCTCTGTGGCCTCAGCGGCAGCAATGACCTGCTTTATGTCCTGATCAAGTATGTGCCTCTCATTAAGGAGCGCTGTCACGCGCTCATCCTTTATGATAGCAATATCCGTACTCATTGATCGCCTCCTTATAACTCATCTTAATATACAATCCATTTCTTTGTTATACTCACGAATTTGCCTTATCCGACATCGGCTTGAATAAAGGAAATGTTACCGGTTCCGTTGTAAAATTCATTCCATCCTTATCCATTCTTATGACGATATGCTTCAGCCACGCCTTACGTTCTTCAGGAAAATCCGATCTCTGGTGAAGCCCACGGCTCTCTTCCCTCATAAGTGCGGCTCTCATGCTCATTTCTGCAATATCAAGCATATTCCGAACTTCAAGGGCTTCCACCCATTCCAGGTTGAATCTCTCTGTCTTTGCAGAGACGTAGAGCCTCGGAAGCTCTTCCTGTCTTATCCGGGCCAGTTCCTTCAAACCTTCTTCGAGCTCATCCTTGTTCCGGTCATACACCATGTTGCGTGACATAAGATCGCGGATCTCCCTCTTCACCTTGACGGGCCTCACTCCGTCCTGACGCATAAACGGCTCCGCCGCCCTGGAGCATATCTCTTCGACCTGGGCTTCGTTCAGGCCCGGCAAGTCGTCGCGCGTAGCCTTTTGCGCCGCTTCCTTGCCGGCAATATAGCCCATCGCCATACAGAAGGGCAAGGCGTTCCCGGCCAGACGGTCTGCCCCGTCCTTTCCGCCGGAACCCAGCTCGCCGACCGCATACAGACCGGGCAGGCTCGTTTCACAACGTTCGTTGACCCAGCATCCGCCCTGGACGTAATGAGCTGCAGGCCCGATCTCGATGGCGTCCTCACGGATGTCAACCCCGGCCTCCTTCAAGCCCTGCATGAACGGATTGTCCTTCAAGTCTTCAAGGCAAACGTTTATAAGGTTTCTCGGCAGGTGCCTGAAAGAAAGATAGGCGCCGCCGTTGGCAGATCCCCGTCCTTCCTTAACTTCTCTGTGGATGGCCCTCGACATAGCCTCTCTCGTGGCAAAGTCCTTTTCGATCGGAAAATACCTCTCCATGAATCTCTCGCCGATCGCGTTATAGAATATCCCCCGCAGCCTCCAGAGCAGCGTATAGGGGAAATGGTCTCTGTATACGGTGCGGGGCCACAGCGTCGCCGCAGGGAAAAACTGGATGAACTCCATGTCCATCATACGGGCGCCGGCCCTGTAAGCCATGCCGTGACCATCCCCTGTAAGGGTCGGGTTTGCTGTCGTAAGATTAAACAAGGCCATGAATCCACCGGTTGCCAGGATGGTCTCCTTGGCCTGTATCACCACAAATTCTCCGCTTCTGACATCCAATCCCACTGCCCCTGAGATCTTCCCGCCGCTTCCTATCAGATCCACGATAAAGATATCATTGAGTATATTAATCTCCTTGTGCGATCTTACCTGGCGCGGAAGAACCTTCCGGTATTCACCACCCAAAGACTCGCCTATAATACTGTGGCTCATCGACCTTGGATATGTCTCACCCGGTAATTTGATCTGAAAGAATTTCCCGTCCTTCTTTGCAAACCGCGCACCCCATTTTGTGAGATCTTTCACTGTATCCGGGGCAAGCTTCAAAAAGGCCATTGCCAGGTCCTGGTTGTTCAGGTACTTGCCGGCCTTGATCGTATCTTCAACGTGCTGATCTATGCTGTCGGGCGGATTGAAGGCTGCCTGATAGCCTCCTCCTGCCATCCAGACCGCTGCTCCGTCTTTACCGACCTGCCCCTTGTTGACAAGCACTACATCTGAGTGCTGTTCTGCTGCTTCTATTGCAGCCCTGATGCCGGCTATCCCTCCTCCAATTATTAAGATATCGGTTGTCATGGTTTTCTTCAGCATCTTTCACCTCGTCTCTCCGCGAATTTGTAAACGTATAGCGCCGTTCGGGCAAAAAGTGGCACATTGGGCGCAGGTTTGCCCGCAACAACTTCCGGGGTCTGTGGCCACTGCCCTTCCTTTGCCGTCAACCTTCTTTACCTCAAGCACCTTTACGGGACAGATGAGGACACAATCGCGGCACGCAGTACATTTTTCCGGGTCGACAACGATCTCTGTGGATGGCGCACCCCATTCCCCTGTCCGTACATTCTCCCGGTCAAAATCCACAGCGAGATCCTTCAGGATCACGAACTTGTGATGCGGTTCCACGGTCATTTGCTCTTTCAGCATCTTCTTGCAACCAAGGGCCGGCTCTCCGTTGACCTTCACGGCACAAGCTCCGCAACGCTCAAAGGTTGGGCCTGAGCACCCAAACCTGAACGATAATGAAGCATCGTGCTCTTCGTAAATATACCTTAATGCATCGAGCACAGTGCCTTCGAGCGGAACCTTGTAGGTTGCATAACGCGGCTTCTCATCCTTCTCAGGGTCATACCTGAACACCTTGATATCCGTCATATTGTTTGTTTCCATATCCTTACAAACCTCCTGATAAACTAACTAAAATCCCGAAGCGGGCATAAACCGTCCGGTCAGCCCATGTATTTTGGGAGCACCAAGCTAATGGACGGGAAGAAGTACAACATGAACATAACCACAATCAGCGCGATCAGATAAGGCGTGCTGCCTTTGAATATCACCTCCAGAGGCTTTCCTGTTACTCCACCCAGTACATAGACATTCATACCCACGGGCGGCGTGATCATTGATATCTCACCCGTCACCACATGGAGTACCCCAAACCAAAGCGGATCAAAACCGAGCTTACTGACAACGGGAAATACGATTGGCAGGGTAAGAATTGCCAGGGGCATGGAATCGATAAAACATCCAAGCGGGATATACGCCAGCAGGATGACCGCAATGATGCCTTCCGGCGATAAGGGCAGGTTCAACAGAGCCTCCATTGCCGCCTCTGCGATCCCGCTGAGTCCGAGGAACGTATTGAATACCTTTGCGCCGATAAATATCGTCAGTATCATGCACGAGGTTATTACTGTGTCTTTCAGGGCATCAATGAGATTCCCCCACTTGAGCCTCTTCATGAAAATAAGTATTATAAATACAAGGAATGCGCCCATACCAGCTGCCTCAGTGGGAGTAAAAAGGCCCAGATAGATACCGCCGATTATCAATACAAAAATTGCCACGGACCACCATATCCCTCTCAAGCTTTTGAAGCGCTCCCTCCACGACAAAGGAGGGCCGCTCGGTCCTGCCGCCGGGTCGAGCCAGCACCAGATCATAACTGTTGCTATGAAGGCGCTGGTCAATAAGATTCCTGGCAGAATGCCTGCGATGAACAGAGGTCCAACAGGAACCTGACATATATACCCGTATACTATGAAGGCAATGCTCGGAGGTATGAGGATCCCCAGCGTCCCGGCCGAGGCGATGGCCCCGGAAGCAAGTTTCTCGTCATATTTGAACCTTTCCATCTCGGGCATGGCAATAGGCGCCATGGTGGCTACTGAAGCCACGCTCGATCCTGTGCAGGCCGCAAAGAAGGCGAGCGTTACCACTGTAGCATGGGCCAGGCCACCCCTGAAACGGCCGAGCCAGGCATAACCGGCCCCGTAAAGCTCCTTGCTAAGACCACTGCTATGTACGAGCCGCCCCATGAAGATAAACAGCGGAATAGCCACCAGTATATAGTTACTGCCTTCTACAAACGGGCTCGTACCGACCAGCGTCATGGCGGACTCTATGTTCCGGTAAAGAGTAACGCCAACGATCCCTGCGGCAAAGAAGGTAAAGGCCACAGGAAGGCCGAGAAACATCAACAGTAAAAAAACGCATATTGTCAGGAGGGCTATGCTCATTGTTCGTTTCCTTGCGATACGTTACGGCCTGCAACAAGAAAGACCAGTTGGACAAGATACACCAGAAAACTCAAGGCAGCCCCTATAGGCACTGCTATTTGAAAAGGATATATGGGGATATCCAGGATGTTCACGAGCTCGGCCTGCTCCCTGGACCTCATGACCATCTCGAAACCTTTCCAAGCAATGATAGCAAAGATTGCCATGGCTACAAAATTTACCAGAACTCCCGCAATCTGCTTTGCTATTGTCGGCAACCTGGATATAATGAACGTGACGCTGACATGCGACGACATGCTTACTGTAAGCGGCCAGGCAAGACAGATGATCCATAGCTGTGTCAGCTCACTTATCTGATAGCTGCCGCTTATAGGCCGGCCAAAAAACCGGCCTATAACGTCTATGGCAGTCAGAAACATTAACCCCATGGTAAAGAGCATTGCAAAGGCAAAGGGTATTTTTATCGCCAGCTTATACCAACGATCTAACAACCCCCGTGATTTCATAGGAACACTCTCTTTCCCTTTCAGGTCATATAGAAACCCGCATCACCCAAACCTTGAACGTATCACTTCGGCAGAACAAAGGGCTCCACATTGTAATTCTTTTTAAGCGCTTCATTGAATGCACTGGTTGCTTCCTTAGCTGGGTAGCCCTCGGCCACATACTTTTCTATGTACTGCTTAACCGGCTCGGCCATAGCACTCTTTACCTTCTGGATGTCGCTCGGTTGCATAGTGTAGACTTTAGTCTTGTGTTTCTCTAATGCCATTTGATCTGCCTTGTCAAAGGAACGGCCTGCCACCATTGCCCATTTCTCTATATTTTTATTGAGGATGGCCTTTGCTTCTTCAGGAAGTTTGTTCCAGGAATCTTTATTCATAATTAGACAAAAACCAAAGGTGAGCATTCCCAACCTGGTAACTTCATTACAGACGGAATGGAGGCTAAATACCTCAAGGACATCAACGGTTGACACGGCGCCGTCTACAACGCCCCTTTCCATGGCTGTATAGACCTCAGGCATGGGGATCGCAACAGGTATGGCACCCAGACTTTTCATCAGGTTTGCTGCCCCGACGCTCGGCACCCTGATCTTCTTTCCTTTCAGCTCTTCAACGGTCGTTGCAGGCTTAACGCCCTTCCTCCAAAGGATATTGCAAGGCGAACCTCCCCATACATAAAGAAGTTTCACTTTTTCGTATTCTTTCTGAAGATATCCCTTCTTCATGACCTCTACCAAGCCCTTGGTAAAAGCTTCGCCAGAAGGGGCCTGCGCGAAGGAGACCATATCGGTCATGGGAAAGCGCCCCGGGGTGAAGCCCACATTTATGCAGGTAATATCTGCGAGCCCTTTCAGGGCAATCTCATAATGCTCTTTGGCCTTGCCGAGAGCCTCTGCATAATACATCTTTACCGCTACTGCACCGGATGTACCTTCCTCTAAGTCTTTGGCCATCTGCCTGTACGAAGGCGCTCCGCTTGATTTCTCTGTTTCCCAGGTTGAAAGTGTCAAGGTAATCTTGGGAGCAGCCATAGCCGGTAATCCCGCTATACAAAGCATCAACAATCCGGCAATTAAACTCTTTGCACCTAATCTTGAGTAGCCATAAGCTTTTCCCCACCCTTTCATGTCCGTTACCTCCTTGATTTTATTTGGTGCTTCCAGCTTTTAAAATAAAAATACCTGCTTTTGCTCTCAGAAAATATTCATTCTATCTATTGAATTTGATTCAATTAACTTAAAACAATCTAACCAACCTAAGTATTGTTTGTCAAGATAAAACTATGACTGCCTGAATTTATTAAGGTTCCAATGCTAAACAGGAAGTTACGATTCTTTGTCTCGTTGCACCATTAAATCGTATGTCGTTTTACTGTGTTCTACCTGCCTCACCTAGGGGTAAAAAATATCATGCGTAGCGCCCAGCCTCCTGCCGGGCATCGGTCTATCGGATCACAAGAACTATTAGAAGTTCGGCTACGACGCGGTCATGGTGACAGACTCGGCCTTTTACCGCAACCCTCATTGCCACGAGTCTACCGATGCGATCGACACGCTGAACTTTGATTACATGGCAGAGGTTGTAAAGGGTGTTTACTGGGCGGCCGTAAAACTTTAAGATGCGGGCTACTACCGTTATGGAGCTTGTCTGCGAATCCTTCTCCGCAAAAAGAAGCGGCCTGCTTTGAAAACGGCGATGACGCCGAAGATCACGATCAGCAGAATGCAAAGGATGGGGAACACAATGGCAAAGACCGCCGTGATGATGGCCCCGGCCAGTTCGAGGGTTGCGATAACAGGGTTGCCAAGGCCCCCGGTCAACAGTGATGATTTCGCGCGGATAGCGCCGGTGGCGCCCTGGACAAAGCCCGCAATCCCTCCCCCTGCGATGACCGCCAGCATCCACTTGAGGTGGTGAGGCAAATCAACGATCACCGATGCCGTTGCAACGGCGCCGGCGATAATTGAGACAGGCGAAGCGATCGTGTCCAGCAGATTATCCAGCCAGGGGACGTAATAGGCCAGCACCTCGAGGACCGTTGCGGTGCCGAACGCGATCGTCGCATAATAGCTTCCGATCCATTCAAAGCCGGGCGTCACGTGAAGATACCCGGAGAGCACGGCAAGGTTCATAACAAGCAGCGGAACAAAGATCCTGAATCCGCACGCTGCGGAGAGCCCAATGCCCGTCATTATCCCAAACAATGTTTCCACTGCGCCTCCGTATCTAAATTTACAGGCAATCTCAATCATTTTACAATGATTTTTATATTAATCTTTTTTTATTGGGCGGGCACGATCCGGAATAATGCTGTGCATTGTAACCCGCAACGGCCCTTATGACCCAACAGGCATTGTCCGACTTTGCCCTTGATTTTCCAAGGGAAGAGGATTATTGTTGAAAATCGGAGGAGATCATGAATAGAGTACGATGCAGGTTTCGTTGCCTTTCCGGTATTCAAGAAAGGTTTCTATCGATGACCGTTCTCGCCCTTTTTGCCCTTTTTCCCGGCTATGTGCTCGCTGATATTGCCGACCGTGTCGCTCAATGCGCGACGTTAAAAAACGATATTGAGCGGCTGAAATGTTTTGACGACCTGTCCG
>DIFC01000021.1:0-4391 GCA_002418945.1 Deltaproteobacteria bacterium UBA5758 | reverse complement strand
AAGCCGGGAAAAAGCCCCTGTGATCAGGGCGCATAGGCCCAATTACATGCTGCCTGTCGCCTATGTCTCGTCACCGAATAAGGACTCAAGCCTTGATGTTGACCCCGAAGCCAGGGCGCAGAACAATGAGGCAAAGTTTCAGCTCAGCTTCAAGGTAAAGCTTTGGGAAGACGTTGCCGACAAGGATATGGACCTGTGGTTCGCTTACACGCAGCTTGCCTTCTGGCAGCTTTACAACTCCACTTTTTCTTCACCCTTCCGTGAAACGAACTACGAACCCGAGATCCTCCTGAATTTCAGAACCAATTACAACATTCTCGGGTTAAAGGGGCGCATCATAAACCTAGGCATCAATCATCAGTCTAACGGCCGCGCAAGGCCCCTTTCGCGGAGCTGGAACCGGGTCGTAGCAAACTTCGGGTTCGAGCGGAAGAACTTCAACCTCTTCCTTAAGACATGGTATAGGATACCCGAAAACGAGCAGGATGACGACAACCCTGATATCGACAAATATCTTGGCTATGGAGAGGTATGGGGATATTATTACGCGAACAAGCACAGGTTCGCGGCCATGTGGCGCAACAACCTCAGGCCCGGCGACAACAGGGGCGCCGTTCAGCTTGACTGGAGCTTCCCCCTCCCTTTCATACACAATGAACGGATCAGCGGGTATATCCAGTATTTTAATGGTTACGGGGAAAGCCTGCTTGACTACAATGCCAACGTAAACAGAATAGGGCTCGGCATCATGCTTACGGATTGGCATTGACTTTATCCATAAGGAGGACTGCAAACATGCACAGGATAGCGGTCATTCCCGGTGACGGCATAGGCAAAGAGGTCGTGCCTGAAGGTATACGCGCCCTTGATGCCGCAGGAAAGCTTTTTGGGATCAGTTTCCAATGGGAATATTTTTCATGGGGCTGCGAATATTATACCGCCCATGGCGAAATGATGCCTCCGGAGGGGCTGAAGGCGCTCCGGGGATTCGAGGCGATCTACCTCGGCGCTGTCGGGCATCCGGAGGTACCGGATCATGTATCGCTCTGGGGCCTGCTCATCCCCATACGCAGGACATTTCGCCAGTACATCAACCTGCGCCCCGTCCGGCTGCTCAAAGGCATCGAGAGCCCGCTCAGAGACAAGAGGCCTAACGACATAGACCTGTGCGTCGTAAGGGAAAACAACGAGGGAGAATATTCCAATGTCGGGGGAAGGATGTATGCGGGAACGGAGCAGGAGATGGCCGTTCAGGCATCGATATTTACCCGTGCCGGCGTCGAAAAGGTGATACGCTTCGCCTTTGAGCTCGCGGCAAAAAGACCGAAGCAACATCTCACGTCGGCGACGAAATCAAACGGGATCGTCTTTACCATGCCTTACTGGGACGAGATATTCCGGGATATCGCAAAAGAGTATCCCCGGGTTAAGGCCGACCAGTACCATATCGACGGGCTTACCGCGGCGCTCGTGCTGCGTCCCGAACGATTCGACGTCATCGTCGGCAGCAACCTCTTCGGGGATATCCTCTCAGACCTGGCCCCTGCCCTTGCAGGCAGCCTTGGAATTGCGCCGTCGGCAAACCTCAACCCCGGAAAAGAGTTCCCGTCCATGTTTGAGCCTGTTCACGGTTCTGCGCCTGACATTGCAGGACGGGGCATTGCAAACCCGATCGGGCAGATATGGTCAGGCGCCATGATGCTCGAATACCTTGGCTACCCTGCGGCAGCAAAAATAGTTGAAGACGCCATAGAGGCAGTGCTGGAAGAAAATGTGATACGCACGCCCGACCTTGGCGGTAGTTCGACCACGGAAGAGGTAGGAAAGGCCGTGACGGAATACATCCTGCATAACACACGTGAGGCATAAGTCGTTAGGCGAGAACAATCGTAATTCGTGAAACGTGAATCGTAATTCGTAATTGGAGAAACCGTACAAAACGTGAAGGGCGGCCGGCTCTCGCACCTTGTGCTTTTCCAATTACGATTTACGAATTACGAGGGCTTTTACCTTTAACCTTCCGCCATCTCAGTCGGTATCTGCCTGCTTTGCTGCCACCCTGTCTTCAAGAGGTATATCCAGGAAACGGGACAGTTGCTCTGCTGTCCGGCGGGCGCCTTCATAGTCAGCGGGGGAAGGGATGTAGAACGGATAAGGATGACCGGAACCTACGAGGTGTATTATACAAGTGTCGCCTGAATGTCTATCTCCGGCATGAATGTCCAGAAGGACATGTTCGAAAATATCAATGCTGTATTCTGTCCGTTTCATGGGGACTAAAAAACCCCACCATCTGACTAAGGTTCGATCCCTGCGGTTGATCGTGACGCCGCTTCTCCCGAATACCAGGGCAGCACCGGCGATCGCGAAGACAAAACCCAGAGGCAGCATCAGGGCGAGGATAATAGGCCTCTCCTCCAAATGTACGGGTACAATGTCAAAGGGAATCTGCAGCACAAAAATCCCGGCAAGCAGAAAGGGCAGACCGAAGAGCGACAGGTAGATACCCCCTCTTTTCATTGCGAGGATATCCGGGTCACCTGTCTGCAAGAAAAGGTTTTGGGACATTGTCATCCTGTTGCCGGCGCTTTGCAGGCCGCAGTCGCAAGCTCTGCTGCCGCATCGTCAACAACATGGTCAACGACCGGCTGCAGGGAAGGATTAAGATTTTCTGTCCTGACAGATATATCCGGGTGTAACTTTCTGAAAACCCTGAATATTTCATCGGCAAAACCCCTGCCTATGGATCTGACGCCGAGAAAATCGATGATGACCTCTTTGAACTTATCAAGGCCGTTCAACATCCGTCTTGCCTCTGAGCGCGAGATAAGTTCCTTATGGTATAGTTTGACAAAGACCCTTGTTTTCTCAAAGCGATGTTCGTACTCTGCCGGCGCGTAGAGGTTGAATATGTCTTCGAGCTTTCTTTTTGAGTTGCGGCTTATACGAAAAGACACCTCTGTGCCTTTCGTTGATCTTCTCGCTATCACAAACACGTCCTTCGCCCTGTTGTCGAAAACAAGCTCTGCCCTGTGCGATTGAAAGGCGACGTGATCGCCTGATTTTGACGTAAAAAAAACGCCTTCGCCTGTGTGCCTTTCCTTCATCGTTGTTGTTTTGCCCTTCAGCAGCTCTCCTACGGCAGCCGATTCATCAGGGAGGCTAAGCTTTTCAAAAACTGAATAGAATATCCCTATGCCATAATCTTTAATCTTGAATCCGCAGTTATAGGCATTCACAAAAAAATCGATATCACCGATCTTTGACCCGGAGTGTTCAATAGCGTTGTTCATCATCTCGGTAAAGGCATACCGTACGAGGTTGAAGACGTTCTGTGAAAGGCTCTTCTTCAGTTGCAGGTTCGAATCACACTCATTAAATACGATGTATTCCTCGAGGCCCTCAAGGATATACCGCCTCCTGAATTTCTGCGATATATCCTTATTATCTGTTGAGCCGTATACCCCGTAAATCGTTCCCTTCGTTGTGCCTTCTTTGCGCACCCTTCCGTTTTCAATAAGACCTTTCAGATGCTTATTGATGGCCTGCCTTGAGACCCCGAAGGCCTCGGCAAGTTCCCTTCCTGAGGCAAGTTGTTTCGCTTTGATATATTTCAACAGATCTTTTTTCGTGACCATCTGACCATTATACAACTATTGTCAACCATATTGTCAACCAATAAAATATTTTATTGTCAACCAGAAAGTATGCGGCAAAGATTGAAGCCGACTCTATACAAAACATTAGCAAGCCGTAAAGGTTGAATACAATAGAATGAACCGGGTGTTGCTATATACGGTGTACTGTCAGACGGAAGTTGTCCTCTGCATTCTCTGTTTATTAATACATCTTCTCTTCGTACTCTTCGGGAAGGGGCTCTTCACCTGAGTGTTTTATCGAAATCCCGCCTTCCATTTTCTCTATATATTCAAAGATAGGGGTGGCTGCCAATGTCTGGATCTGCACGGTCCCTCTTGAGCCGAGCTCAATGGAGACCTTCGCAATGGTTTCATTGTCGGGCGCACCAAGCACAGTCAGAAAATCGTATGCCCCTAACAACGCGTACTGGGCAAGGACCTTTGCTCCCATTCGTTCGACCTCCCCGTGTACTTCTTTGATACGTTCAGGATTGTTTTTGACCGTTTCTCTTCCTTCATCGGTAAGCCTGCTCAACATAATATAAAGTTGCATCGATTCCCCCTTTCCTGTTCTTTACCCTAAAGTATATAGCAAAAAGATCCATTGTCAACATATCCTATTGACAGCAGAGAACGGGGGGCTGAGCGCCGAGAGTAAAATACCAGTGAGTCCGTCCTGGGAGAGGTGCGAGGAACGAGACACAAGGAAGATCTTCATCAGGATATCGGCTGGAGGGGGCGACGCAAGCCCCA
>DIFC01000049.1 GCA_002418945.1 Deltaproteobacteria bacterium UBA5758 | reverse complement strand
CAGGGAGAAGGATCGCGGTAGAGATGAACCCGCCTATTATTGTAGCCGCCGGTATGGTGACATAGATCGGGAGGTGCAGATAATGATCAAGGCTTCCTGCGGTATAAGAGCCAATGCCGAAGAAAAGCGCCTGGCCGAGGGACAAAAGCCCGCAGTTCGACAGAAAATCCCAGGACACGGCTAGCATGGCGAAGATGCAGGTGGTAATCGCCACCTTTTTCCAGTACAGCGGCAGGAAAAAGTAGGCGATGAGGGCGATCCCCACGATGGGGACAAATCTTGGGAACAGGAGGTACCACATCTCCTTATAAGAAGTGAGGGCGTATATATCATCCGAGCGGGCCTTGATGCCCCTCGCGATACGTTCCTTGCGATAATTTTCTTTCAAACCCTCTCCTCCAGTTCTTTTTGGTGGCCCAGAAGTCCCGAAGGCTTGATCGCCAGTATTATAAGGATGGCAACAAGGCTTACGATCATGGTCCAGTGTGCGGAGACGTAGGTGGCGGTGATTGTCTGGGCATAGCCGATGATGAAGCTTGCGATAATCACCCCGAAGGTGCTGCCGAGGCCTCCCACTATGCAGACAGACAGGGCGCTGATCAGGACGTCATACCCGCTGTCCACGGTGATTGTGCCAAGGGGCAGGATGACAATGGCAGCGAGGGCGCCGAGGGCCGACCCCATGCCCATGCTCCACCCTGCGATCCTGTCGGGGTTGATCCCGAGCGACAGAGATGTGTGTTCTTCCTGGGCGATCCCCCTGAAGGCGAGGCCGATCTTTGTGTGATGGGTGAAGAGGTAGAGGCCCGTGATGAGGAATATGCCGAAGGCAATGATGAGAAGCCGCTGGATATCCACATAAGCGTCAAATATCTCAACCGAGCCCTTGATGAAAACGGGGAGGGAATACTTGAAGCCGATAAAGCCTACGTATCGGAGAAACTCAAGGATGACAATGGAGATGCCGAAGGTCGCTATGACCTCTGAGATCACGAGCCCCCTGATCCTCCTGATGATGAATTTGTATACAAGCCCTCCGAAGATGCCTATGGCGGAAATCGTGATGATCGCCGAGATCGCGTAGGGCAGATGAAGGTGGTTGATCAATGTCCAGGTGAGAAAACCTGATACCACGTATATGGCCCCATAGGCGAAGTTCGCCACACCGCTTATGCCGAAGGTGAGATTGAAGCCCAGGGCCATGAGGGCAAGAACAGCGCTGTTTATGAGGCCGTATACGAGCATTACGCTATTTCATCCAGGAAGGCTTCACGATCTTGGCAGATGCAATCGAGTCGGGCCACACAACTGCCATCGCACCCTTTTGCCACTGGAAGACAGCCCCTACGGCAGCTTTTTTCGGATCATCGCCGAATATGAGCTGGTGACCCTTGTCGAACTTGATCCTCCCCACGACTCCCACCATATCCGTCTCCTGGATGGCCTTAACGACCTTGTCAGGGTCGAGGGCGCCCGCCTTCTCGATGGCATTGACAAGCACGTAGACCGTGTCATAGGCCGGCGCCGCGCCGTGGCCGGACTGGATATCCTCTTTCCACCGCTTCATGTACGCCTCGGAGAACTTTACTGATGGCGGGTGGGCCTTTACGGGGAAATACCCGATCTCGAAGACGACGTTCATGAGCCCGTCAATATCCTCTCCGAAGGTCTTCCATGCCTTTGTACCCATGAGAGGAGAGATGAACCCTGCCATCAGGGCAGGGATCTTCATGCTTTTCCACTGCTTGACGAGGATGCCGCTCGTCGGCATGTCGAATATGGGAAGGATGACCTGTACACCCGCTGATTTTGCCTTCATGAGGCCCGCAGAAAAATCCGTTGCGCCTACGGGGTATTTGTCGAATCCAGCCACAGTCCACCCGTTGTCCTTGAACCACTTTTCCATCATGGAGCCTGTTGCGCTTGCCCACAGGACGTCCTGGGTGGCTATGAATACCTTGTTGTACCCGAACTGGCTCGACACGTGCTTCATCATGTTCTGCATGTACCCGGCAAGGTACCTTGAATCAAGGCAGTTGCGGAAAGAGTATTTGTATTTTTCCGGATCGCTCAACACCTTCTCCTGGAATTTCGGCGTCATGGCGATGGTGCCTATGTTGATGACCTTGTACTTTGAAAAGATGTCCATAGCGGCCAGCAGCGCCTCGGACCTGAAATTGCCCACAACGGTGGCGTAGATCTTTTTATCGAGTATGAGCTTCTCGATGCCGAGCAGCGCCTCCGATGTCGGGACGCCCGGTTCGCCGTCGCGGATGTCGAGGGCCTCGATCTTCAGGAGCCGTTTTTCGTTCCCGACCTTGACCCCGCCTTTGGCGTTGATCTCCTCAACGGCAAGCTGTGCGGCCTTGTGTCCCTCGTACCCCTCGATGAGCTTCAGCGATGTCGGTATGCCGAGTGTGATATATTGCTGGGCAGATGCAGTATAAACAGAGAGAAAGAAGACTGTTGCGAAGAATAGACATAATACCATCCTTTTCATAATAACCCCCTTACTGTATTTTACCGCTTCTTTTATCACGCCGGAGGGTGTGATGTTGCGGCAGACCCTCATATAAAAAGAATCGTCAATTGTTTTTTCAAAAATGGCGATTAATTACATTCTATTCCCCGGCAAAAATATGTCAAGCAGAATTCTTAGCTATGTCAACGCAAAATAGAAATGTCCTATTCTTAGGGCAGCGGGGCCTGCTCGTCACCAGGAGGCATATAAGACAAATAGCCCTGATGTGAAGACTGCAAGATTTTTGCATAAAAAGAAATATACGATTATAATATTAGATGTATCTTTTGCAGACGGACGAAAAAGCTTGAACCCTGAAACCAACATAGATCAAAACGCCCTCCGGTCCATCCTCAACTCAATCCCGATCGGCGTCTATATCATAGACAGAAACCTGAGTGTCAGATGGACAAACCGGAGGATGCTCCGCTGGACGAAAGAAAAGCAGACCTCCCAAGCCGGCGACAAACACTGCTATGCTATTATATTCGACGGCAAATCCCCCTGCGTCGGCTGCCCCGCCATCAAGTCCTTCGAAAGCAATAGAACTGAGTACGGGGAGGTAAAAAAGACCGGAAAAAAAAGAGGTAACGCCCACTACCTCATCACTTCGACCCCTTCAGATAGGGATGCGGACAGCGAATCCTCTTATTTTATAATGACGATCCAGGACATTACGGAGTATAAGATGGCGGAGGATGAGCTGCGGCGCCTCAATGAATTTAACAAGGAGATCATCGAGAATGCGCCGGTTGCGATCTTTACCGTCAATAAGAAAGGCGAATTCTCAAGCGTGAACCCTGCCCTCGCCGTTCTGTCGGGCCTTGGCGAGAAGGCCGGCGAGAAGCTGCTCGGATTCAACTGGCTGAAAAATCCATACACGATCAAGTGCGGCCTTGCCCAGTATATCAGGGAGGCGCTCGAAGGAAAACCCTTTCAGCTATGGGATTTTCCTTTCATAACCTACTGGGGCGCCCCTCAGTACATATATTTCAAGGGAGTCCCGGTACGCGGAAAAGAAGGAAACGTAGAAGGGCTCCTCTGTATTATTGAAGATACCACCGAGATAGTAAGGACAAGGGCGCAATTGATACAGGAGGCAAAGATGTCCTTTGTGGGCCGCCTGGCAGCGGGCATCGCCCACGAGCTGAATAACCCCCTTGCCACGATCACTGCCAACGCAGAACTCGCCAAAGAACTCATTGAAAACGTAAGCGGAGCCGCCATGGGCGAATCAGACCTGGGCGAGCTGAAGGAATATATCGACACTATCGAGGAGCAGGCCTACCGGTGCACCAGAACCATCAGGAACCTCCTTGAGGTCACAAGAAAAAAGGATCTCGGAACAAGCAATATCAATTTCAATGATTTTATCTCCGAGGTGCTCGACCAGATCAATTTCAGGAAGATAAAGGTCAAGCTTGTAAAGGAGATCCAGCCCGGCCTCCCGGAGATCAACGGCGATCCTGAAGCCCTGCGGCAGGTCTTCCTGAATG
>DIFC01000057.1 GCA_002418945.1 Deltaproteobacteria bacterium UBA5758 | reverse complement strand
CGAAGAGGGGGCGACGTGAGCCCCTTTAATAGTTTTTTGTTGACAATATTTTTGCAAGGCTGTGTAATAGAAATAGAAAAAGTAAGTCATTACAATCAGAGGGGGTATTATTATGAAGAAGGTATTTATTATCTTTGTGTCAATTGTCTGTATTCTTGGCCTTGTTTCCTTCTCGGACGCTCAGGATAAAAAGGGCTGGCCTACAAAGGGTGTCACGATCGGCGCAGCCCCCATCGGTGGTGTTTACTATATCTGGGCAGGAGGTCCTGCTAAGGTCATGGGTGAAAAACTCGGCATTCCTGCCTCTATTGAATCGACAGGCGGCCCCGTTCACAATACCCAGCTCGTAGAAATCAAACAGCTCGATTTCGGTATGGTCACAGCAGCCCCGGCATATGAAGGCTGGACAGGGACAGGCTGGGCAAAAGGCAAGAAGCACCAGAACATCCGGGCGATCTTCCCAATGTATACAACCTACTTCCAGATGTATGCATTGAAAAAGAGCGGTGTTAAGAGCATTAAAGATTTCAACGGCAAATCAGTCGGCACCGGGCCCGTCGGCGGGACGCCTGCGACTTACTGGCCGATGATCATCGCGGAGGCAGGGGTAAAACCGAAACGGATCATCAATGCCTCGTCATCAGATCTTGACAACCAGTTGAAAGACGGGCTTCTCGATGCCAACGGCCAATCCGTCGGCCTGCCCTGGGGCCTCATCTCAGCCGTCGAAACAACCCACGACATAGTGGTTATAGGCGTAGAAGAAGACGTTGCCGACAGGTTCATCAAGAAGCACCCTGACTTTGCAAAAGGCATCATCCCGAAAGGCACATACAAGAGCGCACCAAACAATATTACGACGTTGACAGTCTGGAACTTCATGGTCACCCATAAAGATATGCCTGCCGATTTTGTCTACGAGTTTACAAAAGAGATCTTCAAGAACAAGCCCCTCCTCGTAAGCGTCCACAAATCCGCGCAGGAAGTGGAACCGAAGAACATCCTCTATTCACCGATCCCTCTCCACCCGGGAGCGATCAAATATTATGAAGAGATCGGCCTCAAGCTTCCCAAGGAGCTGAGACCACAGAATTGAGCCTGAAAAGCCGGAAAAAGGCGGGGATATGGGGACGAAAGAAAAGACTATTGACCTCGGTAAAATAAAAGATGCTGATCTGATCCGTACGCGGGAGTTCGGAAAATTCGGATCATGGGTGATCTATATCGTTGGCGCAGTATGTTCGCTGTTCCATCTCTACTGCCTCCTCATCAATCCCATCGACCCCTGGTTCTTCAGAGGAATGCACGTTGTCTTCCTCGCCTTCCTCTGCTTTCTCCTCTACCCCGGATGGCAGGGAGCAAGCAAAAGGGTTCACTTCGTCGATTACATCTTTATCCTCATGATCATCATCCCCTTTGTTTACATGGTGATCAATTTCGACGATTGGATCTACAGGGTAGGTGTCTTGCCCACTACCTGGGACACGATCATCTCCCTCATGTTCGTTGTGGGGATCCTGGAGATGACAAGAAGGACCACGGGGCTCGCTCTCTCCATCATCGCCACCGTCTTCATCCTCTATGGATATTTCGGCAATCACCTGCCGGGCCTTTTTTACCATAAAGGCTACAGCTGGCCAAGGATCTTCACCTACCTCTTCAGCCTCGACGGGATCCTTGGCCTTCCTGTATTTGTGTCCGCAGCCTATGTCTATATATTCGTCATCTTCGGCGCCTTTCTCAGGAGCTCGGGGGTCGGCGCATACTTTATCCAGTTCGCCAATGCTGTCGTCGGCTGGGCCCGTGGCGGTCCCGCCAAGGTCGCAATCATCTCTAGCTCGCTTTTCGGAACCGTGTCGGGAAGCTCCGCCGCGAACGTTGTCGGCACGGGCAGCTTTACCATCCCCATGATGAAAAGCATGGGCTACAAAGCGCACTTTGCCGGAGCCGTCGAGGCCGTCGCGTCAACGGGCGGTCAGATAATGCCTCCGGTAATGGGAGCAGGCGCCTTTCTCATGGCAGAGATCCTCGGGGTGCCTTACGTTAAGGTCCTTGTGGCGGCCATACTGCCTGCGGCGATGTACTACCTTGCCGTCTACTTCATGGTCGATTTTGAAGCGGCAAAGACAGGCCTTGTGGGTCTTCCTCCTGACCAGATCCCCAACAAAAAAGAGACTTTTAAAAGGCTTTACATGTTCGCTCCCCTGGCAGTCCTCGTCTATTACATAGCGATCGAGATGGCCTCCATCATCAAGGCCGGCACCTTGGCCGTGGTGGGGTGTGTCGCCGTAAGCTGGACCAGCAGGGAGACGCGTATGGGCCTGAAGAAGATTATTGACTCCCTCGCAAACGGCGCAAAGGGCGCCATCGAGATGGCGGGGACATGCGCAGCGGCCGGCATCGTAATCGGCATCATATCCCAGACAGGGATCGGACTGAAATTCGCGACGATCCTCCTCGAATATTCAAAGGGCATACTACCCCTCGCGCTGTTCCTGTCGATGGTCGTGGCCATCGTTCTCGGGATGGGTATGCCCACAACGGCAGCGTACGCGATATGCGCCGCTGTTATCACCACTGGACTTATCAAACTCGGGGCGATACCCATCGCTGCGCACCTCTTCGTCTTCTACTTCGCCTGCATCTCGGCCATCACGCCGCCTGTTGCGCTCGCAGCCTACGCAGGCGCCGCCATAGCGAACGCATCCCCGAACAGGGTAGGCTTCACGGCAATGAAGCTCGGCATAGCAGCCTTTATAGCCCCTTACATGTTCATCTTCAATCCCGCCATGCTCCTGATAGGCAGCCTGACGGACATTATAATCGTGACTGTTACTGCCCTCATCGGCACCTTTGCCCTCGCCTGCGGAATGCAGGGGTGGCTTCTCGGTAAGGCCGTTGGATTGCCTATAAGGGTCCTGCTCATAGCCGGCGCGCTAATGCTCATCAAACCCGGCGTTTATACCGATCTGGCAGGTGTTGGTCTTTTAGTTATCACCTATTTTCTTAGCCGCTTCTTTTCAAAAAAACAGGCTGTTGCTGAGCCGTCATAGCGGTCTGATTATCCAAGATCACAGGGTATTATAGCATTCTGTCCCATTCCTCTTTTCGCCCCTTTTGGCCTTGACAACACAGGGGCTCTTTGCTAACATGATGCTTATTAAATCACTTTTGTATAGATGAATAAAGGGAGACAATGGCAACAAAAAAGACTGCCAGAGACTGGTTCATGGAAGGATACAACACGAACCTCCTTGAACCCTTATCCGACAAAGCAATCGCTGCTTACAAAAAGGCGATCCAGCTTGACGACAAGCTCACCGATGCTTATGTAAACCTTGGTTTTATCTTTCTCAATAGAAATGAGTACGAGAAGGCGCTGAAATATTTCAGCAAGGTAGTACAGCTTGAACCGGACAGCATCGAAGCTTACAACAACCTGGGGTACGTCTATGAAAAGATGGAGAGGTTTGGGAGCGCCAAACAGATGTTTCAGAAGGCCCTCCAGCTCAACCCCAATGACCCTGAAGCCTTTGTCAATCTTGCCAACATAGCCGATCTCCAGGGCGATTACAACGGCGCGATTGCGTTATGGAAAAAGGCTATCGAGGTTGATCCCAGCACCGCGTCGCCTCATTTCTGCCTTGCTGTTATGTACGACAGACACGATATGTTTGACGAGGCGATGGAACAATACAGGGAGGTTCTTGTAATAGATCCGGACCACATCAAGGCCCTGTTCAATCTCGGAAACCTGTACATTCAACATGGGGAATATAATAAATCGCTCGAATGCTTCAAGCGGGTTTTGGAGCTTGACGAAAAGAACGCCGATGCATGGAACAACCTTGGCTCCATATATGAGGAAATGGGGAAGGAGGACGAGGCTATACCCGCTTACAGAAGATCACTTACCCTGAACAACTTTCAGGAAGAGGCGCATTTTAACCTTGCCCGTTTGGAATACGAAAAAAACCAGGAAAACCTCGCCGGCGAAAAGGCGGAAGAAATCAAAAAAAGATTATACTTTATCCTCTCGATCAATCCAAAGAATTCAAAAGCACTTCAGATGCTGAAAAGCCTTGAAGACGACCGGCAGCCTTAAGGCTCAAGCCTTTTCAGTATCACATTAAGGATCTCACTCCATATCGATACCGGATCAACAGACGGCGAAGCAGTCAACTGCGGGTTCTTTTCAAGCGTCTGTGCGGCCAATACGCCGGCGATCTTCCTTCTGTGTTCGGTGTTTGCAGACTGGGTCTGCTCAAGAACATGGGGCGGGATGTCGATCTTGATCTTGAAACCTGCGATAGTTGCCACGTCCGGCTCATCCGGCGGTGCCGGAGCTGCCTCGGGAGCTGAAGGAACCGGCGGCTCAACCGTCGGCCTTGGCGGAGGAGGAGGCTCTACCGGCGGCGGAGGGGCTGGCGGTAGGGGCGGCTCGACGGTCGGAGGAGGTACTTCTACAGGAGGCTCCTCTATCCTTGTTTCGGGTGGAGGCGGAGGTGGAGGAGCAACGTGTTCTGCCCTTGCCTCTTTCGGGGGCGTCTTTTTCTTTCTCTCTTTCTCCGTCACAATCTCTTCCCGCGATACCTGTGGCGTCGGTCTCTCCCTGCTCTTCCGTTTCTGAATGGCCGGTCCGGTCAACTTTTCAAAGCGCTCGCCGATCTGCTTTACAACATCTCCGGTAATGGTCTCAAACTGGTTCGTCTCGCCTGCCTTCAGGCACAGCTTGGCAATCTTATTGACAAGCCGGGGCACCCCGTGGTCGGAGTATTCCCAGAGCCAATGCACGGCGTCATCGGTAAAAGGGCTTCCTGTCCCCCCTGCCAGTTTAACCCGTGTTTCAACATAGTTCTTGACCAGCTCTTCGGATTCTATCTTGTTTATCCTGTTGTATGTTCCGATACGCTGGAAGAGGTTTGCCCGCTTCGGGTGCTCCAGTCTGCTTGCCAGTTCCATCTGTCCCGCCAGGACAATAGTAAAGAGGTTCCGGGTGTCATCCTGCATATTCGTAAGAAGCCTCAGGCTTTCCAGGTTTGCCGGGGATATGGCATTCGCCTCGTCAATGAATATCAACACCTTTTTCCCTTCATCGATCGTTTCGAAGAGAAGTTTGTTGAATGTCTCCAAAAGATCGATCTTGCCTCTTCTTTCGCACTGCTTTCCTGTCAATTGTCCTATGATCTCTTTCAAAAGCTGTACAAAAGACATATCGGGGTTCGTGACAAAGGCAATCTTGTATTTGCTGTGATCCAGCGAATCAAGGATCATCCTTAACGACAGGGTTTTTCCGAGGCCCACGTCACCGACGATAACAGTAAGACACTCATTTCCCTCCTCGATCGCAAAGAGGGTCTCGGCTATTGTATTTTCAACCGACGCATGGGATTCAACATACATCGATGGATCCGGTACGTTATCGAATGGCGGCTTTTTAAGGCCCCAATAATCGGTGTACATTTAGTTGACCTCCTTCTATGGCTGCAAAAAACTTCATTGCAACTGCTTCTATCGTCATCTGAGATAACCCTTCCCGTTTCCTCTAAAACTGTACATTGCTGCTAAGGTAATCTATAACATCCTCAAGCAAGAATCGTCTAAGCTTCCCGATCTTGTAGCTCTTTATAGCCTTCACCTTTACAAGCTTATAGAGAAAGCTCCTGCTTATCTGGAGCATTGTTGCCACATCCTTGGAGTTGAGCATCCTTGTGGTATAAACAGGCTTGAAATGAAAATTGAAGGCGGTCTTTCCGCCCCCGGTCTCTTCCATCGATATTTTGACGCCCTGGTGTTTTCCATTCACCAGATCTTTGATCAGGTTCATCGACTGAACGACCTGAGACTGCTGGGGCGTCAGCTCTATGGAAAAGATCTGTTCCTCGTCGCCTGCGACTTCCTTAAAGATAAGGTTATCGCCATCATGGACATGAAAGCTCGGCGGGAGCGTAAATCCCGGAATACTGGATATTTCCTGGATCTCCTGTTCCTTCGGGGCAGATTCAACAGTATCAACTTGCACATCTTGATCCTGTTGGTGTGCCTTCTTTCTCCTCGTCACGATGGTGAGTTTTTCCATGATTCCCCTTTTATATGACCATATTCTGCTTACAATTATAATATATATTCAACGAAATGTGTCAACCAAAATCAGATACTGCCGCAATTATTTCACCTGTTTATAGATCAACCCTGAAGTAAACTGCGACAAATGAACACAATCAATGCAATATGGCGAACTGAAAAAGTTCAACTAACAGTTGAATTTTAAAAATATAATGGTGTAACATTTCACTGTTCAGAAGCTACATGCAACGTATGCCAAAAAATACTTTTCTGACATTGCAGATCATCTTTTCAAGGATCTTCTCACCGGCCAGAATTTTCATTATTAGTTTTGCGGCAGTGATACTCATCGGCGCCGTCCTTCTCTGGCTCCCTTTCTCCGCCGGCAGCGGGCAGCTGGCATTTATCGACGCCCTCTTCAGCTCAGCGTCGGCAGTCTGCGTCACGGGGCTTGCGGTAATAGATGTCGGCAAAGACCTTTCCCTGGCAGGCCAGATTATAACAATCTTTCTTTTCCAGTGCGGCGGGCTGGGCATTATAACCTTTTCCGTGTTCTTTTTCGGGATGATGGGCGTCAGCGTGTCTTTCAAGGGCAGAGAGATCATACAGACGACGTTCCTGCACAGTCCAAAAACCGATTTCTACCAGATACTCAAGTCCGTCTTCATTTTTACTTTTGTTATCGAATCGATCGGAACGCTTCTGCTACTTGTGCGCTTTACGAGGGATTTTCCTTTCTGGCGGGCATTATATATCTCCATATACCACGCAATCTCGGCCTTTAACAATTGCGGGTACTCCCTCTTTTCCAACAGCCTCGTCGATTACAGCGGCGACTATCTCATCAATGCCACGATTATCAGCCTCATTATCTCCGGCGGCATCGGATTCGTCGTCATCCACGAGATCCTTTACAGGTTGCGGGGTTTTGAAAAACGCCTCTCTGTCCACACAAAACTTGTCCTAGCCACCACCTTGATCCTCATTGCCGCCGGGACCATCCTCTTCTATTTCTTTGAGCGCAACCACACCATTAAAGATCTCCCCCTTGATACGGCCATCGTTGCCTCTCTCTTTCAGTCGATCACTGCCAGAACGTGTGGTTTTAATACTGTTGATATAGGCCACCTTACCAACCATACCATACTGGTTCTTATCATACTCATGTTTATCGGCGCCTCGCCAGGTTCAGCAGGCGGCGGAGTCAAGACAACAAGTGCGGCAATCCTGTTTCTCATAATCTGGAACAGACTCAAGGGGAGCGAGGAGGTCAACGTGTTCAACCGGACGATCCCGAGGGAAATTTCGACCAAAACGATCTTCATCATCTTCGCCTCTGCCTTCTCGGTGGCCTTAATAACTTCCATGCTCCTCTTTTCCAGCGCCGGTGATATAGCTACCGTCGAGTCGCGGCACCTGTTCATTGAATATCTCTTCGAATCTGTCTCGGCATTTGGGACCGTAGGTTTATCTTTAGGCGCAACACAGAATCTTAACTCCTTCCAAAAGCTGGCGCTTATCATTCTCATGTTCGCCGGGAGGGTTGGGCCGCTTACGCTTGCGCTATCGCTCACCATGCGATCTGATAAAAAGACCCTGTCCTATGCCGAAGAAACGGTCATGGTGGGCTAAGGAGGATGATGAATGAAAAAAAGAGTCGTCGTTATAGGAATAGGCATCTTCGGATTCAACGTAGCCAAAAGCCTTTTTGAGCACGGTATCGAAGTTGTTGCCATTGACAAAAAAAGAGAGTCCATCCAGCAGGTAAAAGACTACTGCACCAAGGCGATCCTGGCCGACGGGATCGACAATAATGTCCTTAATTCCATAGGGCTTCTTAAAGATGACACTGTTATTGTCTCTTTCGGAGAGGACCTTGCAGCGAGCACATTGATAACCCTCCATCTCAAACAGCTTAAAATAAAGAACATCATCGTAAAGGCGCCAAATATGGAGCACATGCTTGTGCTGGAGAGCGTCGGTGCGACAGAGGTCATTATTCCCGAAAAAGAGATGGCCGACAAGGTCGCGAAGAGTATCGTTTCTCCCAATATACTCGACTATATTCCCCTTACAGAGGACTATATTATCTGCGAGATTGCACCGCCGGCAAGCCTTATCGGAAAGACCCTCGCCGATGTCCATTTGCGCAGCAAATACCACGTCGACGTCATCGCCATCAGGGATACCCTTACGGACAAGATCAAGATGGTGCCGACGAACTATATTATCAAGGATAGTGAGGTAATGGTCGTGATCGGCAGAACGAAGGATATCGATCAGCTCAAATAAGGGGCATCAGGCGGGTTGTTTATTTATCCCGGATAAGTCATTAGCACAGTGTCGGGCCTTCCTTTAGCAAACCGTCGTGAGGCGAGGAAGCTCGGTCTTTTGCGATGCAAAAGTTCCGAAGCCGAACGCGAGCGAATGGAGCCGCAGGAGCGAAATGAGCGTGTTTGCGGGGAAGAGTCTGACACTGTGCTAATCCTAATGGAAAATCTGGGTTTATATTATTTATACTGCGTGTGTCCCATCCTCGATTGCCAGCGAAAGCGCAGATCATATTCGATCGGCGTACTGCCCGCGACTCTGCCGACAATATCCTTGATCCGCGGTATGTCACTGTTGGTATGAACGGCACCGCTCACAATGAGCCCGTATTCGACAAGCCCCTCTTCCTTTAATTTTACATCCAGGGATGATATGTGAAGCGTGTTGTCTATCGCAAGATCGGCATTGATCTTTGCCGCGAGGGCCTTCAATGCAAGCAGCTTGACCGCCTTGTCGGTCTTAAGCGACCCCCTTGCCTGAAGCTCCTTTGCAATAACATCGACAATCTCATCATAGCTCTGAAGGCCGGTATCGAACAACAGATCGTACTGCTCACTATCATCCCAGGCGAATCCGTATACGAGGTATACGGCGCCCGCCATCTCTTTGTCCGCCCTCTTGATAAGCCATTCGGCGTTCTCGCTGTTTGTCTCCTGCCAGTGCATCACCTTCTCTATCCTCTTTTCTATGGACGCCGTTGTCCTTATTCGCAGCACGTGTGGGATGCCTTTGAGCAGAAAATTGCCTCCCCTTCCCATGATGACCATGTTGTCCTGGAGGGCGTAATGCAGGATATGCGACTGGATAAGCGCCACATAACCCCGGAATGACCATTTGAATCGCTCCCACACATCAGGTTTGTTCTCGTCAAAATATTTTGCAAGCTCCTCCCACTGTGTACCGATCTTCCGCATATCTTCGAGGATGCGGCCCCTGTCCACATAATCATATCCCATGCGCTCAGCCACTTTCCGGCCGATATCCTTTCCGCCGCTTCCGTATTCCCTTGCGATCGTCAAAATTGACATAACTTCCTCCTATTTACTGAAAGGAATGACCCATATGAGCATTGCAGGAATATAACAGAATATAAGAGATATCACAACATAGGGAACGGTTATTGCAAAAAATTCCTTCAGACCCACCTTTCTCTGATCTTCTTTCTCTCCTAGGTTCTTTGCAACGAACAATGCCGGCGCGCCCGCTATGGTCAGGTTGCTTCCCAGGGTGCCTGCCCACAGGAGCATCCAGTAGAGAGGCCAGGGGTTCATACCTGTTTCCTTTCCGAGGTCTCTGATAACGTAAAGCATGGTGAGGATATAGGCATCGTGTTCCACAATTCCCACGATTGGTGCAGTAACCCAATAAAGGACCGTGCTCCCGGCGACAAGGCTCTTCTGGATAAGCGGAGTTATTAAGTTCGAGACAGACTTTATCATTCCGGAGTGCTCCAGGCCGCCGACCAGCGCAAAGAGCGCCACGTAGAAAAAGATCGCCCTCCAGTCAAGCTCCGCAAGGACCTGCTCCACATCGGGTATCTCCAGTGTGAACCTGCTCTTGAAGATCTCGAATACAAGGATGCATGCAAGGGCTCCCCATAATGCGATGAACCCCAGGTGGTAGCCAAAGATCGGCCGCAGCGCCATGGCAATGATCGTCAGCACAAATATTCCACAGGCGATAATCGCGAAAGGCTTGTCCTTTATGTGATCGAGGGCCTTCTCTCCCGCCATGGACGCCACATCCATCGTTATGCCCTTGTATTTTCTGGAAAAGTACCAGAAGAAATAGGCGCAGGTAAAGGCATAGGAGATAAGCAATATAAAAAACGATGAAGGACGGCCCTGAAACCATATGAACCCAGCGAACTCAATCCCCGATACACTGTGAAGCATCTGCGGCGGCAGGTCTCCAAGGAGCATCGCGGTGCCCATAAAATTTGAGCAAAGCCCCACAAAGAGCACCGGGGCGAACGCGGCGAATTTGAAACGCCTGCAGGCGTGAAACACGACGGGCGCAAACATGAGGACAACGACCACGTTGTCGATAAGCATCGAGATAAATCCTGCAAGCATCCCGAGAACCGTCACAAACACGGCCACGTTGCCCTTTGACATCTTGAGGATGATTGCCGACAGGAAATCGGGCACGCCGGATTTCCCGAAGAACCCAGAGATGATCCATATGCTGAGAAGGATGACGATCACGTTCCAGTCGACGATCTGGAATGCCTGGACGTCTGTCATGACCCCGAAAAAGATCATGAAAAGAATGCCGAGGAGAGCTGCCAGGACGCTGTCGATCCAACCGGTGATGACAAGGATGATGCTCGCGATAAAGATGACGCTCGCTGCTATCTGAAGAAAGTCCATGATATAATACCCCCTTTAAAACATATACATAATGTTTAAAATAAAGGGCGGGTAACCCTCCGCCCTTTATTTCTTTAATTCTCTTGTGACCTTTAGATTATCCCCATACCCTTCAGGACTGAAAGCATGACCGCCGCCGCCATAACCGATCCGACCTGGCCGCCTGCATTTGCCCCCATAGCGTGCATCAGGAGATAGCTTCTCTTATTGTACTTCTGTCCTTCCCTTTGAACCACGCGGGCTGACATGGGGAACGCCGAGATTCCGGCCGCGCCTATGAGCGGATTTATCTTCCCCCCGGTGACGAGGTAAAGCACCTTGCCAAAAAGAACTCCGCAGACCGTGTCAAGGCATATGGCAAGCAGGCCAAGGGCAAGGATGATGATCGTCGTCGGTTTGACAAACACAGGGCCGCTCATCGTGGCTCCGATGGAGATAGCCAGGAGCAGTGTCACAATGTTCGCTATCTCGTTCTCCGAAGCCTTTGTCAGCCTTGCTACAGCGCCTGACTCTTTCATGAAATTACCTAGCATGATGGTTGCAAGCAACGGCAGTCCGTGGGGAGCGATAAGCCCTCCGATCACGGTGATCACTATAGGGAAGAGCAGTTTTGTCGTCTTCGAAACTGTCTTCTGATGTGTCTTCATGACCACTTCCCGCTCCTTCTGTGTTGTCAGCATCCTCATGATCGGGGGCTGGAGAACGGGGACAAGGGACATATAAGAATACGCTGCGACAGAGACAGGACCGAGGAGATGCTGCGCATACTGCGACGCCACATAAATAACCGTCGGTCCGTCACAGGCCCCGATAATGCCTATCGTTACGGCATCTTTATAGGGAAAACCCAATGCCAGCGCAAGAAGCAGCGTCAGGAATATGCCGAACTGCCCTGCTGCCCCGAGGATAAACGTGTA
>DIFC01000090.1 GCA_002418945.1 Deltaproteobacteria bacterium UBA5758 | reverse complement strand
CGTTGAGGCCTCGGGCGAGGCGGGATACTTCGTCGCTGCCGCGTATTTTCAAACGACGGTCCAAATGTCCGGCTTCGAATTCCTGCGCCAGAGTCATGCATTGTGCGAGCCTTTTCAGGAGAGGGCGGGCGACAAGAGAAACCCCTGCAAAAACGGAAAAGAGCATCGTCACAAGCGTAACCGCCGTTACGTGTCCCATACTGCGGATAGGCCTTAGGACATCTTTTTTCGGCTTCTCGACAACAAAAAACCATTCCGGCTCCGGGGTTTTGCAAAGAGCGGCGATCCGCACCCCTTCATCGGATACGTAGCGGATGAATCCACGGGACTGCGAGAGAAGCTCCGGAGAAAGAGGTATCCCCGGCTGTTTGTACTGGCTTTCCCCGATGACGTTTGTTGCTTCCCATCCTTCAGGGAGCGTTGTGTCCATTTGCGGGTCGAAGAAGTATGCCTTGCCCCCATGGACGTATTCCTGTGGGTGAAGAAAGTAATTATTAAAATAATCGACGTCCACAATGGCCCGTATGACGGCGATAACCGTGCCGCTGCTTCTGACGGGAGCGCTGACGGCAATGGCGGGCCGGCCCGTTGCATGGCTTATAAGTATCTGCGAGACAGAGGCCCTCCCCTCAAAGGCTGAATGGAAGTCAGCCCTCCCGTAGACCGTCCGTTGTAAGATGGCGAGGTTGATGCGGTTCGGAAAATTCGAGGCGATGAACCTGGCATTCCTGTCAAGAAGGTTGATGGATTGAAAGACCTTTGTCTTTTCCACGACCGACTGAAAATAACGGCATACTTCATCGATAAGATGATCACCATCCGAAGCAGAGGCAGCCTGTTTGATAAGGGGAAGATCGGCCATGAGCAAAAGGTCGGTTTTGAAGATGTTGAGGATTATCTCGTTCTGTTTCGCGATCAGCGCCGCGGTATTCTCCAACTCCTTCCTGGCCGCTGATTTGAGCCTCTTTTTTGCAGATCCATAAGTTAAAAAGGAAGACAGGAAAACGCCTGACGAACCGATCAGGGAAAATACGAAGAGCAATTTTCTTCGAAAAGTCATAAGCGAAAAACTTTTTCACCCACCCTTTTTTAATATTCTCATTTCGACAGATTATTGTCAAGAAGAGGGCTCCAGGTCCTCCCTTCTTTTCCACCGCCTGTGGGAGGCCACAGCAAACCGATGCGCTTCATCTCTCATCCGGAGTATTTCTTTAAATACAATGGAGGATTTCGGCAGTGAGAGGGGATTTTTGCGAAGCGGGATGTAAATCAGGTCTTCCATCTTGTTTCTTCGCTGACCTTTGGCAACGCCGATGACATCACAGATGATGTTCAGGGATTTGAGCACTTTTACGGCTGCCGACAACTGCCCCTTGCCCCCATCGATGATGCACAGATCAGGAAGGGGGACGATCTTTTTGTCTGACAATCTCCTTCGCAGGGTTTCCCCTATCATTGCCACATCATCCATGGACGGAGCCTCTCTGATGTGGAAGACCCTGTACGATCTTTTCGCTGCCCTGAATTTCTCGAAGACCACCATAACGCCCGCAGGATGTTTGCCATGCCCGTGTGAGATGTCGTAGACCTCGATCCTCTCCGGTATCTTTTTCAGATGGAGGGCATTCTTAAAGGCCTCTTCCCTGGGGGCCGGTTCGACCTCGTGAAGGTTCTCAAGGGCGAGCCTTATCGGCGCGCCCGCCGCCTTTTCGTTTGGCCTGTATATTTTCACGGGGCCGCTCTTTTTCTCCCTGAGATACGCTTCAAGAAGTCCTGTGTCTCCTGCCTCTTCCGAGACCATAATCTCTTCAGGCACGGGCCTGGAACTGTAGTACTGGAAAAGAAAGGATGTGGCGATCTCATGCAAAGCGTCGGGGAAACAAGACTCCCTGAAGGTCTTTTTTGCGATGAGCACCCCCTTTTTAAAGTTGAGAAGAACTATATGGGCCTTCTGATCCCCCTCTGAAAATGCCCATACATCCCTGTCTTTGCCGAAGTGCTCATGGACGCTTTGCCTCTCCATCATACCTTTGACGGCAAGGTATCTGTCCTTAAGAATCTGCGCCTCCTCGAACTTCCACGAGGAGCCCGAACTGGCTATCCGCCTTTCAAGCTCCTTGAGGAGATTTGCCCCCCTTCCGGAGAGGAAATCCTCGAGTTCGGAGACCATATTGCGGTATCCGGCATCATCGATCTTTTCGGTGCAGGGCGCGGGACATTTACCCAGCTGGAAAAGGATACAGGGCCTTTTCCGCTTTTTAAACACGCTATCCTTGCACCTTCGCACAGGATAGTGGCTCTGGATCAGCTTCAATACATCTTTTACATCCTTTGCATGGGGATAAGGGCCGAAATAGAGCGCGCCGTCGTTTTTTATCTCTCTTGTCAGGTAGAGTGCAGGGTACCTGTCGTTGATCGTAAGCTTCAACGAAATATAGCTCTTATCGTCCTTAAGGTTTATGTTGTAGCGCGGCCTGTTCTCCTTGATGAGATTATTCTCCAGGAGAAACGCCTCTTTTTCGTTTTTTGTCAGAAAGGTCTCAACCTCTTCGATCTTGTCAACAAGCCGCTGCGTTTTGACGTCCCGTTTTGTCTCAGCCATGTAGCTTCTGACCCTTTCCTTTATGTTCTTTGCCTTGCCGATGTAGAGTATGTCTCCTTCCTTATCCCTGAAGATATAAACACCGGAGCCCTCCGGCAGTGCATTGAACCTTTGTTCGCTTATCACAGGGTGATCTCCATCTTTTCAAGCTTTAAAAGGCGGTCTCTCAGGCCGGCGGCCTTCTCGAAATCCCACCTCTTTGCCGCTTCGTTGATCTCTCTTCGCAGTTTCCTCATCATCCTGGATAATTTTTTAGGCTCTATCCCTTTTTCTTCAAATTCCCCAACAGGAACAGTGTAGTAATCCCTTTCGTAAATAGAGGACAGTACATCAACGACGGCCTTTTTAATGCCTTCCGGCGTGATGCCGTGCTTCTCGTTGTACTTCATCTGGAGGGCCCTTCTTCTTTCTGTTTCTCCGACCGCCTTCTTCATAGACGCTGTCACAACATCGCCGAACATAAGCACCTTTCCATTGATATTCCGCGCAGCCCTGCCGCAGGTCTGGATCAGGGATGTCTCTGACCGGAGAAAGCCTTCTTTGTCGGCATCAAGTATCGCTACGAGCGATACCTCAGGGAGGTCGAGCCCTTCCCGCAGGAGATTGACGCCGACCAGCACGTCAAATTTTCCCATCCTCAGATCCCTGACGATGGCAACGCGCTCCAGCGTATCAATATCAGAGTGGAGATATTTTGTTTTGATGTTCCGGTCCAGGAGAAAATCGGTGAGATCCTCTGCAAATCTTTTTGTGAGCGTTGTAACAAGCACCCTTTCCTTTCTTTTAAGGGTATCCTGAATCTCGGGTATGAGCACTTCTATCTGGTTTTTTGCCTTCCGGATATGAATGGCGGGATCCATAAGGCCTGTCGGTCTTATGATCTGCTCAGCCACCATGCCCGCAGCTTTACCAAGCTCATACTGTGCAGGCGTTGCCGATGTGTAAAGCACCTGGCCCACCCTTGCCTCGAACTCTTCAAAGGTCAGCGGCCGGTTATCGAGCGCTGAAGGCAAACGGAACCCGTACTCGACAAGTGTTGTCTTCCGCGACCGGTCGCCGCGATACATTCCCATGAGCTGGGGGATCGTTACGTGGCTCTCGTCGATCATGATCATGGTGTTTTTCGGCAGGTAATCCATAAGGGTAGGGGGCGGCTCCCCCGGCTGCCTTCCCGTCAGATGGCGTGAATAATTTTCGATGCCGGTGCAGTAGCCGAGCTCCTGCAGCATCTCGAGGTCGTACTGGGTCCTCATGGAAAGGCGCTGGGCTTCGAGGAGCTTGTTTTGCCCGTTCAGCGTCTCAAGGTGCTGCTTCAACTCACCTTTTATTGAAATAATGGCGCGTTCAAGGGTTTCTCTCGGCGTCACGTAGTGGGTGGCAGGGAATATGGTGCACCTTTTCAGCCTGCCGAGCGTTCTTCCGGTGAGCGGATCTATAGAAGAGATGGAAGCAACGCCTTCGTCGTCGAGGATGACCCTGAAGGCCCTGTCTTCCTCGTAAGGCGGGAATATATCGATATTCTCTCCGCGGATCCTGAATCTTCCCCTGTAAAAATCGATATCGTTTCTCTCATATTGGCACTGGATAAGCTTGTTCAACAGGGTTTTTCTATCCATGGCCCCGCCTTCTTCAAGAGAGACGAGCATTCCGTAGTAGGATTCAGGCGAGCCAAGCCCGTAAATGCAGGAGACGCTCGCGACGATGATCACGTCTTCTCTTTCAAAGAGCGCATTGGTGGCAAGGAGCCTCAGCTTATCGATCTCCTCATTGATAGACGAATCTTTTTCGATATAGGTATCTGTCGTAGGGACGTAGGCCTCGGGTTGGTAGTAATCGTAATAGCTCACAAAAAAATGGACCTCGTTCCCTGGAAAAAATGTCTTGAATTCAGTAAAGAGCTGGGCTGCAAGCGTTTTATTGTGCGATATAATAAGGGCAGGCCTTTGTGCCTTTTCGATGATGTTGGCCATGGTGAATGTTTTTCCTGATCCCGTTACACCGAGGAGAACCTGGTGCGATACGCCTTGCCGAAGGTTTTCAGAGATCTTTTTAATAGCCTCCGGCTGGTCACCCCTTGGGATATGATCGGTTACGAGCCTGAACTTCTTCATCTCTATATTGTAATGCCGCCGTCATGATCTGTCAAAAAATAGAGGAAACAAATGAGAAGGATAGGGCCGGAAGGCGATAAAAGCACTTGACATAGAGAGGACAATGTTTCATGATTTAGCAAATAATTATAAATTCATTAGGAGGTAGGAGAACATGAAAAAGGTCTTGTTATTCGCAATAGTGTTGATGGTAAGCATCGCCTTTGTCAGCACGGGTTTTGCACAGGAAAAGCCGAAGGCGGCACCGGAGAAGGCAGCACCTGCACCGGAGAAGGCAGCACCTGCACCGGAGAAACCTGCAGCGGCACCGGAAAAGCCAAAACCGAAACCAATCGCCGGTTTTGTTGGAACCGTCGTCAAGACAGAACCCGGTTTGTTAACGGTAAAGGGCGCAAAAGACACGGTGACAATGGATGTTGCAATGGCGAAGCTCAAAGGCTACAAGTACATCTCCGATGTAAAAGTGGGCGACAAGGTTGCCGTAGAGTATAAGAAGGGCAACCCCGTGGTGACAAAGATTGCCAGCGGAAAGCCTGCCAAGATACCGCCACCAAAGCCTGCATCGAAATAACACAGAAAAGATCGGAAAGATAAACCCTGCTTCTCATTCCGGGAAGCAGGGTTTTTTCATCAAAGCCAAGGAACGGCACAACCGCTCCTCCAATGACAGCTTACATTAGAGCTTGAAGATCAGAAGCAATGAGACAACGAGAGAATATATTACCAGAGATTCGATCATAGCAAGACCGATGATCATAGGTGTTACGATCTTTCCCGATGCCCCAGGATTTCTGGCGATGCCGTCGAGGGCTGACGCAATACTTCTTCCCTGTCCTATCGCACCTCCAAAAGCTGCAATCGCAATGCCGAAACCTGCGGCAAGCGCCACCATCTGTTTGACCGGTGAATCAAGGCCGGCGGTAGGCTCAGCTGCCATTGCGATACCAAAAGATATACCAACGAAGACCCCGAGGAACACAATTACTGTTAGAAACCTTTTCATTAAATCTCACCCCTTTCTTATATATTTTTTTATTTTAATGTTCATGCGAAATCGCACCTGAAAAATACGCCATCGACAAGAGCATAAATACGAAAGTCTGAACAAACGCCACAAAGAGGCCGAGAAACATGACCGGAAGAGGAACAAGCAGGGGAACGAGCCCGAAGAAGATTGCCGTAACCAAGTGGTCGCCGGTTATATTGCCGAAAAGCCTGAGGCCCAGCGAGAGCGGCCTTGCAATGTGCCCTATCAGCTCGATGGGGACCATCAATGGGGCAAGCCACCAGAAAGGCCCCATGAATTGTTTAAGATATTTTACGCCATGTTCTTTAAAGCCGTAGTAGTGGGTCATAACGAAGACCGTGAGGGAGCACGCGAATGTCGTATTTACGTTATCTGTTGCAGGGAGAAATCCGGGAACGAGCCCGGAGAGGTTATTGAAAAGGATGAAGAGCGCCAGGGTGCCGATCAGGAGTACGAACTCCCTTCCTCTTGGCCCCATGGTGTCAACAATAATGTTCGAAAGGCTCTCAACGATCATTTCCACGAATGTCCCGAAGGTCAGCTTTCCTTCCGGCACAATATCGTCCTCTCTTTTTTTGAGTTGCCTGTAGCCGAGGATGGCGATAACGATAAGGATGGCCGATATGATCAGGGCATTCGATACATGGGGGGGAAGTTTTTTCAGAAAAGGGAAGAGGGATGCCCAGGTGAATACCTCGTGTTCCATTAGTTTTGTCTCCTTTTCGCAACTGGTGTAAAAGCTATCTGGATCTGGTTTACCACGACAGATATAAATATTGTTGATAAACCGATGAGAAAACATATCACGTTAATATCGCCATAGACGACTACTAGGACCACCAAACCGATGAGGACGAGGAACTTAAGCGGCAGCTTGATGAGCAGATCCTTTTTACGAACCGCAGGTTGTCCGAACCCGCCTTCGATGATCTTTTTCAGGAACCTGAAATTGAGGGTCATCATGGCGCTTGCGACGGTAAAGCTGAAAAAATACTTGAATTCACGGGTGATCAATAAGATGAGGATCGAGCCAAGGATAAGAACAAAGACATTTACCCTCTCTATGTCATTGATGTTTGTCTCTTTCATTGTCCTTTTGAACCTTTTTCAAGAGCACGATTATGGTCTTCATCGCCGCTGCTACGCCGAAGATCATAAAGATGATCGTCAAATAGGGCGATGTTTTGAAGAAGATGTCCAGAAAGTAGCCGATGGCGATCCCAATGGCTACTGACAGGCCCATTTCAAGCCCCAGCGAGCTATAACTCAGAAGCGACTTTACCACATCCTTCTTGCTTTCCTGAAGAGTCATATCCATCAGATTTCCGTCTTTTTCTAACATATAGAACCCTCGTAGTCAATGTTTTTTGTTATTTTCTTCACAATTGCCACTGCCCTGTGACGGCCCGATTTCCTGATGTGCATATTAGATGAAAATTGTTTTGAATTTTCCTTTTCTTGTATGTTATAAAAGACAATCTCAGGGGCCGTTAGCTCAGTCCGGTAGAGCAGTTGACTCTTAATCAATTGGTCGGAGGTTCGAATCCTCCACGGCCCAAAATAAAATCAAGTATTTACAAGACTTTTGAACATCTCCCAAATTGACTACATTGACTACAATTGACTACATTATTTTCCAAAGGAATCCTCTATTGCCTTGCGCTTTCTTTGATTTGTAACATGAGTGTAAATCTGCGTGGTTGTAAGTTCTGCGTGGCCTAACAGTTCCTGGATTGTCCTAAGATCATTACCGCTTTCGAGAAGAGTTGTGGCAAAGCTGTGACGGAATTTATGCGGGCTTATTTTTGACGTGATCTTTACCTTCTTCATTGCCGATGTCAAAGGTTTCCTTACATCGGTATAAAGCTTCCCAGTCCTTTCATTTATAAACACATACGTATTGTCCTTCTTCGGAATTGCTTTTAAAGCCTTGAAGAGCGCTTGGCTCATCGGGACTGCCCGTTCCTTGTCACCTTTTCCTTTGACAGTGACTACACCAGCCTTGTAGTCAATATCCGACCATTTCAAAGTAATGGCTTCGTTTTTCCTCAGGCCTCCATGATACAGGCACAGGAAAAAAGCCTTCCAGAAAGGGGGCAAAACCTTGATGATGGCGGTTATCTCCTTGTGACCAAAAACCACGGGCAGGGGTTTTTTATACCGCATAGGGCGGTATTTAGGGATAAGGTTCTCGCAGTACCCCCTTTCCTTTGCCCATTTGATAAGGCCGGAAAGGTAGTTAAGTTCAAGATTGATAAGCCTTGCCCCGCCCTTAGCAGCCTTACTCTTGATCTCTGTCAATCTCTTTTGCTGATATGCGTCTATAGTCTGTGTGGTGATCATGTCGGGATGCATGGAACCAAAATAGATAAGGATGTTGGCATAGAACAGTTTACGCTTATGGTGTGCCGTCTTCGGGGCTTGATGGACCTGGCACCATGAAAGGTATTCTTCGATAAGGCCGTCTATGGTCATGATCCCCGTGACCAAGAGTCCAAGCTTGCGTTTTAGTTCGTGATGAAAGATGACGGCACCCTCGCGGGTTCCGGTGTAAACCATACGGTAACGTTCCTGTCTACCATTTGTTACATCTACCATCCACTTCCCTTCCCCATGGGGTCTGATTGCCATGCCTGAATTATACACTCTCCATTTCCTTTCGTCTATTTCTCCGGTCAAGAATTTTTATTATTCGTTCATGAGCTTCCTGCTTGATGGAAACCGGGAGCTTCCCCTTTCCATCCATATTGAAAAAACGGATTATGATGTCGAGTTTTTTATTGATCTCTTTGAGTTCGTCAGTCATTTCTTGACGTCTCCTTATGTTTTTCTTAATACATATAGATATTACTCCGGCGGTGATGTTTTCGGTGGTGTCGCCTGCCTTGCGGGTTCCTGCGGAAGAATTAATACCACTTGAAACCATTGAACAATCAAGGAGCCTGCCAATGACTGAGAGAGAATTTGCGAAAAAAGGATTTTCAACTCCGAAGCGAAAGAAAAACACTGAAACAGCCATCATGCAGCAGATACGGTACGCCCTGGGGGTGTACGGGTGGTTTGTGTTCCGCGTGCCTCCATCGCTGTACGGGAGCAAGGGCCTGTGCGACCTCATCGCGGTGAAGAACGGCACCGCCGCGTTCATCGAGGTGAAGGCGCCGAACGGCGTGCAGTCAGACGACCAGAAGGTCTTCGGAAGCAGGATCAGAAACGCCGGCGGTATCTATGTGCTGGCGCGTTCCATCGACGATGTGGAATGGCTCTTTACATACGGCAACGATGCACACGGCGATAATGAACACGGCAACGATGCACACGGCGATAATGCACACATCAATAAAGAGAGGACACATGCAGGGGCTTGTTGTTGAACGGCAGGGAAGGAAGGTCAGGATCAACAGCCGCACGTGGGTGGTGGACAGGCAGGACGAAACAGTCATTGAGGCCCAGGCGGTATCTTTCAGTGGAGAGAAGAAGCGCAGGTCATCAGGCCCGACGAAGGACCTGCTCGTGGCAGACAGCGTGGAGATCCTCAAGCTCAACCTGGAAAGGCAGTACGGGAGGGTAGTGCGGTTCGCCCGTGAGTGCGGCGTGTACCTGAGCGAAAACGATTCCCCCGCGCAGATGGACACCCTGGGCCTTCTCATGTACATGGGGAGAAGGGCGGTCGTGAAGAAGCTGCTTGCCGGGAAGAAGGCAAAGCTCTTCAGGTACGTCTCGAACCCGTTTCTTCTGTACCTCGACGGGCATCTGGACTTCCACTCCGCGCGCGTCATCTCGCTTAGGACCCTGATGCCGTCTGCAACGAAAGACAAGGTACAGGCATGGCTCTACCACCTGGTGGACGAGGCGTACAAAAACGGCAGGGAGTCGATCCCGGTGGCGGACGCCGTCTTTGAACTGTCGGTCATGATGGACGCAGACGAGGGAGAGATCGAGGCGGTGGTCACGGAGATCAGGAAGACCCAGAGGGGGAAAAAGAAGCTCTACATCAACGACAGGGTGTACCTCGCATGGGTGTACTACATGAAGATGAAGGCCATGAAGGCGATGCAGTTCAACACGCCGTTCATCCCTTATGACGACGATGACGGGAACGTCAGGGAGCTCCTCTCCCACCGGTACGCCATCCTCACGGGGGACCCCGGAACAGGGAAGACCACGCTTTTGCGGAAGCTTGCGGAGACCTGCGGCGGGCGGTGCGTCCTGGCTGGGCTCACGGGGAAGGCCGCCCAGGTGCTCGGCAGGGATGCGGCGACGGTGCACTCCCTCTTGGGATACGGGCCGAGGGGGTTTGCGAAGAAGCAGCTGGACTGCGACGTCCTTGTCATCGACGAGGCTTCGATGATCAACTGGCGGACGCTCCACGCCGTGCTTGCCGCAGCGCCAAGGGTCGTCTTTGCGGGAGACCCCAAGCAGTTGCCTCCCGTGGAGGGGGAGAACGTCTTCTCTGTGATGATGGAGGTCCTCCCCGTCG
>DIFC01000072.1 GCA_002418945.1 Deltaproteobacteria bacterium UBA5758 | reverse complement strand
AGACAAATACTAATATCTAAGCACCGAATCCGAAACAATTACCCATACCGAGCTGCGCGCACGCCCTCGGAAAACGAAAATGGTGTAGCCCGAAAAGGTCACTCACGCTTTCCCTCTCCCCTTTGCGAGAAAAGGTCACCTACGCTATTCCCTCTCCCCTCGCGGGNNGGAGAGGGTCAGGGTGAGGGGGCGTTTTTAAATTTCGAACATTTGAATTTGTTTAAGGTTTAGATATTATGATTCGAGTCTCATTGCGATATACAGTCTCTATAGGGCTTCTGGATTACCGTCCATCGTTATGGTATAGTGGCTCATTGATCATGAAAAGGACGCATGTAATAATATGAAGAACGGATCGCTCGGTTTGATAATCGGTCTTGCAGGCGGGTTTTTCGGCGCCCTTATCGGCCTTGGAGGAGGGGTGGTAATGATCCCGCTTATGACGATACTCCTCAAGCTCACGCAGCACAAGGCGCACGGGACAAGCCTCGTAGCCGTTGTCTTTACTGCCCTTGCAGGGGCCACAACCTATTACTTCCACGGGACAGCGGATTGGAAGGTCGCGCTGACGCTTGCGGCGACCGCCATGATCACCGCGCGGTTCGGAGCGCTTTACGCCCACTCACTGCCGGAAAAGAAGCTGAAGAAGGCCTTCGGAATCCTCCTTCTCTGCGTGTCGCTCCTTCTGTTTGTAAAGGGATTATTGCCGCAATCGGCCTCTGAACATGGTTTAGCGGTGAACATTATTATCTTCCTGGGAACAGGCGCTGTTACCGGCTTTGTCTCAGGGATGATGGGGGTTGGCGGCGGGGCGATCATGATACCGCCCATGGTGCTCCTTGCGGGTATGTCGCAGCAGCTCGCGCAGGGCACATCGCTTCTCGCCATGATCCCCGTTGGCCTCACCGGCGCCTTTACCCATTACGGGCTCGGCAATGTGAAGCTCGACATCGCCGCAGGGATCTCCGTCGGTGCAATCGTCGGGGGGCATATAGGGGGGACCGTCGCGAATATTCTCCCCGAACTATACCTGAAGATCATCTTCAGCGCTGTTCTCATATGGATAGGGCAACGTTACGTACGAGCGAATTAAACTGCTATCGTCCCAAAGCCTATGGCCTTGCGAAAGGGTTCGAGGGTTCAAGCGGAAATCATTTGACAACCGCGAGCTGCCCTTCCTTCACGATGTGCCTTGTTTATAGATTACCCTCTTTCGATATGGTATAGTGGAAGCTCATTGATAACAAAAGGGATATTGATAGAATAATGAAAGGTTTGATCGGTCTGGCCATTGGCATCAGCGGCGGGTTTGTAGGGGGCCTCATAGGCCTTGGGGGGGGCGTGGTTATGATCCCGCTTATGACCATGGTGCTTAAGCTTACGCAGATCAAGGCCCACGGAACAAGCCTCGTGGCCGTTGTTTTCACGGCCCTCGCCGGCGCCATAACGTATTATTTCCACGGGTCAGCGAATTGGAAGGTTGCCGCGCTGATTGCGGCGACAGCCATGATCACGGCACGGTTTGGAGCGCTGTACGCAAACTCTCTGCCGGAAAAGAAACTGAAGAGGGCCTTCGGTGTGATGCTTATTTGCGTGGCGCTCATCCTGTTTGTAAAAGGGTTTTTGCCAGGATCAGCTTCTCAACAGGGGTTGGTGGTATATGTCCTGATCTTCCTTGGAACAGGCGTTGTTACTGGCTTTCTCTCCGGGATGATGGGCGGCGGCGGCGGCGTTATAATGATCCCTCCGATGGTGCTTCTGGGAGGTATGCCCCAGCAGCTCGCCCAGGGGACATCACTTCTCGCCATGATCCCTGTCTGTCTGATAGGCTCTCTTACCCATTACAGGCTTGGCAATGTACAGCTCAACGTAGCGGCAGGTATTGCGGTCGGGGCGATAGCGGGGGGCTACATGGGGGGAACCGTTGCAAACATCATTCCCGAGCTGCACCTGAAAATAATCTTCAGTTTTGTTCTTATATGGTTGGGACAAAGGTACGTCAGGACGAAATAAGAGAAAAGCGGTTCATAGCTAAAACGAAATAGACCAGATAGGCCAGAAAACCAGGTTTGTTGCTGACGGCTGAAAGCTGATTGCTGATAGCTGAATCTTTACTGTAGTTTCATAATAACCGTATGGAAAGCGCCTGTATCCTTTTCCTTCAGCTTCAGTCTGAGCTCTACCGGTTTTGCCGATTCGCCGGGAAAGAATATAAAGCTGTAAGCAAGGTCGCCGGGGTTAATCGTCTTGTTCTCAAGAGACCTTTTCTGGAGATCATGCCTTATCTTTTCTTTTACATCCGGTTCAAGCAGCCCTTTCGCTCCGCCCATCGTTGCGCCCGCCGCACCGCCAACGGCAGCGCCGCTCAGCACCGCCTCGCCGACGTTCGTTCCAGTGACGACACCGATGGCAGCCCCTATCATGGCGCCGGCAATGCCCGCAAGGGCGCCGAATTTTGTCGCCTCAGGCGCAACCCTGCCAAGCTCTGTCTTTTTGGCTATGCGGTCATAGGCAAGGCTTGACTCGAGAATTGGCCACAGGTTGTCGTCGCTGTCAGTGAGAAAGGTCTGGTCAGGGATGATCTCGATCTGGTGATTACCCTTGTTGTCAAAAAGCACCTGTACAGGTATGACGCCTGCATCGACTATATCGAAACCGAACACCCCTTTTGCCTCCTGGCTGTCAAATGTTTTTGAGGCGATGATGGCCCCGGCAGCCCCTGTGGCGTTGGGGTAGGCTGCAGGCATTTTAAAGGGCACGACCTGCCTCTGGTAGCTCTGGCAGGCGGCAAAGGCAACAACGATAAAGCATAGGAAAACTATGGAGATGCTTTTCCTGATCTTATTCATATTGTCAGCCTCCCGCATATGTGTGCTGAGGATGAATCTATAATAGCCGCGGCATAATGTCAATGGAGATATTGTTGTCAGGAAGCTCCTTGATATCAAAGAGCGACCGTGGTATATTGCAAAAAGTTTACACATTTGACAAGTAGCGAGCCGTAAGCGGCAGGACAGAAGAAGGAGTGTTTATGAAGAGAGGCAGTGCCAAAACCCTTGAGAAAGAGAAAGGTTCAGAAAAGATCATCGCCCTTACCGTGAACGGTGAAGACCATCTTGTTCCGGTGGAGGACAGGGACACTTTGCTGGACGTGTTAAGGAACAGGCTTTCCCTCACAGGCGCCAAGGAAGGATGCGGCACGGGAGAATGCGGATCTTGTACGGTGCTTGTGGACGGCAAACCGGTGCTTGCCTGCCTTACCCTTGCTGTGGGCGCGGTGGGCAAGGAGATCACGACCATTGAAGGTATTGCTGCCAGCGGAAAACTGAGCCCTCTGCAAAAGGCGTTTATCGATCACGGCGCAGTCCAGTGCGGATTCTGTTCTTCAGGGATGATCCTTTCGGCAACGGCGCTCCTCTCTGACAACGCAAAACCGTCGCGACAGGATATCCAGAAGGCCCTGGAGGGAAATCTCTGCCGGTGTACAGGCTATAATAAGATCATCGAGGCTATCGAGAGCGTGAAGGATAAAAAATGATGGAAACGATAATAGGAAAACGCGTACCCAGGATAGACGGCCCGGCCAAGGTAACTGGAGAGGCAAAATATACCGTTGACATCCAGATGCCCGGAATGCTCTGCGCAAAGATACTGAGGAGCCCCTTTCCCCATGCCCGGATCCTGAACATCGACACAACGAAGGCCTCCCGGATACCCGGTGTGAAGGCGGTCATCACCGGGAGGGACGCTTGGGGAGTCTGCCACGGTTTTGTAGAAACGCCCCGATACCCGGCAGACCAGTACGTACTCGCGAACGATAGGGTACGCTATATCGGCGAGGAGGTGGCTGCCGTTGCGGCGGTTGATGAGGATACCGCCATGGAGGCCCTGAATGCAATCGACGTCTCCTATGAGGAGCTTCCCGCTGTTTTTGATCTCTTCGAGGCGATGAAGCCGGGGGCCCCCGAGATCCATCCTGTCGAGATCCCCGACCTGATCGGTGATTTCAGGAACATCGGGGGGCAGTGCGCAAACAGCTATGGCGATATTGAGGCAGCCTTTTCCCGCGCCTACCTGGTAAGAAAAGATCGGTTCGAGCCCGAATTGAGGACCCACTGCTACCTGGAGCCTCAGGCGACCGTAGCACACTACGATGCAGCAGGGATACTGCATGTCTGGACTTCAGGAATGGGGACCTTCCGCAAGCGGATGCACCTTTCCCGGACCCTTAACATTCCTGCGAGCCGCGTCCACGTCCATAAATCCTGGGTGGGAGGCGCCTTCGGGGGAAAGATAGACCTCTTTTCCCATGAGTTCTGCACGTCCCTCCTCTCCATGAAGACCGGCAAGCCTGTCCGCTATTCGGCTGAACGGGAGGAGATCTTTTCGTACTTCCGCCACAGCCAGAACATGATCGTGGACCTTGAAACCGCCGTGGACAGGGAGGGCATACTCCTCGGCCAGCGTGTACGCTGCTATAACGATTGCGGCGCCTACCGGGGCAGCGGCGTTGTCCTGATCTTTACCACATGGGGTTATCTCGTGCTTCCTTACCGGATGCCCGCCCTCGATTACATCGGCTACTCCGTATATACAAATAACCCTGTGCGGGCCCCTCAACGGGGCCACGCGGCGCCAAAGATCAGGTTTGCCGGCGAGACCCAAATGGACATGATCGCTTCTGATCTCGGCATAGACCCTCTCACGATCAGGCTCCGGAATGCAAGAAGACCGGGCGAAACGCTTCCCAACGGCGACAACATCAGAAAGGCAGGCCTCATCGAATGTATCCTGCAGGCAGCGGAAAAAACGGATTTTGCAAGAAAATATGAGGAGAACAGGGCCTTGCAAAAGGCTGCCACCCATATAAAACGCGGTATCGGAATGGGTGCGAGCGGGTACTTTACGGGGACCCTCATATATCCGAATAATTCAGCGGCCATGGTCAAGTTCAATGACGACGGGACCGTTCATCTGCTGACCGGCGCCCTCGATATCGGCCAGGGGGCCGAAACGATCCTCGCCCAGATAGTGGCCCAGGAACTCGGCCTCGGTATGGAAGATATACAGGTGGTGTCCGGCGACACGGACGCCACCCCCGTGGACATCGGTTCATGGATAAGCGGCCTTACGCTCGTGACAGGGAACGCGGTGAAGAAGGCGGCAGAGGATGCGCGAAGGGTGCTTCTTGCGTCTGCATCGGAGGCGCTGCAGGCCGCCCCTGAGGATCTTGAGGTGAGATCAAGACGGGTCTTCGTCAAAGGGACGGACCGGTCTATATCCTTTGCGCAGGCCGTCTCCCGCCACATTCGCGATAATGACGGCGATCCCATCGTGGGCAGGGGCTACTCCAGGGCCCTCAAAGAGGCAGAATTCGGACCTAGCCTGAAAAACGCAAAGGGGACGTGGAGCGAGAGCTATGCCTTTGATGCCCAGATCGCCGAGGTTGAAGTTGACACGAGGACCGGGCAGATCAGGATCACCAAGGCCTTCACTGCACACGACTGCGGCTTCCCTATCAACCCCCTTCTTGTTGAGGGACAGATAGACGGCCAGGCATCCATGGCCGCAGGACAAGCCGCTGCAGAAGAGATCACGGTGAAAGAAGGCGTTACCTTAAACCCGTCGTTCCTCGATTATAAGCTCCCGACAGCACATGAGATGGTCGAAGCTCAGTACATCGACGTTATCACAGAGGCATATGAAAAGGACCGCGAGTTTGTGACCAAGGAGGTCGGCGAGGGCTATGTTTCAGGCATCCTCGGCGCCATAAGCAATGCCGTGGCCAATGCAACAGGAAAGTGGAGCACAAAACTGCCCATCAAGATAATGCCCGGCAAGGAGGAAGAAGAATGAACCTTCCCCGTTTCATTTACCATAGCCCAAGCTCACTGAAAGAATGCATCGCGACCCTGGCTGATAAAAAGAATAGCGCGCAGGTGCTTGCCGGTGGGAGCGACCTTCTCGTGCGGATGAAGCTCCGCCTCGAGGCGCCCGGCAGCCTTGTATCGCTTGCAGATATCCCTACGCTTAAGGATATCGTCTACAGGCCGGGAAAAGGCCTGACCATTGGGGCAGGGGTTACCCTTTCCCTTCTTGCGTCCGATGCCGTAATCCGGGAAAGATGTCCTGCCCTTGCGGACGCGGCAGGGCTTGTGGCAACGAACCAGATCAGGACCGTTGCCACAATCGGCGGCAATATCCTTCAGAATACACGATGCCGGTATTACAACAGGTCGCCCCTATGGGGCATGGCGGTCTCCCCATGCTTCAAGCGGAACGGAGGGCTTTGCCACGTTGTTCCCAGGGGCAAGAGATGCTTTGCCGTATACCAGGGCGATCTTGCGCCCTTGCTGATAGCCCTCAACGCATCCGTAAAGATCGTATCAAAAAAGGGCGCCGAAGAGGCTCCCCTCGAGTCGCTGTACTCCGGCGACGGCAAATCGCCCTTCAATAATTTAGCTGGCAAGGTTGTCGAGGGGCTTACGATCCCCGAGGGCTCGCTCAACATGCTGTCCGCCTACCGGAAATACCGGTTGAGGGGAGGGATAGACTTTCCGCTTGCCGGGGTTGCAGTTGCCCTGAAGCTTGACAACGGGCTGGTGCAAGACCTGAGACTCTGTCTTACGGGGGTTGCCTCTCGCCCGTTTACGGTACAGGGAGCAGGAGATGCGGCAAAAGGCAAACCTCTCGGTCGAGAGCTGGCCAGGGAGGAGGGAAAACTGGCGTATGCCGCTGCTCACCCGCTCGCGAACCTTGAAGGCGATCCTGCGGCGCGTCGCTCCATGATCCGCATCATGACCGAGGATATCCTGGCGTCATTTATGGTGTGAATGGCCCTTTTTTGTTGTGTTATTATTGGCCTTTTTGTATCTTCAATAACTGTCCTACATATACTTTATCGGTTTTCAAGTTGTTCAATTGCCTGATCTTGCTGAGCGTCATTTCAAAACGACAGGCAATGGCCGAAAGCGTATCGCCTCTTTTAACCTTGTATCTGCTGTATTTGCCTGAAGATGTCGTTCTTGTTTTTTGTGCGTTCAATTTTGCATAGCCTGCTTTACTGGTTAAGGGGATTGTAAGGATCTGCCCTTGAACCAGCTTCTTGTTATTTTTTATTTTGTTGTGCGATATTATTGCGGCAGAAGAAACATGGTATTTTCTGGCAATAGAGGCAATCGTTTCGCCCTTTCTTACCCGGTGCTTCACGAGATCTGTGCCTGCAGAAACAAAACGAGGTTTCCCGCCCTGAGGAATATCGTCGGCTACCAGGCGAAACCTTTCTGCATACCCCTCGGGAATCTTTAGGCTGTATTCACGGTTCGGTGTAAGCTTATGCCGCAATTCCGCATTAAGCAGGCCAAGCGTTTCTTCAGGCACCTCTATCTTTTCCGCAATATCTTTTAGCTTCATCACTTTATTCACCCTGACCGTTTCAAAGGAAGCAAGGTCCTCCATGGCGTTTACATCAAATCCGAATTTTTGTGGATCTTTAACAATATGCAGGGTAGCAAGAAACCGGGGAACATAACGGGCGGTCTCATTAGGCAACTGTCTGTACAGATCCCAAAAGCTATCCAGGTAGTTTATATGCTGCCTGGAGATTACCCTGAGGACCCTTCCCTCACCGCAGTTGTAGGCAGCAAGCGCGGTAAGCCAGTCGCCGAACATGCCGTGCAATTCTTTTAAATAAGCAATCGCCGCCTGAGTAGATTTTTGGACATCCATGCGCTCATCGATCCATTCGTCGCGGTTGAGGCCGAATTTATAACCTGTTGAAGGAATGAATTGCCACAGACCAAGGGCGCGGGCGCGGGAGTAGGCGTTAATTTTGAAGTAACTTTCTACCAGTGGAAGCCAGAAAAACTCTTCCGGAATCCTCGCCTCTTTTAATGCGTTTATTATAGTAGAGCGGTACATGCCGGAACGCTGATAGGCTTCAATAAACTTATCCCGCTCTATGCCCTGAAAAGATCTGATCTCCTTTTCGACATCAGCATTCATGATCAATGGTATTTCGCTGTTTTTGCCGTCAAGGACAGTCCTCTTGGAAGAATATACTGCTAAGATTCGTCTGGCAATTAAAAGGCGCAGATCATCTTTCTCCTGTGAAATCGAAGCATCGCCGTTGGTATCCAGGAGCAAAGAATAGGCTTCATCGAGGGTATTCAATGTTTCCTCTATATCTCCTTTCTCCCATAGCTTATCGGCGTCTTCCAGTAATTCCAATACATGTTCCATCCTATCCTGCTTTTCATCGCTGCCAACGGTTTCTTCCGCTGAATAATCATTCGAATCAAGATAAAAGGCATTGCCGCCTTCTCCCTGATCACCGGTTGTATTTTCTCTTTTCGCTGCATGTTCCGTTTTTCCAGCGCCGGCAGCAAGCGAAGGCTTTCGATCTGCTTTATTGGGAATATCTTGGGCGTAACAAAAGAAGGGAAGAGAATATACCAGGCCAAAGGCAACAATAATACACATAACACAATTGCTTTTTATACTTGTCATGCAAACAGCTCCTTAATTCTGCGCGTCACAAAGCGCTGTGTTCGACAATATTCAAAATAAAATGCCGCTACCGGAAGATCTCTCCTTTATACGTTTTTTTGTAAGCAATAGTCAAGCCCTTGAATTGAATGAGCAGACGCATTTGATGGAAACCGGGGCCTGTTTGTGGTTGCATTTTTCCTGAGGACGTGTTATCGAAGATATACATTGTCGGTTTTATTACGTCATCTCTGCCCGGATTCAAAAAGGGTCAGAACCTGGAGGAAGACATGAAACGCTGGATGCAGATATTGGTGGTCAGTGCGGTGTTTATGGTGATCTTAGGGAGCGCATCGGGTCCGGCAACGGGCGGGGTCATCAATCACAAGGTCAAGGTGGTAAACACAACAGACGAAGATTGCGGCGTGTTCCTCTATTACGGGTCCATGCCGATCGAAAATAAATGGTTGCGTATCCCGGCTCGCCAGTCGGGGACCTTTGAGACGGGCTCCAAGTGCCCCCGTTTTCTCAACGTCGGCTGCGCCTATCCGACATCCTACACTGAGGACAAATGCCACCGCTGTACACTGGGAAACGACGGCTGGGTAGATACCTGCACCGCAACCTGCTGGAGTTCAGACTGGTACATACGGGCAAAAAGCGGCGGCGGCGTTGAACTTACCAAGGAATAGCGATACTGCCAATGTTGCTTGGTGTTCGATATCCCGTTTGATCTTGAACTTCTGTTCCGTGGTGAATATCCTTCTTGGCGTCTTTTCCTTCTCTTTCATTATGCTCCTTCCCTCCGTAATAATGACTCACTTAGGGTCGCATATTTGTCTATACACATAGAAAACAGGTCAAAGGGCAAAAATAACGAATTTGCATTTCCATGACCTCAGACATACTTTTGCGAGTCATCTGGTCATGGCAGGGGTGGACTTAACAACAGTCAAATCGCTCCTGGGGCATAAAGATATCAAAATGACTCTCAGATATGCACATCTTGCACCACACCACACAAAAAGGGCTGTCGATATACTCGACAGCACCATCAATGAAACGCCTACTATACAAAAACTATACAATCAGGGGGTTACTGGTTAGATGGGATTTTGTAACTCTTTGATATTTATGGTAGGCGCACGGGGTTTTGAACCCCGGACCTCTACCGTGTCAGGGTAGCGCTCCCCCACTGAGCTATGCGCCTACAGTGATTCGATTATATACCAGCAATTTCGAGGTGTTGTCAAGGAAATTCAGCCATCAGACATCAGCTATCAGCTATCAGCCAAAAGCCTTTTTTGTTTCAGCCGGCGACTGTGTGCTGACTGCCGGCGGCTGCTTTTACATGAGCCAAGAGCCGGTCTTAATCCTTGAACGTCACTTCCCCTTTCGCATTGGCGTCGATAGTGATCTTCTGGCCGTCCTTCACCTCGCCCTTTAATATCATCAGCGCCAGCGCGTCCTGTATCTTTTTCTGGATGATCCGCTTCAGCGGGCGCGCCCCGTAGGTCGGGTCGTAGCCTTCCTTTGCGATCATATCCTTCAGCCTGTCGGTATAGGCAAGCTCGATGTTCCTCTCTGCCGCGCGCTTCGTGAGGTAATTGAGTTGGAGCTTCACGATCTCCCTGATGTTTTCCGCGGAGAGGGACCTGAATATGATGATGTCGTCGATCCTGTTGATAAACTCAGGCTTGAAGTGCGCCTTCACCGCCTCGGAGACCCTCCGTTTCATCTCGTCGTAGTCCTTGTCGGTGAGATCGGCGATCCACTGGCTTCCGATGTTGGACGTCATGATGATGACGGAATTCTTGAAGTCCACCGTCCTGCCCTGGCCGTCCGTCAGCCTCCCGTCGTCGAGCACCTGAAGGAGGACGTTGAACACCTCGGGATGGGCCTTCTCCACTTCGTCGAGGAGGATGATGGAGTAGGGCCTTCTTCTCACGGCCTCGGTGAGGTAGCCGCCTTCCTCGTAGCCCACGTAT
>DIFC01000048.1 GCA_002418945.1 Deltaproteobacteria bacterium UBA5758 | reverse complement strand
GTGTTCGAATAGAGCGGATTATATATTTCAACGTTAAAATCAAAGAAACATGGGAAAAGAAAGAAACTAATGAGGCAATACTTTGTCACTCTCTTCCATGCCTGTGCATGACTCGAGCACTCAGAGGAAACAGATCTTTGTTCTCTAATCAACAAAGTCACCTACACCCCTCACCCTTATTTTTTAGCTTAAGAGAAAGCTGTTCCTTCTTGAATGCGATCTTTTCCCTTTGCAGCCGCACTTTAAGCTTAAGCTGTTTCTCTTTTTGCTTTCCTTTATCCTCCATGAGTTTTTTCCAGGAACTGAAGCGATATTTCTTGAATTTAAGCAGCTCCCCGCGTAACCGCAGCCTTTCCGCTTTCAGGTCGATCTCTTTTCTTTTTAATGCAATATTCTCGTTCTTCTGGCTCAGGTACTCCCCGATCAAAAAGTCCACTATCTTTTTGTAAAAGCCATCCCTCACGCTATATTCTTCAGAAACCTCACCCGCAGGGCCTGCCAGTATCGATTCAAGGGTAAATCTTTCATCACCATTATTTCCAATGGGTTTGTATAGACTATCCTCCTTGTATTTTTTATTCAGATACTGTTTTATAGCCCTGTTCCTGATCTTCCTGACAATGGGAGCGACCTCCTCTAATGTTTGCGGATCACGTTCAAGTATTTCCAGCCAGGCCTGCTGAAAACCATCTTCGTGCTGCCCAAAGAAAGGTTGCAGATAGTTATTTATCTCCTGTTCGTTCAATCTCATAATAATTTCCTTTCCGGATTCACCCGATAGAAATGTACCTGCCTCTCTCATATTTTTATCGATGAGCATACGACAGTTGACATTTGAAGATGTGACCCCGCCCGATGTTTGGACAGGCTTACCGACAGCGCTGATCCCATGCTCTATGCATCCCTCTATATTACAATATGCTCCGTATTCGACGCTGCCAAGGGAAGGAAAATTATTCTGTTATTAGTCGGATTACAATGCCTGATATCAGAGGGTTCTCAAGATCTGTCAAATGTCAAGGACTGATTCCGTTGGCCCATGTCTTTAAAACTTAAAACGTCCTTGCGGATCTTCTCTCTTGACATGTTCCATTATCAAATTGACAAAAGTTTCCGCAGAATGAAGGGCATTTTCAGCCTCTTTGAAAGATACCGAAATGTCAATTTCATAAGTGAACAGATTGCGTTTCCTGCGCATCCTGTCAAAGTGCCCGATGATCGTACCATATTCATCGCCGAGCACCTGGTGCACAAATTCCACTACCGTTTTATGCTGGTACCCGTCAGACGGCCTGAAACCTTTCAAGAGCATGAATGCCCTTCCCGCTCTCAACATAGCAAGATAGGCAACCGAATATGCTATTCCCTCATCGATCTTTAAGTTGGCTTTCGCTGTTTTCAGATCTTTTGTACTTCGGACAAGAAGTTTTTCAACATCTGCCGCAGATCCTTTCTGCTTCTGCATCAATCCCCTTGAAAGGTATTCGCTTACAAATTTATCGAAGGTCATCTTCTTTTCCTTTCAGCATTATCTTCTTGTTGTCGATAAGGTCCTGGATAAACCCATCCTTGCTCTTCTTTTTCTTTTTGAATTCTCCCATTGTAAAAAGGGTATAATTGATCTCCCTTTTGATGGATCTCTCTATGGCATTGAGCTTCGCGATCAAATTGTCTTCATCGATGGACCCTATGATGCACAGATCCACATCGCTTGCTGCTTTCTCTTTGCCTTTCGCAAAAGAACCGTATATAAATGCAGCCGCTATACCCTCAATATCATCTATGGCGTCCTTTAAAAGCCCCTCTATGCCTATGGTCTTGTGCACAATGTTCTTCAGCTCTTCAAAGAGTGGGTATGCTTGATTCAACCGGTAAAACAGAAGGTTACCCTTCTTCTCTGAAATAAACACCCCTTCTTCTTCAAGCCGCATGAGCTCTTTTCTGATAATGCTGACAGGGATATCGAATATTCTTTCGAGCTCGCGCAAATAATAAGAGCCTTCCGGATTGGTAAAATAGAGCTGAAAGAGCGCCTTCCGCGCCTTTGACCTGAACAGTTTTGCTATATCCATGCTGTAACCTTTTCGTATTACAATTGTAACCTTTTTATATTACAGATTCAAATACTTTTTGAGGCTGGCGGCAGGCACATTGCAATTGACGAAAGTAAATATGTAAAAAACGTCTCCTCAGCCCCCTCAGCCCAACAGAAGAGAGCGCTTCCAGTAGGTCTGATACAGGCTGAGGGAAGATTACTTTATTTGTCCTTTTTAACTCCACGCGGGCTTCCTTTTGAACTCATGATCTTCTTTAGATATGCGATCCGTTTTTCGTACGATTTCGCTTCCTGTTCATATTTCTTCCGCAGAGAGAGCTTAGCCTTTAATTCCTTCAGGTCGCTGCCGGACACATGCTGGTTAACGATCCTGTCCCCGTCCCTATACTTAAGATAGTGGTATTCATATTTCTTGTCTTTATAGAGCTTTGCCCTGATGCGCAGCGACCTGTAGATTCTAAAATACATTTGACCCCCTTTTGTCAGATAGAATTGACCCCCTGACAGGCGGTACAATTTCCTCCATTCTATGAACGGAGGAGGACAAAAGGAGGATGATCAGCATGTACATGTGGCAGCAGGTGAAGGCACTACGTCAGCAGGGGTATCACGTCAAGCAGATCGCAAGGAGGCTCAAGATATCCAAAAACACGGTAAAGAAGTACCTGAAGAGTTCCGATCCCCCTGAGTTCCAAAGCAGGGAATACACGAAGAAGTCCGATCCTTACACGGGTGAGATAAAGGCGATGATCAAAAAGGGCTACATCGGCACCCGCATTTATGAAGAGCTTACCGCAGCGGGTTTCACCGGTTCCCTCTCCACGGTGGAGCGGGTGGTTCATGCGATAAAGAAGGAGAAGGAACGAAGGGACAAGGTGACGACGAGAGTGGAAACGCCTCCCGGCAGGCAGATGCAGTACGACTGGAAGGAGTGGGAACTTCCCGTAGATGGCAAGGCTGTCAAGATCTACATTCATGAAGTCATCCTTGCCTTCAGCAGAAAGAAGCACTACGCCTTCTCGCTGACCATCACCGGGGGCGATATCATCAGGGCCATCCACGAGGCCGTCATCTTCTACGGCGGCGTACCCTTAGAGATTGTCATGGACAACGCGAAGCAGATGGTAATCACCCATGAGCGTTCCGGCGCCGTTCTCTATAACGACGGTTTTCTTAGGTTCATGGGTCTCATGGGTATCGACCTCAACCCGTGTCAAAATTACCGGGCCAGGACAAAGGGAAAAGTGGAAAGGCCCTTCTACCACCTCCAGGAGCATCTTTTAAGGGGATGCGAGGTGAAGGACCTCCCGGAGTTTTCTCTCAAGCTTGTTTCTTATACGGAGAAGGTGAACGGCTCCCCTCATTCTACATTGAAGGAGACCCCCGACGAGCGGTTCGAACGGGAAAGAGACTATCTCAAGCCTCTCCCCAAGATCGACCCCGCGATAGTGTATTCTCGGGAGATACGGGGCGTAACCAACGACGGCTATGTTCCCTGGGGAGGAAGCCGGTATCCCGTCCCCATGGACCTCGCCCTTAAGAGCGTCCTTGTCGAGCCCGTCTTCGGGAGACTGATCCACGTCTACGACGAGAAGGGCGCCGTTGCCGTCACCCATGAGCTCTCTCTTTCTCCCGGCTGCCATCCTCCCCATCCCGAACATGCGGAGATGAACAAGGTCTATCAGGAGAAGAAGGAGGCGAGGAAGTCTGCCATTGTCAAAGCCTTTATCGACACATTCCCCGACCGGGCCGACTACATGGAGGCCCTGAGGAAGGTCCAGGGCGCCAACCTCTACGCCCATCTCAAGGAGATCATCTCCTACGCGGATGTCTATCCTGTGGAGGAAGTATCGAGGATCCTCAGCGAGTGTATGACCATGGGGGCCTTCCACAAGAACACGGTAAAGCGGCTGCTTGCCTCGAAGGCGCTCAAAGTGCCTTCCTCGTCACGTGTCGGTTTTGCCGGTCCCGCCTCCCTCGTGAGGAACCTTGCCGTTTACCGGGAGGTGATCCATGAATGAGACGAAGATGCACGTGGAGGAACTCTTAAGGGCGCTGAAGCTGAAGGCGATCCTTGCCGTCTACGAGGAAACCACGGAACGGGCGGCAAAAAACAACCTCCAGTACGAGGAATATCTCGCTTCCCTCTTAGAAGGGGAGCTCAAAAGAAGACAAGAGGCATCGATACGGGCGAAGGTGGGAAAGGCGAAGTTCCCCTTCTTGAAGACCATGGAGGAGTTCGACTTCTCCTTCCAGCCGGGTCTCAAGGAGAGAAAGGTGATCAATCTTGCCTCCCTCATGTTCATCGAGAAGAAGGAGAACGTCATCTTCCTCGGTCCCCCGGGTGTCGGGAAGACCCATCTCTCCGTTGGTATCGGCATCAAGGCGTGCATGGCGAGGTACCGGGTGCTCTTTATCTCCGCCCAGAAGCTCATCGAGGATCTCGTCATCGCGCAAAGGGACGGGAGCCTCATGGAGAAGCTGCTCTTCTATTCGAGACTCAACCTCCTTATCATCGACGAGCTCGGCTACATGCCCGTGACCCGTGAGCAGGCGAACCTCCTCTTCCAGCTCATCTCCATACGGTACGAGAGGGGTTCCACCATCCTCACGAGCAACTACGTCTTTGACGAATGGGGGAGGATCTTTGACGACCATGTGGTGGCCTCTGCCATTATAGACAGGCTTGTCCACCACGCCCACATCTTCCCTATCAACGGGTCGAGTTGGCGGATCAAGGACAAGCTAAAGAGGAGCGCTTGACGGTGGAGTATAAAGGCTTGCTTATTTGTGATGTTCAATTTTACGAACGCCGGGAGGGGGTCAATTTTATTTGCGAAAAAGGGGTCAAAAGTGTTGACAATCTACATATAAAATTAATACCATCCGTGAGTTTATGGCTTTTCTGATGATTGGAAAAGGTTGTGATGACTAAGAAAAAGGAAGAAACAGTTAACCTCTTCGACCTTGCGTACAATCAAAAGTGGTGCCCCCTTTTCGGTCCGTTGCCTGAAATTGAATACTATAGCGATGTGCAGTCCAAAGCCATTGACATAATTTGGAGAGTCCGATATATGTGGGGTGTCAATGAATGGGGTGGTATCCCTTACGGTTTAAGTAGCAAGAATTACACATCCCGGCCTGAACCCCAACGCATTCCGGGTTATCCGGCATTATTGCTTACAACGATTCGAGCCATCTTTGATTCCCACGGTCACACAAGGCAGGTAACGCTAATGAGTCATTATGACAGTCTAGAGTACAAGGTTACCGAGGCGATAGACTGTGTACGAAGTACGCTTTGGGGAGATGACTTCGATGACGATATTCCCGACTACGCTATTGTAGCCACGTTTGCTCTCGCTGAAGCATGGGATGTTCTTGAATCCGTATTGGAAGACGGTATGTCGGAAGACGGTCCAGATATATTGAAAACGCTACTAACGGCAACGTCCTTGTTAATGATTGCAAAGGAAAAGAAATTAGAGCCAGATTTCAAAAAACAGATGAAAATTCGTGAAGCCAATATGAGATTTCAAGACGAGAGACGGCAAAACAAACAGGCCATATATGACATATGGCAAATGGAAGCAAATGGAATTTGGAAAAACAATGCCCGATTGTCTAAGAGGGCGACTGCTCGAAGGATAATAATGAAATTCAATAGAAAAAATGAGACAAAACAACTAGTTGCGTCGGAACAGACGATAAGGAAAAAAATAAAGAAACCCACCTTCTAACTTTTCTTGGTAACGAGTCCTCCATATTACCAATCTTAGGATGTATTCTTAATGAAGATACAAAGGAACATAGGCAAACCCGGGTATTCACCGGAGACCTAGTGCGGGATACCAACAAGGGGTGCGATAGACCGAGATGAAAAAGATTATCAAGAAAAACAAGCTCCCACCCTTCGTGGCACTACCTTGGATAATATTGAACAGCCAGGCTTACAAGGATCTCCCGTTTTCCGCCGCAAAAGCCCTCCCGTATTTTCTGGGTAACGAGGAAACCAGAAAGGTAGCCTACAACGATCCTTCACGCTATGATATCCCTTTTGCCTTCAAATACAGCGATGCAGAACGGTTTGGTTTTGCCCGGCGGACCTTTCATCAAATCATCTCGGACCTTATGAAATTTGGGTTTATTGATCCCGTAACGAAAGGCGGAAAGAAGGGATGTGGTTTTACGAAAAGCAAGTTCAAACTGTCTCTGAGATGGAAACAACATGGAACACCTGAATTCATTGAAATAAGAAAATGGGAGCACTTCCCTCAGCAAAATCCAAAAGTTCAAGGAATCCATAATTGACCAACACGCAAAGAAAAAACTATGGGAACAGCATTACTTTAAAGGCAAGGGTATTTTTTGCACTCAAAAGCGGTATTTCTTGCACTAATCCGTACCCGATAACCCACGACAGTGCAAAGAGTGAACCTGTAGAAAGAAAAACACCTCCTCCGAAAGTGCAAAAAGTGAACAAGTTTACTATATATAGCCATCTCGCGTCTTTTTATTATTCTTACCTCTATGATTCTTATCTTTCAAGGAGCGGAGGTCGAAAGAGGCGCCTCAAACACGTTGCGGGTCCTTCCCAGGCTCTCTTTGCTTACGACTGCCAAAGACGCGACCAATCGCTACTTTTGAAAAAAAATTGGAGTGGAAAAATGGAAACAACCAAAAATGCCGCACATTCATTGATTCACGAAGCTTGTGAAATTTCCTGAAAGGACTTTCGCATGGTCATTTTAACCGTTAAGGACGTATCGGCCCTCCTCCAGGTAAAGCCCTCGACCGTCTATGCCTGGGCAGAACAGAGGCTCATGCCGTCCTTCAAAATAAACGGCCTTTTACGCTTCTCCGAGGAAGACATAATTCAGTGGATTAACCGTTGCAAAATGCCCTCCAATAGCGCTACTATTAGCTATATAGGCAGGAGACCCATGAGAAAGGAGGATAGAAGATAATGGGTCTCTACAGGAAACAGAGAAGCAAGTTTTACTGGATGTCTTTCAGGGTCGAAGGAAGGCGGTATTTCCAGAGCACAGGGACAAGCAATAAGAAGCTGGCTGAACAGATCTATGCGAAGACGGTCACGGAAATCGCGGAAGGCAAATGGTTCCAGAACGAGGCGAAGCGGAGGACTTTTGAGGAGCTTAGGGACAGGTATATGAGGGAACATTCCACGATCAACAAGGCCCCAAAATCGGCCGTCAGGGATGCCGGCTCATTCAAGCACCTTGCCCGGTTCTTCGGGGGCTCATCCCTGGCCACGATCACCCCTGCCCGCATATCTGAGTACAAATCCTCGAGAAGGCAGGAAGGGGCAAAACCGGCCACGCTGAACAGGGAGCTCGAGGTGCTCCGCCATGCCATGAACCTCGCTATCAGGGAGTGGGAGTGGCTCGAGAGAACCCCCTTTGACAGGGTGCGACTCGAACGGCTGAACAACAAGATCGAGCGGTGGCTCACCGGGGAGGAGGAAGAGAAGCTCCTCCAGGCATCGCCCCCATGGCTTCAGAAGATCATCATCTTCGCGCTCAACAGCGGGGCGAGGCAGGACGAGATACTGTCGCTCAAATGGTCAGAGGTGGACCTCACACGACGGACCGCCACGTTCCTCAAGACAAAGAACAAGGAGAAGCGGACGATCCCCCTCAACCAGACGCTCCTCGGGCTTTTGAACGAAAAGAAGAAGGTAAGGAGCCTGTCCGGGTATGTCTTCGTTTCACAGAACAACACCAAGATCGATGCCAGCAACCTCCGCAGGCCGTTCGTACTGGCCAGGGAAAAGGCCGGGATCGAGGATGTACGGTTCCATGACCTGCGGCACACCTTTGCGACGCGTTTGGTCCAGGCCGGTATGGACCTTTACAAGGTCTCGAAGCTTTTAGGCCATAAATCGCTGGCCATGACCATACGGTATTCTCATCATTTTCCAGAATCTTTGCGGGATGCAGTTGAGATCTTGGACAGAAACGGTGACACTTTGGTGACACCGGACATAAAAACGGGTTTCAGGGAAACCCCAAAACCCGCGTCGTTGTTGGTTGCGGGGGACAGATTTGAACTGCCGACCTTCGGGTTATGAGCCCGACGAGCTACCGGTCTGCTCCACCCCGCTGTTATATGTGCAATAAAGTAATGGAAAACCGATGCAAAGTCAATAGTATTTGAATGCACGAATTGCCTCATATTAAATCTTA
>DIFC01000068.1 GCA_002418945.1 Deltaproteobacteria bacterium UBA5758 | reverse complement strand
GCTCCCCGTGACGGCGGAGCGGCTGTATACAGGGCTGCAGGAGAAGGATAAAAAGTAGGAAGACCCATGTCCATACTGCTTATTCAGAACTGGGATATTATTCACGGAAAGGAAGAGGAATACGCGAAGTTTATCACCGACGTGTATATACCGGAGACTACGGGCATCGGGATCATTTCCGTAGGTGGTTTTTATGTAGAGGTTGGCTTTGGACCGCGGGTCATCGCGGTCCATAGCGTCAACGAGATGGGCGAGCTTCTGAAGGCCCTTACCGATAAGACGTTCAAGAACCTTGCGAAGGAGTTGAGAAAATACGTCTACAATTTGCGGAGATATGTCCTGGAACCAACGGGTGCTGCCCAGAAGGGGAAGTACGCGATCCAGAAGGGCGTGTGGAAGTTCAACCAGTATTACGATCTCAGGCCAGGGGTAAAAAAGGCCTATGCGGAATTTATTATCAACGAATATATCCCGACGATGGAAAAGATCGATTACGTCAAATTAACGGGCGGCTGGAACGTTGTCCTCGGGGGGTTCAGCGAGATCATCGCAGAGTTTACCTTCTCCAACCCCATAGACATCGGGAGGCTCCTCGCGAATGAGAATTTCAGAACAATATCGCTGAAGCTCAAAAACGAATATGTGACCAGCTATATGAGCAGGATCATCCGCTGTACCGAGCGGTTTGATGAACCGCGATGGTTTAAGGTTTAAAAGGGGGAATTATAACATGACCTGATCGTAACAGAATGACTCGTAATTGAAGGGAGGTGAATTCTTTTACGATACAATCAAAAAAAAAGGGGGTTATTATGGGAGAAGCAAAAAAGTTTCCGTACGCGTCAGAGGTAGTACTGCCACCGGAGCTCGAAGGCTGGGAAGAGATGTACCCGCCCCAGCGCCTATTCAGCAAGGACAGAGAAGCATGGGAGAACAAGCATTTCTGGTATCAGGACAAGATCCATGCCCCTGAGCCCATGTATCCGCTTGACGATATCTTCCAGGAGGCATGGCAGATATCGCTTTCCCAGTTCACCACACGGGTGTTCTGTATCCCGCCGGCACAGGGCGTTGCCCAGAGGATGCTGGGGTGCTACATGTATATCACGGCGGTGGAGCCGCCTCCCCCCGAGGTGATCGGGGAGAAGGCGGAGCACTTTCAGAAACGGGTGTTTTATGTCTTTGAGAACTACGATGACCTGTGGGACAAGTGGCTTAACAAGTTCCAGGCCCTGGGAAGGGAGATGGAGGCGCTCAAAATACCAAAGGAATTTGACAAATACGTGCCCGATTCAGAGATCTTCCCCGCGCCGAGGGGCTATACCCAGGCATACGAGATCATAGAGGCCTTCAACACCATCATAAGCCAGATATTCAAGGCCTGGCAGTACCACTTCGAATACCTGAACCTCGCCTATCTTGGCTACCTCATGTTCGTGGATACGGCGCGAAAGCTGTTCCCCGGCATAAAAGAGAGCACCATCGGGAAGATGGTAGCCGGCGCTGAGGTATCCATGTTCCGGCCTGAGGAGGAGCTGTGCAGATTGAGCAGGCTGGCGATTGGACAGCCGCCTGTGGCCGAGATCCTGAAGAAGAACATTTCTGCCGAGAAGAAGATGGAGGAATTACGGGCCATCGATGCCGGCAGGGTATGGCTTGAAGAGATTGATCGGATCAAGAACCCCTGGTTCTTCGTGTCCTGCGGAAGCGGCTGGTATCACTTCGAGGGAAGCTGGACGAACAAGATGGATGTGCCTTTCAGCTATATGCAGAGCTATGTCCAGAGGCTCGAAAAGGGAGAGAAGATCGAGAGGTCCCTAACGGCGATCAGCGAAGAGAGGGACAGGATTGTCAGCGAGTACAAGGCCCTCATAAAGACCGACGAGGACCGGAAATCCTTTGAGGACGCCTACAAGGTCGTGAGGACGATCTACCGGTACGCGGAAGACCACCTTTTCTGGGTAGAGCACTGGCTCCATACGATCTGGTTTGAAAAGATCAGGGAATTCGGTGATATCCTTGTTAAAAACAACGTGCTGAAGAAAACGGACGATATATTCCTCTTCAACAGGTTTGAAGTGCCCATGCTCCTCGAAGATCTTGCAACTGCATGGGCTTTGGGAGTAGGGGCCCCCACAAGGGGTAAGTTCTGGATGGAAAAGGCCGCAAAGAGGGAGAAGATACTCGAAGCGGCCAGGAAATGGATGGCGGTGCCGGGGCTTGGCGTGCCTCCGGAAGAGGTATCCGAGCCGTTCACCGTCATGCTCTGGGGCGTCACCACAGATAAAGTGGCCGACTGGCTAAAGGGCTCTGAAGTGGAGTCCAAGGACGTTACCGAGATCAAGGGTTTTGCGTCCTCAGCAGGGGTTGCCGAAGGCCCTGCAAGGGTGCTCAAGCTCCTTGAAGATGTTGTGAAGCTTCAGGCAGGGGAGATCATGGTTGCCCCCTGCACAAACCCTTCATGGGCCCCGGTCTTTACAAAGATAAAGGCGGCCGTGACGGACATCGGGGGGCTTACCTCCCATGCCGCCATTGTCTCCAGGGAGTATGGACTGCCATCCGTGACCGGTACGGGGATCGCTACATCGGTGATAAAAACGGGCGATATTATCAAGGTCGACGGTAGCACGGGTGTTGTCACGATCGTCAAGAGGGTATAGGCTTAGAAAATAGAAGCGGGTTGGGCGCGCCGCTGGAGCACGCCCAACCTCTTTCGAAGCAAAGAGGGGTGAAGCAAAAAGGGGGAATCAAAATGGCAGAGAAATGGATCTACTGGCTAAAAGAGGTTGGGCAGGAGGATAACAATGTTGTCGGAAAGAAGTGCGCCAACCTTGGAGAACTAACAAAGGCAGGGTTTCACGTACCGCCTGGTTTTGCCCTCGGCGTGGAGGCGTACTCGCGATTCATGAAAGAGACAGAGGCCACAGACCTTTTATTAAAATTTCTGGACGACTTCCACGCAGACCCGAACAACGTCGCCGACACTTTGAAATACGAAGAGGCGTCGAACAGGATGAGGGCTCTGATCGAATCGGTCAAGATGCCGCCAGACATGGAAAAGACCATAAAAGAATACTACACAGAGATGTGCAGGATCGCAGGCTGTGAAAATATATATGTGGCGACGCGCTCGGCCGGGCCGATGAGCCACCCGGGCCAGTATGAGACGTACCTGAACGTGTGCGGTGAGGGTGATGTGGTATTCAACGTGATAAGGGTATGGTCGAGCACGTTCAACACCCGTTCCGTCATCGCCAGGGCGCGGCTCAACCTGCCGCTTCACTATGACCCCATAGGGGTGGCGGTGCTGACCATGGTAGACGCGAAGGCGGCGGGGGTGATGTTTACCGTCAACCCTGTGAACGGTGACGAGTCAAAGGTGGCCATCGAAGGAAGCTTTGGCTATGGCGAGGCGGTCGTTTCCGGAAATGTGACGCCCGACAGGTATCTCGTCGATAAGATCACTTTTGAGATAGACGAGAAGGTCATCTCCGACAAAGGGAATGAGTTTGTCTACAACCCTGAGACAAAAGAGATGGAATATGTAGAGCTGCCCCCGGACCAAAGGAAAAGACAGTGTCTTGAAGATAAAGAGGTACTTGAGCTCACGAGGCTCGCGAAAAAGGTCGAAGCGCACTTCGGGTGCCCCCAGGATATAGAGTGGTCCATCTCGAGGAGCCTCCCCTTCCCGGAAAGCATCTTTCTCGTGCAGGCCCGTCCCGAGAGCGTGTGGGGAAAGAAGAAGAGGGAGCCTGTCCTGGGCAAGAAAAGCGGTATGGAGCTTTTTTTCGAAAGGGCAACAACGCCCGTGAAGCTGAAGATGTGAATGCAGGCACGAAGGGCTAAACAATTACCCATGCCTCACATCGCGCGGCACTCTCGAAGTATGGAATTGATGCATCCCGGATCTTCCATAAGGACGAGCATCAATATCGGACTTTCCCCGCAAACACGCTCATTCCGCTCCTGCGGCTGCATTCGCTCGCGTTCGGCTTCGGAACTTTTGTCTGACGGCAAAAGACCGAGCTTCCTCGCCTCACGACGGTTTGCTACGGAAAGCCCGATACCGATGCTCTCATGATGTATACGGGATACGCTATTTTCTACGTAATATTAGAATTTGAACATCCAATGTTCAAAACAAGGGCACGTTTTTATAATTTAGTCCGGATGATTCCCCGCAGCTTACTGCGGGGCGACACAGTTCCCTCTCCTCTGGCTGGAGAGGGTCATCTACGGTTCCCCTCTCCCCTGGCGAGAGAATGTCATAGCAACAATATCCCCTCTCCCTTGGCGGGAGAGGGCAGGGTGAGGGGGAAGACAGGAAATTGTTATGAAAAAATATCTGCTCATCATCACAACACTTGATACCAAGGGAAGGGAAGCGGAATACATACGCGAGTCTGCGCGGAGCCTCGGTGTCCAGCCCGTGCTCATGGATACAGGGACCCTGGGAAGGCCGCTCGCAGACCCCGACATTACAAGCAGGGATGTAGCGTCTGCCGCAGGAGATGACCTTGAAAGGATCATTGCGAAAAAAGACCGTGCCGGCGCCGTTGCAGCCATGCAGAAGGGCGGAGCTATACTGGCGAAACGCCTGTTCGATGAGGGGAGGCTACAGGGTGTTTTCGGTATGGGCGGCGGGACCGGCACTGCAATTGTGACATCAATAATGCGATCTCTGCCGTTCGGCCTTCCCAAGGTTGTAGTTTCAACCGTCTCATCCCGCGATGTCAGGGAGTACGTGGGCACGAAAGACATCGTCATGTTCCATTCTGTGGCTGATATCCTGGGTTCCAACGAATTCATCCGCCATATCCTCGCCCAGGCGGCCCACGCCGCATGCGGGATGATAAATGCGGGAACAGCCGTCAAACAAGGGAAGCCCATGGTGGGAGTCACGGCCTACGGCGTAAATTCTGCCTGCGCGCTGAACGCAGAACCGCTCCTCAAAGAAAAAGGATACGAGATGATCGGGTTTCATGCCAATGGCGTCGGTGGAATGGCAATGGAAGAGATGGTCGGACAGGGGTTGCTCGTCGGCGTACTTGACTTTACTCCCCACGAATTGGCGGACGAGATGTACGGAGGATACTGCCGGGGCATTGGCGAAAAAAGATTTGAGATGGCGGGAGAGATGGGCGTACCGCTTGTTCTTGCGCCGGGAGGCCTCGATAACGCCGTCTTCAGCCCCTATTACCCAATGCCGGAAACCTTGAAGGGAAGAAGGATTCACAGCCACGACACGCGTTTTTGCGTTCGGATGGAAAAGGAGGAAATGGTAAAGTTTGCGGAGATAATCGGGGAGAAGCTCAACCGGTCACGGGGGCCGGCTCATGTGCTCATTCCCGAAAGGGGATGGTCAGAGGCCGATAAGCCCGGAAAGGAGCTCTTTGATCCGGATACCGATAGGGTTTTCGTTGGCCGGTTGAAAAGGGTCCTCAGGCCGGATGTCCCTGTTGAGGAGATGGATGCCCACATAAGCGATGAGGCGTTTGCGGTGCGTGCAGTGGATATCCTCGACGGGATGATAAAAAGGTTGGACAAGAAACCGTCAAAAAGATAGAATAGCGCTATGGATTTTTTTGACCTTTCAGAGAAGAAGGCATCTTTTGAGGTATCGGCGCACACGATGCTGGTAGGCAGCGATATCCTTGTAGTTCTCACGGGAGGGCGCGCCCATATCGGCGCTGTGGCCCTTGCTCAGCCGAGGCCCAGCATCAAGGACTCGCAAAAGATCAGCTCGACGAGTTCGGTCTTTACCTATGTAGGCCATAAGGAAGACGTGGTGGCGAAGACAATGTCGGAGGGGCTTTCAGGGGCATTAAACAAAAGGGTGGTGGTCACTGCCGGCATTCACTGGGACGAATTGAAAAAGACAGACATCGAGCTTATTGTCGATATATGCAGGAAGATCACTAAAAGGATCATCGTTGAGGTATCAAAAAGATGAGGCGTATTATCGTCGGCATCACGGGCGCGACAGGCCTCATCTATGGCATCAGGCTGCTCGAGGCGCTGAAAAACGCAGAGGTCGAAACGCACCTCATCCTCTCTGACGCAGGGAAGAAAAACATACTTATTGAAACGGATTATGCGGTCGACGATGTGGAAAGGCTTGCCTCCCAGGTTCACGATGTAAAGAACATGGCGTCCTCTATATCGAGCGGGTCTTTCAAGACCGATGGAATGGTCGTGGCGCCCTGCACGATGAAAACGCTTTCCGGCATAGCCCACTCCTATAATGACAACCTTATTGTGAGGGCTGCCGACGTCGTCCTGAAAGAAAGGCGGAGACTGATCCTTGTGGTGCGGGAAACGCCGCTTCACAAAGGCCACCTTGAGCTGATGAGCAAAGTCGCCGACTTAGGCGGCGTCATCCTGCCGCCTATCCCCGCGTTCTACCATGCGCCCCGTACCATAGAAGACCTGCTGAACCATACCACGGGAAAGATTCTCGATCTCCTCGGGATAGACAATTCTCTCTTCGCAAGATGGAAGGGAATCGGCGATTTATCATAACTGAATAAAAACTTGCCGGTTCCTGGTATTCTTTCCCATGAACCGCGAGCTATGAGCTATGAGCCATGAGCCATAAACCATGCGCTCATGATCGTTCTCCATAGTGAACAAAAATTTTATCGATGATTGTTGACAACATTATTTAAATTATGATAAACATGAGTGCGCTTTCAGATTATTTCTGTGAATATAAAAATGGACACAATAAATCTAAGCGAAAAGACTGATTGGGAATTCATTGAGCAGGTCCAGAAAGAGAGCGGACAGAACATTTCGCTCTGTTATCAATGCGGCAACTGCACCGCGGGCTGTCCCTATACAAATTATTTCGATTACCCCGTGAGCATGGTTATGCGCCTCCTTCAGGCAGGCCAGAAAGACATCGTCCTCAATTCGAAGGCGATATGGCTCTGCGCGACCTGCGAAACCTGCACGACGAGATGCCCCTGCGAGATAGATGTTGCGCACATAATGGATACATTAAGGATCATCGCGCGGCGGGAGAACAGGGTCTCCGAAAAGGACATCAAGCTTTTCTATGATTCTTTCCTTGATTCCGTGAAGCAGTTCGGCCGCATCTACGAGATGGGCACGCTCCTCATGTATAACCTGAGGTCGGGGCATCTTTTTGCCGATGCGGACCTGGGGCCAAAGGTGTTGACAAAGGGAAAGATCCACTTCTTCCCGAAAAAGATAAAAGGGGCCGACAAGGTCGCCCAGATCTTTGAGCGTTTCCAGAAAAGGGCTAAAAGACATGGCTGATAAAGAATACGCCTATTACAGCGGCTGTTCACTCGAAGGAACGGCAAAGGAGTATGATATGTCGCTGCGGCTTGTCATGAAGGCGCTGGGGGCCACCCTGACTGAGCCTCATGACTGGAGCTGCTGCGGCTCAACCCCTGCACATACCGTTGACCACGTCTTTGCCGCAGCCCTTGCAGCAAGGAACCTCGCGATCGTGGAGAAGATGAACGTCCATACGCTGACGACCCCCTGTCCGTCATGCCTGATGGTGCTGAAAAAGGCGCACCTCGGGATGACCGGCGATGAATCGTTCAAGAACGAGGTGAATGCGCTCCTTGATGAGCCTTATGAGGGGAACGTTATATCGAAATCGTCATTGCAGGTCATATATGAAGACATCGGGCTTGATGCGATCGCCGACAGGGTGACCTACGCGTTCCCGGACCTGAAGGTTGTGCCATATTACGGCTGCATCTTAAACAGGCCGCCGGACATAGCCCAGTTCGACGATCCGGAGAACCCCATCGCGATGGACAGGGTGATCTCCGCCCTCGGCGTGGAGGTAAGGGACTATGCCTTCAAGACCGAGTGCTGCGGCGCCGCCTTCGGCGTCCCCAAGAGGGCGATGGTGAACGAGCTGACCCATAAGGTCCTCTCCATGGCCATCGATGCGGGGGCGAACTGCATCGCCGTTGCATGCCCGCTATGCCAGCAGAACCTTGACCTCCGGCAGGAGCAGGTGAACCGTGCGATGGGCGCATCGTTCAACATCCCCATCCTCTATTTTACGCAGATCATGGGGCTGGCGTACGGTTTTTCCCCGGAGGAGCTGGGGATGGATATGCTCGTAGTCAGCGCCGACCACCTGATACGGTCGAGGATGCCCATAGAAGAATACCGGAAGATGAAAGAGGCTGAGGCCGCTCAAGCCAAAAAGGCCCCGAAGGCAAAAGAGGCAAAAGAAGCGGCAAAGACGGAGGAGAGCTGATCTATGCGCGTTGGTGTCTTTATCTGCCATTGCGGTAACAATATTGCCGGTACGGTGGACGTGGCAAAGGTGGCCGCGGAAACGAGAAAGCTGCCGGGCGTCGTCTACGCCACGAACTACATGTACACCTGCTCTGAGCCGGGGCAGGAAGAGATCAAACAGGCGATCCAGAAAGAGAACCTCGACAGGGTCGTTGTCGCCGCATGCTCGCCGAGGATGCACGAGAACACCTTCAGGAAGACTGTCGAAAAGGCGGGCCTGAACCGGTATTTCTTTGAGATGGCCAACATCAGGGAGCATATCTCGTGGATCGGGGAAGACAAGGAACTGAACACCAATAAGGCGATCGAGGCCGTGAAAATGGCCGTTGCCAAGGTGATGAACGATAAGCCGCTCTACTCGTCGTCATTCAAGGTCAACAAGCGCGTCATGGTCATCGGCGGCGGGGTTGCCGGGATGCAGGCGGCGCTTGACTGCGCCGACGGCGGGCTGGACGTCGTCCTTGTGGAGAAGAGCCCCAGCATCGGCGGGATGATGGCGCGCCTCGACAAGACGTTCCCCACCATAGACTGCTCCATATGCATCCTCGGGCCAAAGATGGTCGATGTGGCTCAGCATGAGAAGATCAAGCTCTATGCCTATTCGGAGATCGAGGAGATAAAAGGCTACGTCGGCAACTACCAGGTCAAGATACGGAAGAAGGCGACCTACGTGGACTGGACGAAATGCACGGGCTGCGGCGCGTGCATGGAGAAGTGCCCTACCAGGAACGCCTACGACCACTTTAATTTCGGCGTTGCCCCCACGCGGGCGATCAACATACCCTTCCCGCAGGCTATCCCCAAGAAGGCAAAGATCGACCCCACGTTCTGCAGGCAGTTCACAAAAGGGAAATGCGGCGTCTGCGCAAAGATATGCCCCACGGGCGCGATCAATTATGAGATGGAGGACGAGATCGTCACCGAGGACATCGGCGCCATCGTCGTTGCGACCGGGTACGGGCTTTTCGATCTCGACAAGTTCCCAGAGTACGGCGCCGGGCGCTATCCTGACGTGATCACCGGCATCCAGTACGAGCGGATCCTTAATGCCTCAGGTCCCACATCAGGCCACATCCTGCGGCCGTCGGACCAGACCGAGCCGAAGACGGTCGTATTTGTCTCCTGCGCCGGTTCGAGGGACAAGTCGCTCGGGGTGCCTTATTGCTCGAACTTTTGCTGCATGTACATAGCAAAGCAGGCGATCCTCACAAAGGACCACGTACCCGACTCGCAGTCCTACGTGTTCTATATGGATATACGCTCCCCCGGAAAGGGATACGATGAGTTCACAAGAAGGGCCCAGGAAGACTACGGCGTGAAATATATCCGGGGCCGCGTCTCGCGGATCTATCCGAAGGGAAAGAAGATGGTGGTGAGAGGGGCTGATACGCTTCTCGGCACACAGGTTGAGATAGAGGCAGACCTCGTTGTCCTCGCAACAGCGGTAATTTCGGCGCCGGGCGCTGCGAATATGGCAGAGAAGCTCCACATCTCCTACGATACGTTCGGCTTCTACGTTGAAAGCCACCCAAAGCTAAGGCCCGTTGAAACGAACACGTCCGGTGTTTTCCTCGCAGGCGCATGCCAGGGGCCGAAGGACATCCCCGCATCGGTAGGACAGGGGAGCGCTGCGGCGAGCAAAGTATTGTCGCTTTTCTCAAAGGACATGCTCGAATCCGACCCGGCGATCGCACAGGTCAACATCAACGCCTGCGTCGGATGCCTGAAGTGCGTCAAGACCTGTCCATTCCAGGCCATCAAGGAAGAAGTGCTCAGGAGCGGCAAGAAGGTCGCCAAGGTCATCGAGACGGTCTGTGCCGGGTGCGGCGTCTGCACGTCCACCTGCCCCTGCGGCGCGATCCAGTTGCAGCATTTTACCGACAACCAGCTCTTAGCGGAGGTTAATGCCATATGTCAGTCGTAGCCGAAAAGGAACTTCGGGTCGTAGGCTTCCTGTGCAACTGGTGTTCCTACGGAGGGGCGGATACGGCCGGCGTAGCGCGATTCAAGCAGCCCACTGACCTGCGCATCATCAGGGTGCCCTGCTCGGGCAGGGTGGACCCGCTCTTCGTTGTGAAGGCGCTCCTAACCGGCGCGGACGGCGTCCTCGTCTCGGGGTGCCATCCCAGAGATTGCCATTACACGGACGGCAATTTCTATGCGCGCAGAAGGCTTGAGATGCTGAAAAGGCTTCTCCCTTTCATCGGCATCGATGAAAGAAGATTCCACTATACATGGGTTTCCGCATCGGAAGGGCAGAAGTGGCAGCAGGTGGTCGCGGGCTTCACGAACAGGCTTCACCAGCTTGGGCCCCTGCATGCAAAGAAGGAGAATGAAGGTTGAGTACGGAGAAAGTGAAAGAGGCGATCGCGAAGGTGCTGCCGGATGTAGAAACGGTGATCTGCTGGCAGGGCGGCTTCGATGCCATTCACGCAACACCCTGCTTCGTAAGCAGCCCTGAACAGATAGACAAGGTCATCTGGAGCCCGCTGTGCGCGCAGAACCTGGCAAGCTACCTGCCGTCAATGAAGAAGAAGGTCGGCATCGTGGTGAAAGGCTGCGACAGCAGGACGATCGTGCAGTATATGCAGGAAGGCCTCATCGACCGGGAAAAGGTCGTTATCATAGGGATACCATGCACCGGGGTCGTAAGCGTAAAGAAGATCCTCAAAGAGATAGGGCACGAGGCCGTTCTCGATGCCTCTTTTGACGGCAGCGGCAGCATCACGGTAAGGACGCCGAAAGGGGAAAAGACGCTGGCGATAGCCGACGTATGTCCTGATAAATGCAGGACCTGCCAGTACCCGACGCCGCTTGTTTACGATCACCTGGCCGGCGACCCGATCACATCGGACAAACCGAAGGAAAGCGTCTACCAGGACATCCGTGAATTCGACGCGAAAACGCTGGAAGAGAGAAAGGCCTACTGGGAGAAGGAGCTCGACCGCTGCATCCGCTGCTACGCCTGCAGGAACGCCTGCCCCATGTGCGTATGCCAGGACAGCTGCATTGCCGAGACGCGCGAGCCGCACTGGATCAGCCAGAAGCTTTCCCTGCAGGAAAAGTTCATGTTCCACATGATCCATGCCCTGCACCTTGCCGGGCGCTGCGTGGAATGCGGCGAATGTGACAGGGTCTGCCCAATGGATATCCCCGTTTCGAAGATGAAGAAGAAGATCAACGCCGAGATGAAGGAGCTCTTCAATTACGAGACCGGGGTCAACCCCGATGATAAGCCGCCCATGTTCACCTTTAACGTCGATGAAGTGAAGATCAAGGAGCACAAACTCTAATGCCGGATACAGGTTACCTGCCCAAGGAAAAGGTAAAGGACTTCATCAGGGAGCTCGCGAAGGACGCCATCGTCCACGTACCCTGCCTTGAAGGGGAGACCGTAGTTTTCAGGCCCTTCAGCGAAGATCGGGAGCTGTGCCTCGAAAGGCCCGCGAATACCCCTCCGAAGTCGATCATTTACCCTCAGAGCGAGACGCTCTTTTCATTCGAGCACAAAAAAGATCCCGAGGACCATCAGAAGATGTCCGTCGAACTGAAAGTCGATATCGATGCGCCGGGCACGGTCATCTTCGGCGCGCGGCCCTGTGACGCAAGGGGCTTTGTCATCTACGACCGGGTGTTCATCGATACCGATACGCCCGACCCCTATTACAAGAAGCGGCGCGAGAACACGCTTGTCGTTACGCTGAGCTGCGCGGCCCCTTTTCCCGGATGTTTCTGCGTAGGCGTCGGCGGCAGCCCCGCGGGCAAGGAAGGCACAGACGCGATGCTGACGGAGATCGCAGGCGGCTATATTGTCGAGCCCGTCACGGAGAAGGGGAAGGCGATCCTCAATAAGCCGATGGTAGAAGACGGCAGCACACGCCTCAAAGATGCTCAGCAGGCCCAGCAAAAGGCCCACGAGGCAGTGAAGAACCCCTTCGCAGGGGGGATGCCGAACATATCCCCGGAGCTTTTCGATGCCGATCCGTTCTGGGAACAGGCCTTAAGCAAATGTGTAAGCTGCGGCGCCTGCACCTATCTCTGCCCCACCTGCTATTGCTTCAACATAACCGACGAGCAGGTCTACGGCAAAGGCGAGAGGATACGGAGCTGGGACGCCTGCATGTTCTTTCACTTTACCCTCGAGGCAAGCACCCACAACCCGAGGCCCACGAAATTTCAGCGGTTCAAGAACCGGGTAGGGCACAAGTTCGTCTACTATCCGGAGAAATATGAAGGAGCAATAGCCTGCTGCGGCTGCGGAAGATGCATCAGGTACTGCCCTGTTTCCGTGGATATCAGCGAGATTGTGAACGATCTTGGAGGAGGCGGGAAGAAGGAGCAGCAGCCGGCAGGGAGTGCGAAAAATGACTGATATAAAGAACCCATACCTGCCGGAACTGGCAACGGTACTGCGCGTTATCGAAGAGACGCCGAACATCAAGTCTTTCCAGGTAGTGTTCAATGACCCGGAGAAGATGAAGGGCTTCACATTCCAGCCTGGCCAGGTCGGCCAGCTTTCGGTCTTCGGCGCCGGCGAGTCTACCTTCGTCATCAATTCGCCTCCGACGAGGATGGAGTATCTCCAGTTCAGCGTCATGAAGGCAGGGGAGGTCACGGCAGCCATCCACAACCTCTATCCCGGCGACCAGGTAGGCATACGGGCGCCACTCGGCAACTGGTTCCCTTATGAGGAGATGAAAGGGAGGAACATCCTTTTTATCGGCGGCGGGATAGGCCTCGCGCCGCTACGGACGCTGATCCTCTTCATGCTCGACAACCGCTCCGACTACAAGGATATAACAATAATCTACGGGTCAAGGACCCCGCCCGACCTCTGCTACAAGGACGAGCTCAAGGAATGGGAGGAGAGGTCAGACGTTAACCTCATCCTTACCGTGGATAATGAATACCCCGGGTGGACCAAGCGGACGGGCTTTGTGCCCACGGTCCTCAAGGAAGTGGCGCCGAAGCCTGACGATACGGTGGCCATCACCTGCGGCCCTCCGATCATGATCAAATTCGTCCTCGAGGGGCTGGCGCAGCTTAAGTTCAGGGACGAGGACATCATCACGACCCTGGAGAAGAGGATGAAGTGCGGCATCGGCCTTTGCGGAAGGTGCAACATCGGGTCAAAGTACGTCTGCAAGGACGGCCCCGTCTTCTCCCTCGCACAGCTCAAAGAGATGCCCGACGACGTTTGATCGCGAAAATCTGTTCAACGTTCTAAATTCAACGTTCACCAAAACAATTACACATGCCGCGTTACGCACGGAACCCTTATCCCCTCTCCCCTTGGAGTAAAGTGTAAACCATGTATCCGGTCTGTTTTGTAAACTATGTTACCAGTTTGTACCAACAACATTCCCTCTCCCCTTGCGGGAGAGAATCCCTGCAGTTTCCCTCTCCCCCTGCGGGAGAGGGTCAGGGTGAGGGGGAAACTGACGCTGCGTTTCTCTCTCCTCACAGAAAAGAGTCATAGAGCTGGTACAATAATTTCAGACAGTGACATAAGTGGTTTTACTGCTCTATAATAAGAAAAGAAAGGAGCAGTCAGATGACAAAAAGACCGAGAAGAA
>DIFC01000009.1:6491-8447 GCA_002418945.1 Deltaproteobacteria bacterium UBA5758 | reverse complement strand
TTTACACAAAAGAGTTTACACTACCCGCTTACACGATAGTCTGGTCTGTTTAGTCTATTTGGTCTATTTAGTCTGTTTGGTCTGTCTGGTCTGTCTGGTCAGGTTCGTCACTTACAATGGTGAATCGGACACATTTTTGTTTCGCTGCCGTAATTAAAAGAATATAATCGATATGATAACCATATAGGTAAGTCTGACAGCGGGGTGTCGGTAGCGAATGTACTGGCATTCATCGACGTTGACATTTGGCAAGACATACTATATTGTAAGGTTATCATTGCTCCATAAACCAAGGAAATTTTTCCGAGAAGACAAGGGGGATAAAGATGGCAAGTCTAAATAAGGTAATTCTCATCGGAAGACTCGGGGCCGACCCGGAGATGCGCTATACCACAGACGGTGCCCCTGTCGCTACCTTCAATATCGCCACCACAGAGGCATGGAGGGATAAAGGAAGCGGCGGCTGGCAGGAAAAGACCGAGTGGCACAGGATCGTCGCATGGAGAAACCTCGCCGACAGGGCAGAGCAGCTGAAGAAGGGGAACCTTGTCTACATAGAAGGGAAGATCCAATCCCGTGAATTTGAAGGCAGGGATGGCAACAAGCGAAAGATCGTTGAGATCGTTGCCAATACCATGAAGGTGATCATCGGGGAGAGGGACGACCGTCGGACCTCCGCAGGTCCACGTACAGAGATCGAGGAGGATTTCCCTTCTGAAAAGGATGAAGAAGACGTACCGCTTTAAAAACAGCGCATAGCAAACCTGATTCAAGTATCCAGAACCTCATGCTTATCACCCGTAGGCTGATCAATTTATGGTTGATTATGCCCTTGTTTTTAACATATTATATTTATTGAATGAATTAAATGAACCAAGGAGAACATAGTGAAACTACGCGAGGTAAAAGAGATACTTGAAGCGGAGGTATTTGTCGGCCACGACCAATTGGACATGGAGGTGAAGACCGCCTTCGGCGCAGATCTGATGAGCGATGTCCTAGCATTTGCCAAGGCAGGGAGCTTGCTTTTGACGGGCCTCACGAACCCTCAGGTTGTCCGAACATCAGATGTGCTTGATATTGCAGCCATTATCATAGTTCGTGGTAAGCGCCCTTTAATTGAAACGATCCTCCTTGCAGAAGAGTTGAAGATCCCTCTTCTCGGAACACGATATATCCTCTTTGAAACTGCCGGCAGGTTATATTCACATGGAATTGTTGGCTGTGTAGAAAGGGTCGGCGAGAAACGTGACTTCTCATGAAACCGTGGCCTATGAGAACTCTTTTCTCGTAGAAGGAAAAACTTTTGAAAACGCCGGGCACGTCTCCAGGCAGGTCAAAACCCTGCTGCAAAAGATGAAATTTCCCAAAGAGGTTGTGCGGCGGGCAGCTATCGTCACCTACGAAGCTGAAATAAATATCTGCTCTTACGCGGAGCGCGGCAAGATCGTCCTGCGCGTAACGCCCAAGCAAATAAATATCGAAGCAACAGACGAAGGCCAGGGCATAGCGGATATCGAACTGGCCATGAAAGAAGGCTATTCAACGGCTACACCCAAGATCGTGCACATGGGCTTTGGTGCCGGCATGGGCTTGGCGAATATAAAACGCTTTTCAGATGAATTTCACATCACCTCAGAGGTAGGCAAGGGCACCCACCTGGAAATAATCATAAGGGCCTGATTAACATGTCAAATCAAGCCTTTCCCGGCATGATAAAAAATCAATCACCCTTAATATCCAATCATCTGGCGACCGGTGGGCTCTCCCCGTCCTCCTTCTGCTGCAGCACTTCATCGTATTCAGGAACTACGATCCCCCGCCTCACCATGATGTCGTAGATGATCTGCGCCCTCTTCTCCACATACTGCGAGGAGCCGTCCAGCCGATACTTTCTCGGGTTCGGCAGTATGACCACAAGCTTGGCCGCCTCCTGTGCCGTCAGGAGGGAAGCCG
>DIFC01000009.1:0-6448 GCA_002418945.1 Deltaproteobacteria bacterium UBA5758 | reverse complement strand
TAGAGCTCTAGTATCCTTCTCTTCGACAGGGTTCGTTCGATCCTCCAGGTGATGATCGCCTCTTTCAGCTTCCGTAACGGGTTCTTGTCGGGCGTAAGGTAGAGATTTTTCGTGAGCTGCTGGCTGATCGTGCTCCCCCCAAACCTGAACTTCCCCTTCTCGATGTTCTTTTCCAGCGCCTTCTGGATCGCGTCGAGATCAAAACCATGGTGCGACCAGAACTTGTCGTCCTCTGCGATGATCACCGCCTTGACGAGGTATGGCGACATGTCCCTGAGCGGGACCCACTTTTTCTGTATCCTGATCTTCTTGCCTTTTTGCTTCCATTCCTGCTCCCGGTATTCCATGAAAGAGGTCTCGGCCGGGTTCTGCTTTTTCAGCTTCGCCACATCGGGATAGAAGAAGTAGAACCCCACAAAGCCTATCGCCGCTAGAAGCCCGATAAAAAAGATGGCTTTGACAAGCCTGCCGGTAATGCCTTTTTTCTTTTTGTGTTTCATAGGGGTAGCCCGCTCATGACATGCGCCTTTGTCCAGCATATTACCTATAACCTATTTGACCGCCTCTCGACAATTCTTTTGAAAAGGCATGGTTATTGTTGTATATTTTCTGATAACCTGGAGCTCTGTACTGGATGCCCGATACTGGAGGGGACAAACCCCGAGCCCTTATATTTTGTAGCGAGTTCACGAGCGCGAGGGGGAGGCTCCACGGACTGGGGCACCCACCCGGTGGGTGGGTCGCGTGGAGGGGGCGACGTGAGCCCCAGAAATTGAGGTATGTATGGATTATGGCGAACATGAAGGCGTCATGGGCCTTGAGGTCCATGCCCATCTTTTGACGGACAGCAAGCTCTTCTGCGGCTGCTCCACGAAATTCGGCGCCGAGCCGAACAGCCACACCTGCCCGACATGCATGGGGCTGCCGGGTGCGCTGCCCGTGCTCAACAAAAAGGTCGTGGACTTTGCGATCAGGGTCGGTATCGCGCTCCATTGCAGCATCAACCGGAAGAGCATCTTCGCCCGGAAGAACTACTACTACCCGGACCTGCCGAAAGGATACCAGATATCCCAGTACGAGGAGCCTATCTGCGAGAACGGCTACCTCGACGTCTTCATCAACGGCGACAAGAAGAGGATGAGGATAAAGAGGGTACACATGGAAGAGGACGCGGGGAAGCTTGTCCATGAAGCGACCATTGAAACAAGCTCATACAGCCTCGTTGACTACAACCGCTCAAGCATCCCCCTCCTGGAGATTGTCAGCGAGCCCGACATGAGAACGCCCGAAGAGGCCGTCCAATACCTCAAGACGCTCAGGGACATCCTCGTCTACCTCGAGATCTGCGACGGGAACATGGAAGAGGGCAGCTTCAGGTGCGACGCGAATGTGTCGGTAAGGAAAAAGGGCACAGAGGAGTTCGGCACAAGGGCAGAGCTGAAGAACCTCAATTCCTTCAAGTTCATCGAGCGGTCCCTCGACTACGAGATACAACGGCAGATCGATGTCATCAGGAACGGCGGCTCCGTCGTCCAGGAGACAAGGCTTTTCAATGTCGATGAAGGCATCACCTATTCCATGCGCGGCAAGGAAGAGGCCCACGATTACCGGTACTTTCCAGAACCCGACCTCCTCCCGCTCATTGTTGACGACGCGTGGATAGAAGAGGTAAGGCGCTCCCTGCCCGAACTGCCCGTTGAGAAGATGGAGCGGTTCATGAAGGAGTACGGCCTGCCAAGGTACGATGTGGAGATCCTCGTTTCCGACAAAGACCTCGCCCATTATTTCGAAGAGGCCATCAGGCTCTTCCCTGAACCGAAGACGGTAAGCAACTGGATCATGACGGAGTTCCTCCGGGAATTGAAGGACGGGAGCGCATCGGCGAAGGATTCGCCCCTGTCGCCGGCCCATCTTGCGGAGCTTTTGTCCCTCATCAAGGACGGGACGATCAGCGCCAAGATAGCAAAAGACATCTTCCCGGAGCTTTTCAGGAGCGGCGCCTCCCCGAAACGGCTCGTTGCGGAAAAGGGCATGGTCCAGATCTCCGATGAGGACGCCATCGTCCGGATCATCGATGAGGTCATCGCCCGCTCGCCGAAAGAGGTGGCCGAGTTCAGGGCAGGCAAAGAGAAGCTGCTAGGGTTCTTCGTCGGCCAGGTCATGAAGGAAACGAAAGGCAAGGCGAACCCGAAGCTGCTCAACGAGCTGATGCTGAAGAGGCTCAAAGGCTTACCATGACCGACCACATCTACTGGAAAGACGGCTCGTTGTATCTTCTCGACCAGAGGGAGCTGCCGTTCAAGAAGACCTATATCCGGTGCAGGACCGTAAAAGAGGTCGTTACGGCTATCAGGAATATGACGGTGCGTGGCGCTCCGCTCATCGGGATCGTAGCCGCCTATGGCGTGGTCCTCGGCGTCAGCGAGGTCATCAGATCAAAACGGCGCTTCACCGGCAGGGATATGGACAGGATATGCGAGGCGCTCGCCGCCGCAAGGCCCACTGCGGTCAACCTTTTCTGGGCGTTGAAGAGGATGAAGGACGCATACGGCCGGTCCCGCGACGACATCGATATACACGACAGCATGCTCCAGGAGGCCATCTCGATCCACGTCGAGGACATCGAGAACAACAGGATGCTCTCCCTCTACGGAGCCGATCTGATCGACGACGGCGACATTATTCTCACACACTGCAACGCAGGCGCGCTTGCAACGGGCGGATACGGGACTGCCCTCGGCGTCATACGGGCAGCGCACGAGTCCGGGAAGAAGATCAAGGTCATCGCCACCGAGACAAGGCCCTATTTCCAGGGTGCCCGCCTCACGGTATGGGAATTATTCCAAGAGGGGATCCCCGTTGAGCTTATCCCCGATAACAACGTGGGATTTCTCGCCTCCAACAAAGGCATCAGCAAGGTCATCACCGGCGCCGACAGGATAGCCTTAAACGGCGACACGGCGAACAAGGTGGGCACCTTCATGATAGCCTTGGCGGCGCACCGTTTCAGGATCCCGTTCTTCGTCGCCGCACCGGTCTCCACCTTTGATCCCACCATCGAGAACGGCACATACATCCCCATAGAGCAGCGGGACGGGAGCGAGGTCAAGTATCTGAAGAGGCAGCTCCTCACCGTCAAGGACGTGAAGGCAAGGTATTATTCGTTCGACATCACCCCGGCGCAGCTCATCACCAACTTCATCACCGAGAAGGGCATTATTGAAAGACCGTTCAAAAGATACATCAAGATGCTCTTTGAATAGGCGGTGAAATGAAGATCATCACGCTTCTGACCGATTTCGGGATGAAAGACCCCTATGCGGGCATCATGAAGGGGATCATCCTCTCCATCAACCCCGGCGTGACGATAGTGGACATCACACACGAGATAGACCCCCAGGACATCAGGGAGGGCGCCTTTATCATTGAAGAGTATTGCCGGTATTTCCCGGACGGCACGATCCACCTGTGTGTCGTGGACCCCACCGTGGGGAGCGCAAGGCGCCCCATCATCGTCGCAAAGGATAGCCACTTCTTCATAGGGCCTGACAATGGACTCTTCACCCTTCTTTACCGGGACGATTACGAAGCATATGCAATAGAAAATTCCGATCTCATGCGCAGGGAGATTAGCTCCACCTTCCACGGGCGGGATATCTTTGCGCCTGCTGCAGCGCATCTCTCAACGGGGTTCCACCCGTCCGCCTTCGGGAGGATGGTCCACGATGCCGCGCGGTTCGCGGACATATTCCCCGTCATTGAAGGCAACCGCATTGCCGGCGAGGTCGTGCGCTTCGACCGCTTCGGGAACGCGATCACCAATATCCACATCAATATCCTGAAACGATTTTTCCGGGGCAGGCCCTTTACGGTCAGCATCGACGATATGTCATTCGCGGAAATTCACAAAAGTTACTATGAGGGCAGCTATGTGTGCCTTATCGGCAGCTCCGGCTATCTGGAGTTCGGATGCTATCAAGGAAGCTTTATGCGGGAAAAGGGCTTAAGGAAAGGCGATCCCGTATACATCAGTCCCGGTCCGGAGGGTTGACCGCATCCTCTTCAACGCTTTCATCAACAGCCTCCCCAAGGAACTTTATCGATTCCTCTTTCGGCAGCGCCTGAACCTCGCGAAGCTTCCTTTCGATGGCGCGCGACCTGACTCCTGCCTGCTCGATGACGTTGCTCGCCTCTCTGAGTTTTTTCTGCGTCTTATCGAGGACGGCGCCAAAGTTCCCGAACTCGGTCTTCACGGCGCCAAGCAACTCCCAGACCTCGCTGGACCTTTTCTCAATCGCCAGCGTCCTGAACCCCATCTGAAGGCTGTTTAAAAACGCTGAAAGGGTCGTAGGCCCCGTTATCACCACCTTGTATTCTCTTTGGAGGACCTCAAAGAGCTCCATATTCCTCAGAACCTCGGCGTAAAGCCCCTCAAAGGGAAGGAACATGATGGCAAAATCGGTCGTATTGGGCGGGTCAAGGTATTTATCGCGGATATCCCTGGCAGAGAGCTTGATCCTGCTCGCCAGAAATTTCCTTGCCTCTTCTATGGCCCCAATATCGCCGCGGTCATAGGCATCCGTCAACGCCTGGTAATCTTCCGTCGGGAATTTTGCATCGATCGGGAGCCATACGGTCTTATTCCCGTCTTCCCTTCCGGGAAGCCTCACTGCGAACTCGACCATGGCGTTGCTCCCCTCTTTTGTCTTTTGATTTTTGGAATACTGTTCCGCTGTGAGTATCTGCTCAAGGATGTTCTCGAGCTGGAACTCTCCCAGGACGCCCTTTGTCTTGACGTTCGACAGGACCTTTTTCAGGTCGCCCACCCCGGTTGCCAGCGCCTGCATCTCTCCCAGCCCCTTATGGACAAGCTCCAGCCGTTCGCTTACGATCTTGAAGGATTCTCCCAATCGTTTTTCAAGGGTGTTGTGCAGCTTCTCATCGACGGTCTCGCGGATCTTTTCCAGCTTCTGGCTGCTGTCATCCTGAATGGTCTTGAGCTTTGCCTCGATAATATCCCGCATCTTTTCCAGCTTCTGTTCCGTTGCCTGTATCATTTCCGTCTGCTTTACCGTCAGTTCATCGAACTTCTGCTTCTGGAGCTCGTTGAAGCTCCGGACATTTGCGGAGAATGTCTCTTCGAAGGACTTCAATGACCTGCCGAGTTCGTCCCTGTGCTCCCTGGCACTCGTTGTGAGCTGTTCCTGGAACGCAAGCAGCTTCCCCTCTATCGCCTTCGTCATGTTGTCAAACTTCTCTTCGTTGGTCTTTGTCAAGGTATTGAGCTGGCCGGAAAATGTGTCGAGCTGGTTCTTCTGGAGGTTCGCGATCTCCGCCATCCTGTTCAAAAGAGAGTCTTCAAATGCCTTGAATGAGCCGCTCAGTTCTTCCCGTGTATCCCTTGAATTTTTATTGAACTCTTCCCTGTTCCTGGCGAACTCGTCCCTTGTCAGGGACTCGATCCTCACCAGGTCTTTCGCGAACCCGTCCAGCCCTTTCCTTACATCATCGGCCAGCGTATCGTCCTTCCCTTTTGAGGCCCGGTACGCAAACCAGATATTGATCAAAACCAGAACAAATAATATGATGAGCGATATTTCGATTATCATTACTATACCTCCTGTATTATCAAAGGTTTAAATGGATCTTCAGCGCACCCTTCACCTTTTCCCTGGTACCGGCATCACTAAGAGATCCCACCTTGTTCGAGAGCCTTTCCTTCGCAATTGTTCTTACCTGGTGGGCAAGTATTATCGAGTCCTGCGCTACGCCTGCCTGCCCTCTGTTCAACAATACCTCGTTGGGGTAGACCTTCCTTCCCTCTTTGAGGGACGTTACCGGCAAAACCGTTACCACCGGCATGACGCTGTTAAAGATTTCGTCGCTGACGACGATGACCGGCCTTGTACCCCTCTGCTCCGAGCCCGTGACGGGATTCAGGTTAGCCATAAAGATCGTCCATTTATATTCCATCACCGTATCTCCTCAAAGTCAGCGTAATGAAAATCGTTCTCGACATCTTTAATGTCCGCGAGAAAAAGCGGGTCCTGCCCTGCCTCTAAAATGGCCTCCTGAAGCTGTTCCTTTCTGATCTTTTCAAGCTCATCTTTTATAGCGGTCTCAACAAACGCGTTCATCGATCTGTAGAACCCTTTTTCTACAACCTCTTTCACCTGATCCAGCGTTGATTCATCAAGTACATAAGTTGCCTTTTTCCCCATGGCAGCCTCCTGTCACTAAAGTATATCACCTGATTGCATAATATACCAGCATTATTTGCATGTGTTATTTGCCATCATATTTTTCTGGTATCATCCAACTTTATCCTGGGTCTTCCATCGGGATGAGTATCCGGGTTTATCCTTGACGATCCATCCGGCAAGGCGAAGGAACGATACGTTAATTTATTTACTTTCTATGTGGCATGTTAGTAACGCTTCTTTTACCC
>DIFC01000006.1:34417-64680 GCA_002418945.1 Deltaproteobacteria bacterium UBA5758 | reverse complement strand
CCGGACTGGCGTGGTCGTTCTGAATATACCAACGTCCCCTAAAAGAGGGCGCGCACCTCCGGAGAAACGCCTCTAAAATCCAGCTCTCTGTTAATATCCTCTATAGTGAACCCCTTTGTTTTGCGGTAAAAGCCGCGCGCCTTTGCACAGGCGTTTCCCGATGCATCCTCTATGAGCCCTGAAACGATGTATGTGCCGTGAGCCGAACGAAGCACCTGTCCCTTCGCACGGTATGTCTCCCCGCAGATGATCGACCTTCTGAACTCGACCTCGATCTTGGAAGTTGCCGTTATGAGCTTCGTTTCCATGAACAGCACCCACCACATAACCTCGTCAAGGATTCCTGCAACAATGCCTCCGTGCATCACCCCATCGTAGCCCTGATATTTCTGATCTGCGGTAAATTCGCAAAATACGGCCCCGTCTGCATGCTGGAGCTCGAGGGCAAGCCCGCCTGTTGCCGGTCCGCAAAAAAAGCACTTCTTATAGCCGGGGAGCAATCCTTTCATTGATGTTAAAAACCTCCTAGTTCTGATGATCTCTTGTCTGTATTTTTCAACAATCGAATACGGTTTTCAATGCATTTATCGATCACGCGCGCAAGGCCGTCTCATTTTCCCCTCTTTTATTTTTATTCAATTCGATATATAAAATACATATAATCAAAAAGTTTAAACATTTCGGGAGGGCGGCTATGATCAATATTTTACGCACCCGGCGGAGCATCAGGAAGTATAAGGACAGGGCGATTGAGGGAGAACACCTTGAAGCGCTGAAGGAGGCGCTCCTCCGCTGCCCCTCGTCCCGTGGGACCAATCCCTGGACATTCATCTTTGTAGATGATCCCGAAACCATCTCTGCGCTTGCCCGGTCAAAAGAGCACGGTTCCCAGTTTCTCAAAGGGGCGCCCCTTGCCGTTGTCATATGCGGCGACGAAACAAGGTCCGATGTTTGGGTCGAAGACTGCTCCATCACGTCCATTGTGCTCCAGCTCGCGGCCCATTCCCTCGGCCTCGGCAGCTGCTGGGTCCAGATCCGCCTAAGGCCCCACTCAAAGGATGCAACGGCGGAGGCATACGTGCAGGGGCTCCTCGGCATCCCGCTGTATATGAGGGTTGAGTCCATCGTCGGCATCGGCTATCCCGCCGAGACTAAAGCACCCATCCCTAGGGACCACCTCGATTACACAAAGATACACTTCAACAGATTCTGACAGGTATCAACCATCAGACGCAGGGATCAGGAGCAGCCTTGACATTTGTTAAATTAAAAAAACTAGAACATGAATCTGTCGGAAGGTTTTTGAGGTAATAATTCAAGAATTTCCTGAAAATATCAACAATAGGGCAAGACCGACAGGGACGGACCGACAGGGACGTTGGTAACTTTTGTAACTTGTCGCGGCGCTCCTTCTTGTATCAACTGTATCAAATGTCGCCGCGTGCACCAAGTTAGTTACAGAAGTTACCAACGTCCCTGTCGGTTCTGTCGGTTACGGTCTTTTCATGAAGACACTTACCGCAATAAGTGATACAATCAATTCACGTTTGGCTTACAACTTAATATCTATAAGGAGGTAGGATGGCGTCGACAAACCGCCTATACTTCATTGACAATATCCGGGTCTACCTGACCATCCTCGTGCTGGCGCACCATATGATGATCACTTATGCCGGAACAGGAATGTGGTATTATAACGAAGGCCAACAGGATGCGATCACCAGAATCTCAGGCGCCTGGTTCTGCGCCACCAACCAAGCCTACTTTATGGGCTTTTTTCTGCTCATCTCTGCGTACTTTGTACCTGGCTCTTACGATCGCAAGGGGGCAAGGCACTTCCTGAAGGATCGAATGGTCCGCCTCGGGATCCCCCTGATCCTGTTCAGCTGGGTCATCAATCCCGTATTCGTGTACGTCTTCTTCTATCAGGATATACGGATGCCTTTCTGGCAGTACTTTCCCGGCAAATATTTCCATCACAGCCCGGTGATTGGCGCCGGGCCGCTGTGGTTCGTGGAGGCCCTGCTTATCTTCTCCCTTGGCTACATCCTCTGGAGGCTTGTAAGCCGGCCCCGCCCGGCTGATCCGGCCGCAAAGCACCCCTTCCCCGGCAACGGCATCATCGCGCTCTTTGCCCTCTTTCTGGGATTTGCCGGGTTCATAGTGCGCCTCTGGCATCCCGTGGGGTGGAACTTTATACCGATGAATTTTCAGTTCCCCTTCTTTGCCCAATATGTTGCCCTGTTTGTCGTCGGGCTGATCGCCTACCGGCGCAACTGGCTCCTGGCCCTGCCCGACAGAACGGGCCGCTTCTGGCTGAAAATTGCCATCCTTCTTATACTTTTATGGATCCCGCTGATAGTGGCCGGCGGCGCCATCACAGATCATACGCCTTTTCTCGGCGGCCGGCATTGGCAGTCTCTTGCAAGCACCCTCTGGGAATCTTTCCTCTGCCTCAGTATGTGCATCGGCCTGATCTATATCTTCCGCCGCCTCTTCAACAGCCAGGGAAGGCTGATAAAATTCCTGGTCCCGAATGCCTATACCGTGTATATCATCCATGCCCCGGTGATCACGCTTCTGGCCTTCTCGGTCCGGGATGTCATGCTTCATCCTTTGCTCAAGTGGGCCGCTCTGTCGATGATCGCCATACCTGTCTGTTTTGCGCTGAGCGCCCTGATCCGCAAACTGCCATACACAGATCGGGTGCTGTAAGCTTTTAGTGATTGCCGCGGCCCCCCATCACATGGTCAAGTTGAGGTTTTACAATAGGTGGACAGACCAATTCAAAGATACTTTCAATAATCTATCGTATTAACACGAACAATGTAGTATACTAATAATTCAGAAAATTATACCTGCCAAAGCATTAGAAAGATAACAGTACAGTTAAATAAAACCAGGAACTGTTATGAGACAGAAAGGAGGTTGCCTTGGCAAAACACAGCGGGTTTTTTGGACACAAAAAGAGACAAAAAGAGATAGCCCGTCTTGAGAAACAGAAAGAAAAGCGGGAGCGCCGTTTAAGGTCAAAAGACAAAAAAAATGATCCTGCTGATCAAGCGGAAACGACAAGCGTTGAAACGGCCGAAAGCATTGAAACAGGCGAAAACGTTGAAGTGATCGAAAACGTTGAATAACACATGGATGAAGCTGCATATCGCAGGCATCCCTTCCCATACTATAATTCTGTACATGCGAATATTTGAACTACGGGCTTTACAGGTCCTCTTCTTCCTCGTTCTATTCCTTGCCCTTCCGGCTATTGATCCGATAACCCACGCCTCAGAAAAGGAAGAGACCGTCAAGCTGTCGAAGTACCTCTCCCTTGGTGTAAAGGTCAAACGCTTAGACAACAGCCACACCTCCTACGAGTTCGGTGATCCCTTTCCGCCGAATGTGGCCCCGATCAGCAGGCTGGAATTTCCCCTCGACTCATGGTGGGCGGGAGGAGAGCTGAGGGTAAGCTTCCCCCGTTTCTCCATGGGTGTTGAAGTCCTCACAAACGCCCTGGGGGACGCCGGCGGGCGTATGTACGACTCTGATTGGGACAGCAACGATCCCGATCTTATGACCACCTACAGCGCATCGAGGTGCCGCATGGAGCCAAGCTACATGGCCACCGCCGATATAGATGTGGAGGTCTCCGACTGGCTGCGCCTGCCCCAATGGCTCAGCCTGCGCCCTGTAGCGGGCATGCGTTATCAGCACCTACGTCTTGTTGCCCACAACGGCATACAGTATGACCTGACGGGCGTGGCGCCCTATGATCTGCTGCCGTCAAACTCCATCCGCTTCAAACAGACATACTGGCAGTATTTCATAGGGGTACGGTCAGGCATAGACGCAGGGCGATACATCGGTATACCGGACCTGAAGCTTACCGCCCAGTTCGATGTTGCCTACGTGGAAGGCGCGAACGAAGACAAGCACCTGCTCAGGATGGGCAACCGGTTCACTTACGAGGACACCTACGGCCACGCCTGGCACGCATCGATCGGCCTGAAAAAGGGATTGACGAAAAACCTTTTCCTCGGCTTTGACTTTGATTATCTCCGGATCAGCACCACTGGCTCCCATCGTTTTCTGAACCGTCCCTTTAACATCGACATAAGCTGGGGAAACGGTGTCAAGGTCTGGTCTGAGCAGAAGAGCGTCTCTGTGTCACTCGAATATCGATTCAACTGATGCTCTGCCTTTCAGGAAGCGGCGCCGCATGACTCAAGCTCATTGACTTATTAGAACTCTCATGATACAACAGCTGAAAATATTGTATCACGGCAGGATAAGGAATAATCCTTCGCAGATAGATAATGCAGAAAAAACTCTGGTCAAAAGAATTTGTTGCAATCACCTCTTCAACATTGTTCAGCGCATGGGCGCATTTCGCTTTGCTGCCAACATTGCCGCTGTACCTTCTGGAAACCCTGAGGTTCAGCCCCAGCAACGTCGGGCTTATAATCGCATCCTTCCCCGCTTCGGTGATCCTTGTACGCCTCGTTGCGGGCTATCTTGCAGACAATTATAACAGGTACGTCATATCGACCATCTCTCTTGCCGCAATTACAGTTACTTACGGCATCTATCCGCTGGCCAGCACGTTTTTAGGCATGTTTCTGGTACGATTTTTTCACGGCGCCATGTTCGGCATCTCTACCACTTCAAACGTGACGATCGCCGTCGATACCGTACCACCTTCACAAATGGGCCAGGGCGTAGGGATATACGCATTGACTATTCCCGCGGGAATGACATTGGGCCCGGTGTTCGGCCTGGAGATCTTGAAGGCCTATGGCCCAAAGGGGATGTTTTTTGCGATTCTTGCCATTTCTGTTCTTTCCGTGTTGGGTATCCTTCTGGCAAAGACACCTTCCGGGAACATAACAAAAAGAAGGTTCTCTTTTCCGGACCTCTTCCATAAGAAGGCGATCCCTATCTCCCTTTGTATGTTCTTTATTATGTTTGCCTACGGCGCGATCATTGTATTCGTGAGTATTTATGCAAAGCAGAAGGGCTTTTCTAACATCGGGGCATTCTTCGTATTCTTCGCGATAACGATAATTGCCTCCAGATTGTTTGCCGGCAGATCATTCGATAAAGGTCATGTTTCCCAGTTGATAATGATTGGTCTTGCACTGGCGGCTGTTGGAATTTTGTGGCTTGGATATGCCGCGGATCAAACGCAATTCCTCATCGCAGGCATGATCAACGGTTTTGGCTTTGGCATACTGATGCCCACGTGCCAGGCCGCCGTTAACAGCATGGTCAAATCCACCGAAAGGGGCGCGGCCAACTCCACCTACCTTTTATCCTACGATATGGGCATTGGGGCCGGATCGCTTGTGATAGGCTTCCTTCTCGATAAAATATCCCTTGAAGCGATATACCGGTACAGCGTTTCTCTCATCATAATCGCTGCGGGCATATTTGTATTGAAGGCGATTCCCCACTATTACCGCAATAGATCAGGCACGATGACAGCATCAGACAATTGACATTTCAAGAGCTGACCCCAATATTCCTATGTAGTAAACCTTTGGCTTTGTACCTTTTTGCGGGGAAAGCTGTATTCCTTTTTCTGATCTGATGAGCCTGGAGGCATCGCTTTGCGGGTCCGACAGGTCCCCGAAGACCATCGCCCGCGTGGCGCAAGACTCTACGCAGTACGGCTGCAATCCGCCATCGATCCTGGAGCTGCAGAGGTCACAACCGTCGGCAACGCCCTTTTTCTCGTCAAAATAACGGGCATGATAGGGGCAGGCGTCGATACATTGCTTGCACCCGATGCACTTCGCGGCGTCAAGGGCGACAATGCCGTCCTTCCGTCTGAACGTAGCCTCTGTAGGGCACACCGTTATGCACGGCGCCTCATCGCATTGCATGCAGGAAATAGGGAAGATCCACTTCGATAGTCTTGGATATCTTCCGCTTGTCACATCAACGACCCGCCGACGACCTTCTACGCCAGCCCCGATCTGGTGCCAGTTTTTGCAGGCAACCGTGCAGGAGTTGCACCCTATGCATCTTTTTACATTGATGACAAGTCCGTACCTGGCCATCTACATCATCTCCTTCAGAGGAGCGACACCATCCGGCGGGGTGGTCTTTCGTATCCTGACCAGCGTGTTCTTGGTCAGGTTTTCTGTCATCGGGTCCCTTTGTTCATAGTTGTAGAGCACGTTGGGATTGGTGCCGCCGTTGAAACCAGGGTACTCGGGCAGCCCGAGGGCGGTGCACCCCTGCCACCAGCCATGTTGACCCATGATGGTGTCCGGGCGAAGCCCGGCAAAAAACAGCGCCACGGCCTTCATCATCCCGTGCGGCGATTCTATCTCCATCCAATCGCCGTCTGCGATGCCGTACTGTCTTGCCGTCTCGGGGTTGATCTTCGCATAGGGATCCTTCCTGAGCTCCCTAAGCCATGGGACGTTCCTCATCCATGAGTGATGGTTGTAATACTGCGAATGCTCGTCGGTAAAGATAAGTGGGTACTCCTTGAGGAGATGCGGGGTGGTTACCGGGTCTTCCGGCTCGCCTTTGTAGGTGGGCATAGCGTCGTACCCGTTCTGTTCGAGGGTTGAATTATAAAGCTGCACCTTTTTATTGGGAAGATTTTCGAACACCATCTCGTACCGCTCCCTCTTATCCATCAATTCCGTCCTGGGCACATATATCCCCTTGGGGCCGCTTGCCCGCAACTCTTCTATCGTTACTCCGGAGGGCCCGACAAACTCCTCGAGCATGGCGTTATAGTCACCGTTCCAGAAATCCTTCTCCATCCCCAGCCTGCAGGCAAGGTCGAGGGTCACTTCCAGTTCATTTCTCGCCTCCCACAGCGGCTCTATCACCTTGTTGGCAATCGCAAGGTGGTCCTGCCAGATCGTGGGCTCTCCGTCGCACTCGTAGCGCGTGGCTGCCGGCAATATGATGTCCGCATAGCGCGTTGCCTGGGTTGGGACCACGTCGACGGCGACGATAAATTCAAGCTTCTTCACCGCCTCGGCAATAAGAGCGGGGTTGCGCCCCGTGCCCATGAAGTTCGTGCCGAACCATAGCATGGCCTTGGGCCGGTAAGGCCTCCCTGTTATGAGCGCCTCAATTGTGCTTGTAAGATCGCAGGTGGTTCTCCCGCGAAATTTTATGTAGAATTTCTCTCCGCCAAAAATCCTGGCCTTCATCTCTTCCGGCACTGTTTTAACCAGCGTGTCGAAGCCGAGGCGACAGGCCGGGTGGAACCAGACATTCCCGCCAGGCCGGTCTAAGTGACCGGTGATGGCAATAAGTATTGGAATCGCCATGGCAAACCCCTGGAGGTCTCGCTTCTCGGGCGACTCCGATACCCTGATGCAGGCCCGTTTTGTTTTGGCATACTCTCTTGCAACGGCGCGAATATCCTTCGCGGGTATATCGGTGATCTTTTCCACCTCTTCCGGCGAATACTGTCTGACATGCTCTATAAGTTTGTCAAACCCATCGCACCACTTTCCTACAAAATCTTTATCGTACAGGCCTTCTTTGATAATAATGTTGATCATGGCCAGTGCTAAGGCTGAATCTGTGCCCGGCCTTACCGGCATCCATTTGTAAGTCCTTCCGTTCGCCCCGATCGGTATAAGCTGAGGGTTTATGATGACGAGCCTGGCGCCTTTTTCGAGGCGGTCAAGGATTTTGACGGGAACGCTTCTCATGTTTGTATCTGTGGTCTCAACCCCTCCCCTTGAGGCCCCTCCCGTCCCTCCGCCTGTAAACCATTCGATAATAAGGTCTGCATTGTCGTAATCCGCCCTTGCATATGTTGGCCCGCCGATGACGAGCTTGTGGTACATGAGCTGCGGCCCATAGCAGACGTATGGGCCCCACCAGCCCAGATTGGCCGAACCCATCCCGTGGAGGAACCTCATCCAGAGGAAGTGGTGGAGGCCCAGCCAGCTCGAAGATTGTCCTTTGGAGAGCATAATGTACTCCGGGCCGTATGCCTCTTTGATAGCCCTGAGCTTCTCAGCGGTGAGATTCAGTGCTTCGTCCCAGCTTATCCTCTTGAACTTCTCCTCGCCTCTTTCTCCTATGCGCATCAGGGGATATTTGAGTCGCTGTTCATTATAGACCCATTGAACTGCCGACTGGCCTTTTGGGCAGAGCCTCCCTTCGCTCAGCGGATTGTAAGGGTTTCCCGCAACCCTCACCATCTTGCCGTGCTTCACGTACGCGAGTATACCGCAGTTATAACCGCCGTAAGAACATCCGTGGCAAAGCGTAGACACAATCCTATCAGGGCTCTCTCCCATCATTCCTCCCTTGCCTTATACAACCTTTTAACAGAGTCTAACCACGGATTCAAGTTGAACCTGATTTTCCCTCAAGGGAGGGTTATCCGGGTTCCCGCATTGTTCAGGAAAAATTTATCACCGAATGCCTGGGCAATCCGAACTGAGGCGTAAAACCCGTTGCAGTGCGATATGCCGACCTTCTGCACGCCAATGCCTTTGAGTTCCTCTATGGTCCTCTCGATGCGCTCCTCCGATGCCGGGGCAAGATGGGTCCCGCCGACAACGGCGTAGACGCGCGCCTCCCCTGTGAGCTTCTGCGCATGCCTGATGGTATTGATCGCCCCGCGGTGGGCGCATCCAAGAACAACGAGGAGCCCCTCGTCCATCCTCACAATTAACGCAAGATCATCGGCCAGGGGGTCTTGAATGAATCTTCCCCCTTCTTTCAGCAGAAGGTTCCGCTCTATGATCTCGAAGTCCGTCGTCATCTCGACTTCGCCCGTTGTCATCATACGGTCGCTTAACGAAACGGGATTTGGCGTCAGTTCAAAGGATGCCCCGATGTTCTCAAGTTTTTCCCTGGCGAATGGGATGCCGATAAAGGCCTCCTTATCTTCCTGTGGGCGCTTGGCATATTTTATATCCCATATGGCCGGATGTCCGATCACCCTCGTTTTTCCCAACCTCTTCAACACATCAAGCAGTCCGCCGGTATGGTCATGGTGTCCGTGGCTTAAAACAATGGCGTCTATCTTCGTCAGGTCTATTCCCAGCCTGTCCGCATTTGCAAGCGCCACATTGCTCCCGCCCACGTCAAACAGCACCGTGCATCCGTCGGTTTGCACGAGAATGCTTTGTCCCCACTCGGCCATGAAATCCGGTCTTCCTGCTGTGTTCTCGCTCAGTGTGGTCAATGTCACTGACATAGAGTCCTCCCCTGTTTTAATTTTTCTTACATCTTTGTCTGGCGGGTGCGGCCGAATCCCCTGTGAACGCAACCGCACCCGCCAGCACAGCTTTTTCCGCCGGCACTATCCCCCTGTGACCCACGGCGGGACCACGCTGGGCGAGACCCCAAACGCCGGCCCCATGAATATCAGGGAACCGAATACGGCGATGATGATCGCTACTATCGAGCATACGATGCCCACCTTCACCATGTCAACCATATCAATATACCCTGAACCGAAGCAGATGGCATTCCCTGTCGTCGCTACCGGCAGCGCATAGGCGCACTGCGCGGCAAGACAGCCGAGTATCATCAGGAACCTTGGGTCAAAGGAGGTCGCCAGGGCCATGGTGCCAAGGATCGGCATGAATATGGCGGTAACTGCAGTGTTGGTGGCCACCGTCGACACAGCGGCAACGACCGTTGCGACCGCCAGCATAAGCAATACCAAAGGCCAGTTTGCCAGGCCCGCCAACTGGTTGCCCACCCAGGTACCGGCACCGGTGGATGATATGGCGGCGGCAAGGGAGAACCCTCCGCCGAAGAGGAGCACGATCCCCCAGGGAATTTTTATTGCCCAGTCCCATGTCAGTGCAAAATCATTCTTCTCCAGGCTTATAGGGATGCAAAAGAGCGCTACTGCCATAAACACGGCGATGGTGGAATCGTCGATCCACGGGAAGATCGTCTTGAGCCCGTAGATAGTCGTCTCGCCGATCTTCTTTTCACCGCTGAAGATCCATGCAAGGGCCGTGATCAGAAAGATAATACCCACCGCCTTCTCACCTTTGCTCCAGGGCCCCATCTTGGCGCGCTCTTCTTTGATCAACTGCGGGCCTCCGGGGAGCTCCTTGATCTCGGGCCGCCGCAGCCAGAAGACGAGCAGCGCCCAGAGGGCTATGGTCGTGATCCATGCCAGGGGCACTCCCAGGACCAACCATCGGGCGAAGTCAACCTTGGGAGCGCCGGGAAACATAAGCTGCAGCTGCCCCGCGTAGATAAGGTTCGGCGGCGTCCCGATCAGCGTTCCCATACCTCCGCTGTTGCTCGAATAGGCAATCCCCAGCATCAGGCAACTGCCGAAGATGTAGGCGCAGGCGCCAAAATTGACGTTCTTTAATTGACCCTGCTCCTGCAATCGTTTGCCTACCTCCACCGTGTGGAGAATGATCGCAAGGGCCATGGGCATCATCATCATGGCCGTCGCCGTGTTGGATATCCACATCGATAGAAAGGCACAGGCCACCATGAACCCCAGCACGATGCGCCTGGGGCTCGCACCGATCTTGTCCACGATGAACAAGGCGATCCTGCGGTGAAAGTTCCATTTCAGCATGGCTTCAGCGATGAAAAATGCGGCAATGAACAAGATAATGGTCGGGTTGGCATAGGGGGCGCTCGCCCTCGCTGCGGTGGCAACCCCTGCCAGGGGGAATATAGCTGCGGGAAGAAGCGCCGCCACGCCCCACGGCACCGATTCGCATATCCACCAGATGACCATGATAAACATGACCGCCAGGCAGTTCTTCATGGCCTTCGCGCTCGCCTTTGTCGCTGCGTAAACTTTTGGCTGCGCCTTCTTCGTCCACTCCAGAAAGGCCGCCGGATCGGCAATCTCTTTGACCTTTCCTTTTTTGTTCAATACAAGGATATTCGCCTCTACTCCTGTTTTAAACACCTCCGGGGATTCCTTTTCTATGGCCATTTTTCCGGCAACGCGGTATATGCTGTCGAGGGGTGGCATTGCAAGCCCTATGATCAATACAATGATCCCGCCGACCAGTCCGATCATGTTGCGCTTGCTGTATGGCTTTGGGCCGCCCTCCTTTGCCGGTGCGGGGGGAGGCGCACTGCCTCCGGCCTTTGCGGCCTCGCCGCCTGACGGGCCTTTTGAGACCGACCCGGAGCCGCCTTCACTGGTCTCACCTGAGCGAAAAAGCAAGAGCCTCTTCGCGCTGTAGTGCACCTTCCATTGCCAATCCCAAAAACGCTGTACCGCACCTACGAACACACTCATATCTCCCTCCTTTTTTTAGTATTACACAAAAAACCACCGGCAAAAGCATGCCGGTCGCTGCATTCCCATTTACAGAGATTACCCGGCGCCTCTCTGATATTCTATCTTTAACTGATAACGACATCGGCATGCAGCTTGCCTTCCATATAAACCTTCACCACGTCATTTAAGTCGCCGATTATGTTTTCAATAAATGCGATATTGTTATTTCTCAGTATCTGCTGCCATTCCTCTTTTATACCGCCGCAGATCAGCAGAGTCACGTTCATGTCTTTCAGCAGATCGACAAGCACTGACGGCTTCAGCGAAACGGTGGGGACCTTTTTAATGATCGGCCGCCCTCTGCGGCTTACCGAGACCACCGCGATCTCTCTGGTATATTTCACGAGAGGCGATACTCTCCCTTTCAGGCAGCAGACAGCAAATTTCATAGGCATAGCCCTATAAGCCTGCAAGTTGTATACCGTTTTGGCCTGTTAGATAATCGCTAACTATCTTGACATGTTAGCGTTTTGCATATTGAAGGATATAGATGAATATGTTGCAAAATGTTGCATACAATGTTGTGCTTATGCAACACTCTTGTGCTGAAAACCAAACTTTCTCATCCTGCGCCAGAGGGTGGTCCTGTTGATCTTCAATGCCTTCGCAGCCTTCCCCCGATTCCATCCGTGGCTCCTCAGGGCATCGAGGATCTCACTCCCCTCCAGATCATCGGTTTGTTTCACTCCCCCGGCCATCGTATGAGAAATCTGTTTTCTCAGAGAAAGGGGCAAATCATCTGTACCGATTTCATCTCCATTACACACAATGACCGCGTGCTCAATAATGTGCTTCAATTCCCTCACATTGCCCGGATAGTAGTAGCCAAGCAAGATCTTCATGGCTCCCGGGTTCACCCTTTGTACATTCTTATCCAACCCATTTGAATATTGGCGGAGAAAGTGGTCTGCCAGCAGGGGGATGTCGACAACCCTTTCCCTTAAAGGAGGAATTTTAATTTCCACTGCATTCAGGCGATAGTACAGGTCTCCCCTGAACAAACCGTTTTTCATCATATGCTGCAGATCTTTATTTGTCGTCGCTATGATCCTCACATCGACCTTTACAGGTTTGGCGGACCCCAGGGGATAGAACATCTTTTCATCGAGCACCTCCAGTAGCTTTGCCTGCAAATCAATAGGGAGGTCACCGATCTCATCCAGGAGGACCGTTCCCCCTTCCGCCGACTGGAATCTGCCGGGTTTGTCATTTTTTGCGTCGGTAAATGCCCCCTTTTTATAGCCGAAGAGCTCCGATTCGATCAGGTTGGCAGGCAAGGCAGCGCAGTTTACCTTCACGAAAGGTTTTTTGCTCCTTGGGCTCATGTTGTGTATCGCACGGGCGAAGATATCCTTGCCGGTACCCGTCTCGCCGACGATAAGGATCTGCGTGTCTGTTCGCGCCATACAAGAAAAGATATCGAACAGGCCGAGGATCTTTTCGTCCCTCCCGATCACATCATCAAACACATATGACTTATATACCTCTTTTTCCAGAGACACCCTCACAGAATCGTCCAGAAAAGACTCGATGCCGCCGATGATGCGCCCTTTGTCGTTCCGCAATATTGAAACCGTTATATCGACAGGGGTTTCTTTGTTGCCTTTGGTAAGGATTATATTTCTCACTTTTACGATCTTTGTCTTTGATCTGATAGCCCGTTTGAGATGGCAGCCTTTATGGCAGAGATCTGTCCTGAAGATCTCGTAGCATTTAGAGCCTACTGCTTCCTTTTTTGTGAACCCGGTTATTTTTTCGGCTTCCCTGTTGAAGAAGGTTATCTCCCAGTTGAGGTTGACGGTAAAGATCCCGACTGCAATACTGTCTAACAGCTTGACATATAGGGCGTCGCTGTCCATGATCAAACGCTTCAAGACATTAACAAAAGCTCCTCAATATTGTCAATTAAATTACCCTTTTTGTTTTTTGCAGCTCCCGGTTTTTATGCACCGGGAAATCCTCCGGTTTGCTGTTGATTATTCGTGATTTGTGCTATAAAATCAACAAAAGCGGGTGCACAAAAAAATAATACAGGGGTGATGATGAATACCGGCTCATTAAGACTTATCTATTTTTCACCGACCAACACGACAAAAAAGATACTGGAAGGCATTGCGCAGGGATTTAAAGCTGCCACGGTTAATCACGTTGATCTTACGCCGCCTGACGCGCCGGAGCGGGAGATTGTGGAAGTGTACAATGGGTTGGCCGTTATAGGATCGCCCGTTTACATAGGTCGCCTGCCGGATGATACGATCCTGAGGCTCCAGAGGGTGAAGGGAAACGGCACGCCGGCGGTTATCGTTGTTTTGTACGGAAACAGAGAATACGATGATGCCATGCTGGAATTAAGAGACCTTGCAGTGAAGGCCGGGTTCAGGCCCGTTGCCGCCGGCGCCTTTATCGGAGAACACTCGCTCTCCACCAGCGCTATGCCGATCGCTGCCGGCCGTCCCGATGAGGAAGACTTGAAAAAGGCCAGGGAGTTCGGAAAAATGATCCGTGAGAAAACAAAAGATATGCGGACGCCTGACGATATGCCTCTGATCGAGGTGCCCGGGAGCTTTCCTTATAGGGAGCCGCCGTCGATGCCGAAGGTCTCCCCCGTTACACAAGAAACGGTATGCATAAAATGTGGAAAGTGCGCCTCGGTTTGCCCGACCGCAGCAATTACCATAGGCGAAACAGTGGCAACCGACCAGAGTATATGCATCAGGTGCTGCGCCTGCGTCAAGAACTGCCCTACCGGGGCGAGGAAAATGGAGGATCCGCTGATACTCCAGAAAGCGGAACAGTTGTTCACAAACTGTCGTAAAAGAAAAGAGCCTGAAACGTACCTGTAAGAGGCGTGCTTCGACAGGCGCCTAAGTAAATCGCCACGCTTTAGATCTTGAGGTATGTACGGAAAAACATACGCTCGTTATCATAGGTGCCCATGAGGAACATCTCAGAGTCTTCCGAAATGGGATCGAAGGGATTGGGGTTTATCACAAGCTTGCCATCGCTCTTGATTGCAACCACACTGCAACCTGTTTCCTGACGTATGCGGGATTCGGCAAGGTTAACACCCATAAGCGGCTTAGGTACTGCAATGCGAAATAGCGTAAACCCTTCAACCAGCATAATGGCTTCCTGCTTCATGAGGAAGCTGAAGACCACGTCAAGCCCCAGTACAGGATAGGACATTACAAAATCTGCACCGGCACGGTGGAGCGTCGACACATTGCGATCGAGGTTCGCCCTGCTGATGATCTGCAAGTCAGGCCTCAGGCTTCTGCAATACTTGGTAAGATAGATGTTGGTGGCATCGTTATGGGTTGTCACGAGGACCGCCGGGGCCTTTTCGATCCACGCCTTCTTCAGCGTGTCCAGGTCCGCAGCATCTCCATGCACGGTGTTGGAGCTGGCTGTTCTTTTCGGATTCTTTTCTACAATAAGATAGGGAACGTTTCTTTCTTCGAATCTTTTCGCGATCGCAGAGCCTACCCTTCCTCCTCCGATTATTATTACCGGATCCCCTGCGTGCTGGAACATCTGGTAAATGGAAAAAACCTCATCGTACGTTGCTATCTGCTGCTCTGTACCGGCAAGGAGGAGTACGGTGCTGTTTGTGATCTGAGTGTCCGGAGAAGGAACCAAGGCCCTCCCTCTCTCCCACATGCCGACGACCGTAACCCCGATCAGTTCGCGCAATTGACTTTCTCCAACCGTCTTTCCGACAAGGGGCGTATTAATGACGGGCGTCTCTGCGATGACCAGTTCATCGAGCCTGCCGACGATGTTTGCCTGAAATTCACCGCACATTGTCCAGTTGGCAAATGTTCGACCGATAAGGTCTGCAACCTCGACGACTTTCGAGCTCCCAGCCATTGTCAATATGTCGATAGAATTTGGGGAATCAGCCGTAGTGATTATGGGAACGGTCTCGTTCAACTCGCGTACCGTGAAGGCGATGTTGGTGTTGACCTCATCGCTGTTCGTCGCTACAATAAGGGCGGCCTTGTCTACATGCATCCTTCTGAACGTTTCCGGGTCGTCTACACTGCTGTCCAAGATAATCAATTTCCCGAACCTCTCTCTTTTTAAAACAACGGTTTAGGACAGGTAAATCCTCCATTCTAAAACCAGGTTGCCCTATCATGCAGTCACTGTATGGTGTTATGCTGTCCAGCATATCAGAACTCCAATGCAAGCTGTTTTCCTATCGGCACAATAGGCGGTACCTCAAAGGGACTGTCGATCCATGCCCACAGATCGCGGTACGTGAACAGGTTATAGCGGAGCATGGCGATAAGGTTGGAGAGCGACCAGCCGAACCGTGAGCGGAACATAAGGTACTTGAGAAGCAGGATCGAAATTAGCGCTGTCCAGATCTGGATCATGACTGCATTCGCGGAGGTACCCACAAAGGTCTTTATCCTCAGGTTCTGCTTTATCGTCTTGAAGAAGATCTCGATCTGCCAGCGGTCTTTATATATGGCCGCGATTGTCGTCGCACCGAAGGCAAGATGGTTGGTGATAAAGACGACGCTCTCCTTCTTCTCGTCATCCCATACCTCGATGCGCCGTAAGGGATGGGGATACTGTTTCCGGGAATAAAACCAGGTAAGCCTGATGAGCTGATCCTTCAGGACGGACCTGTTCCGGGGAACCGGCCTTTCCTCGATGACCTCATATTTCGCATTCGTTCTCTGCCTGCTTACGAAAAAGACGCCTTCATTCCGCCATCGGGCAAAGAGATCGTAGCCGACATATCCCCGGTCTATGACGACAATGGATCCTTTGGGGAAGGACAGTTCCCGCGCGACCCTCATCTCATGGGTAAGCCCGTCGGTGATCCGGGCAAAGACGGGGAAGTACCCGTCGTGGTCGAGAAGCAGGTGGAGCTTTACCGCCCCTTTTGTCTGGTGGTAGGTTGCCCAGTCGAAGAGGGACAGACAAAGCTCGATAAGGGTGGCGTCGAGGCTGAAGAGCTTGTTCCTGAAGCGGAACTTCCTCTTCCCCGGGGCTGTCGTCCGGACCTTCTCGAGGAGCTGGTAAAAGATCGCTTCATACAGCTTCCAGGATCTCTTTGTGTTGGCATACGACAGGGTAGAGCGTGACGGGGCTGAGTGTATGCCGAGATGTCTTACCTTTCCCAGACAGCTTGCCAGACCCCCCGATATCTCCCGTAAGGAACGGGCCTGCCCCAGATGACAGAAGAGCATGGCCACGAACTGGTCCCAGCAGGAAAAACCCTTTGCTCCCTTTTCCGCCTTTGTCTCCTTCACTGCCGAATAAAACTCCTTTTTTGAGAATATGTGTAGCACCTGGCCGAACATGCTGCTAAACTTATTCATGGGAGCCCCCTCAGGTTTATTTGGTTGTCGCGAATTAAGTTTACCTGTTCGGGGGTTTCCCTTCAAAACTTATTTTGGACAGATGTGGGGTCGTCTACGTTCCCCACTGCAACCCTGATGCCCCTATCAAACAAGAGCCCTGCCTGCTCATGATTTTCCACGATTACCACGTAATTACGATTGTATGTTTTCAGCCTTTCGATCAGTGCGGCCGTTACGTCATCGTAGGCGGTCATAATAATATGATCACTTGTATTGGGAGGCAGCTCCCGGGGGGCGCGCTTCTTCGATTCCGCCTCCATCCAGGGCGCAAAGAAGAACTTGATAAAGGCAAAGGGGAGAAGAATGAGCATAAAAATAACGCCTGAGAGGAGCACCACTATTGAAAACAAGAGGCCGACATCCCGGGTAAAGGTGATATCTCCAAACCCGAGAGTGGTCATGACGGTCAGCGTCCAATAAAAACCGGTTATCCAGGAATATTCCTTTCCTTCATAGGCCATCAGAAAGTGGAAAAGGATGCTGTAGATGATTACCATGGCCATCAGTATGGCAATGAAGTAAAAGAGCACCCGCATATTCTGCTTCGTGCTCTTGCCTCCGACCATTGAGCTGACTATTGAGGAATAGAATTTCATTCGACACGCCTTTTACGCTGAAAACCTTCAGCCGCTGCGCTTGTTTGTCCGTTCGGCACCGCCATTACTTTTCCATTATCTTCGTGACATGGATATTCGTAGGCCCGCCGGAGGTTTTAGCAATAATCTGTACGTTCCTCATATCACCTTTTTTGCCTGACATGAACATGGTCATCTTCTGGTCCCCGATGGTCTGGTCCATGGTCTGCTGGATATTTTTGAGGTTCTTCTTGTAAAATGAAACGACCTTGTCGTAGTTGTCGTTTGTGGCCATGGCATATACAGACGCAACGCCGGCGGCAGCGTCTCTTTTTTCGCCGAACTGACCGGAAGAAATTACCTCGGCCCCGGGATAGATTGGGGCGCCCAGCTCCGCTTCACTTACAGCCTGTGCGCCGGCCTTTATGGTCACAGAACCCTGCTTTGTTTCCACCTTGACTACTTCTTTCCCACCCTCCTGTTTTGTCGTTACCGTTACCTTTCCCTCGGGTGTTGTGATAGTTCTGGATTCTTCCCTGCCGCATCCGGCCATAAAGATCATCGCCGCGGCCAGGATGTACACCGCACAAGAAACTCCAACCGTCTTTGTCATATTCTCCTCCTCTTGATAAGATCTTGTTCCGGCCTTTTTATGCGTACATTATAGAATAAGATGGGAGCAGAAACAACCCTGGCGCTCGTAATCCACCCTGCTGCATTGTTTTTCCATGCGTTGAACTTCAGTGCGCAGTATAGGTTGCCTTCACCCTTTTCGACCGCATCAGGTAGAGATACCAAGTGGCCAGGTAGACCATAACAATGACATTATTGAGCGAGGCTCCCTGGGAGAACTCAGGTACGCTCTTCTCTGAAACGCCCACCATGACCGGGAGAAACATCGAAAGCACTGCATACAAAAAGGCGCTGATAAAATACCGTTTCGCCGTGGTCACCGCATTCGGTACGACCCTCCACAGCGACAGGCCTGCGTAGATGCTGAACACTATCAGAAAGGTGCTGCATACCCCACCGACCAGCACAAGCCGGAAGAGCGCCGGATACTGGTCAAAGTGAGGCTTCGCCGCGTTGGTTGCGGCGATGAGCGTCATAAAGGCGCTGAAAGGGTCAAGCACCGTGAGGCATACGCACAAAAGCAGCAGCCACCCTCTCACCCCCTTGTATTGTGTGTTCGTACTATTCAACGGTCGCGTCCTTTATTGTTCATCCCCATACATAATGTTTTATAAAACATGTAAAACGATCTACGGCAATCAGTTCCTTTTCAGCTGCACCCGGGCAACCCATCCGTTATCGAGCTTTGCGGTTTTCCTTATGGATATGACCATCGGGTTGATGGGCGCGAGCGATGCTTCCCCGGTCTTCGTATCTATTCTAATCGAGAAATCTTCCTTGCCGTCGCCGGTATAATCAATTGATTCTTCGATGACAGGCGGCAAGCCGGCAAGCGGCTCCCAGTTCAACTGTATAAAACCTTCGCTCGTCTCGCCGATGAGGGTATCAAAGACGGGACGGTGGATAAGCGCCCTGTACGAACCGTGATCGACGGAGCGCACGACCTCTCCTCCCGAATACAACGGAGAGATCTTTACTCCGGAAGCAGCGACAAGGGTGCGGCCGAAGAAGCCGCTTCCGAAGAACGTGGCAAAGACCACAACTATTGCCGCGCCGGCCCACACATATCCGACAATGGATCGTATCTTCGGCATCACACGCACCTCATGAGATCATGCTCCCTGTTGTAATGAGCTTCAGGATCCTTATGATCCCGCTCTGAATAGTATGGGAGGAAAATATCGCGAGAAACAGGAAGGCTGCAAAAAGAAAAAGGAGGCGATAGGTATCCCTCTTCCCCGGAATATCGGTCCCTTTTATGTGGTAGCTGATCGCTCCCTTCGGACAGTTGTCGATGCATTTGCCGCACTTCATGCAGGTAATGCGGGTACGACCCTCTTCGAGACTCTCTTCGTTTATCGACAGGGTTGGGCAGACCTGGATGCACCGCTTGCACTTCACGCATTTCTCTTTGTCTATACGCACGTCAAATACGTTTATTTTATTTGTCAGCGACTGCATGGCGCCAAAGGGGCACAAAAATGCGCACTGTGTCCTCCTTTTTGTCAGGATAGGAAGGACGATCACGAGGCCGACGAAGAGGCTGACAAAGATGATCGTCTGAATGAGGATCTTGGTTGAGGTAACGGCCTCAAACTCTGTTACCGCTTTAAAAGGGCAGAACCACGAACAATAGGTGGGTGAAAGATAGGCCGCCGCAGTCAATACCACAAAGAGGAGAACCGCAAAGGGGAGGTATATCCATTTGGGGTTGATCTTTTTTATGACCGGCCTCTTGAGGATCCTCGAGAACCCGTCGTCGAGACCGCCGTAAAAACATACCCAGCTGCAGAATCCCCTTCCGAGCGCGAGCGTTGCCCCTATCCAGATAACGAACATGGAGGCGATAGCGGCATATCCCTCGATGAGGCTGCCCGGAAAGATGATCGTCCTGGTAAGGGCCATAGGGACCAACGTCATGGGTATCACGAGGTGGCAGAAGGGGACTTCGCACTGGAATATCTTTGCCTCCGAGAGGGACATGCTCCCCCTTGCCTCAAACATGTGAGAGATGAACGATATGATCAACATGACCGCAAATGTGCTGAAAAAAACCGCGCGGTACCTGTCCGTTTTGCCTGTGTATATCAAGAGAAAGAAGAGGACATTCGCAAAAAGAAATGTGAGGATAAGCGCGATCGCCTCTTTCGGGTCCTGCGGTATCTTTCCACCGCTGAACATGAAGGCGGTAATGACCGCCATTATCGCGGTGAGAATGATGGTCCTGCCCCGGCCTTCTCCCTGAGGAGCCTGATGCGTATCCGTTCTCATATGCCCTTGACCCCTGCAATCAAGGTTATTATCCCCGCATAAAGGTAATATAGCCCGACGATCCCCGCCGCCATTTTTCCTATTATCCGGAGCGCCGTCAGGCGGCGCAGCGCCCCGACAAAAGGTATGGGGATAAAAAATATGGAGGTGCCGATGAAGAACATGAAGAAAAAGAAAAGGCTGTAAGACAGGCTCCCTTCGGACGCCGCGTCGGTCATTGCGAGAAGAAAAGGAGGGCAAAAGGCGACCCCGCTCAGGATGCCGGCCGCTGCGGGGATGAGCAGCGGTATCCTTATCTTCCCTGCAATACGATCGATGCTTCGGACGGCGCAAGGTATCTCTCTTCCGAAAATAGCGTAGGCTATCATGAGAGAGGAGAAGATGACATAGAGGATACCGATAAACAGCCCCTTTGATCCCATCCTCCCGAGAACCGCTACGTTGAACAACCACGCAGCAAAACCGAAAGCGAGATACCCGGCAAGCCGCCCCGCCAGGAATTGCATCAATGCGACGAAATTATGCGCAACGCCCCTCCCCTCGCCGAGCATAAAAGGAACAAGTACGGGGGTACAATAGGCGAGGCACGTCAGGCCGTTGCTGAGACCGAGAAAAAAACCCTGCATGTGCATAGAATAAATCAAAAGGCATCAAAGTACAAGCTTTCACTAAGACACATAGCTTTCAGCTATCAGCAGACAGCTGTCAGCTGAAACAAAAAAGGCTTTATGCTGAAAGCTGCTTTTCTTTCCAAATATGATATTATATTGTCATGGCGATAACGGCTAGTACCGTTTGCGTACTGATCCTTCTTTTATCTGTCACTGCAGGCAATACAACCCCTGCATACCCGGTGCAAAAGATCATCGACAATGAGGTCTTTATCATTAACGGGAATCGATACGAGGCAATGGGCACCTGCAAAGAGATCCTGGAGGGCGACTGGGTTGTCTTCCTGCAGGGAAATCCCTATGGAACATGCTCCAGCGCAGTGATCCAAAACATTCATACCGGTGCAACGTGCCTATTCTGGTGCGACTGAAGCCTTTTGTCCTGTTTCGGCCTTGCCCTGTTTTGTTTAAGCTCTTTAAGGCGCCGCCAGGCCTTTCTCTCTCATGAGATCATATATCCTGCCGGCAATTTGTGAACCAAGCTTCTTAATATCCCTGTCGGGTGCATTTTTTGTAAGAATAAACTTCGCGCCTGCAACATAGGGGTTCATCGTAATGACAGCGCCCGGCATCCTGTCTTTTCTTCCGTCCATCGTCGTATCGAGCAGAACCATCCTGTTCCCTTCGGCTATCTCGGTAAGCTTTATGAATACCTGCATATCAGAGGAACCGCTCCCGAATCCGATCGCGGCCCTCTTCAAGCGATCGCCCTCGTCGTATTCCATGAATTCGCCTTCCAAAACCCAGCACCGGGGAACCGGCGGCGGCTGCCCGTTGATCCTTTTTGATTGGACATTCTTCTCTTCCAGTTCCGCAACGATCGACTGCGCCAGAGAATCGACGATCTCTTTTGCCTTTTCTCCAGGGCTCTCCGCCCCCGTTACCATGTCAACTTTATCTTTTATTCTTTTTCTTACCTGAAAGGGGCGCTGATCGGCCTTGTTTCCGGCTCCGCCCTCAAGCTTGAAATCTGCTACGTAGACAACCGGCTGCGCGCTTTTATCTTTACTTCCGGCCCCCTCTGCCGTCTCCGCATTCGCTATCCCCGCCATGCCCGGCAGCACAAAAAGGCATAGGCCGGCCAAAAGGGCGCGAGCGCATAATACTTTTATTGAGCTTGTCGCGTTTACAGCATTCATTGCGTTCCTTCTGTTTATTAACATGAGCAAGAAATGTTGTAAAGCGAGAAAATGTTAAAGGCGTTAAGACAGGCCGGTAACCTTCCCCGTCTCCACGTCCACGTCGATCCTTCTGAACGCGGGGTCTGAGCCTGTTCCCGGCATAAGGTTTATAGAGCCTGCGACAGGGCAGAGGAATCTGGCACCTGAAAAGACCAGTATGTCCCTGATAGGCAAGGTCCATCCCCTGGGCACGCCTTTCAGTTCCGGGTCATGGGACAGGCTGAGGTGGGTCTTTACCATCATGGTAAAATAGTCCTTCTTCTCAGGATCTTTCTCCAGTTTTGCCGCCTTCTCCTCCACCCCGGGCAGCCACAACACTTTATCTGCACCATAGATATTCTTTGCGATCAGGTCCACCCTCTCTACCAGGGGCATTTCCACTGGATAGAGGAATCGGAAATCCGTATCCTCGCAACAGGCGTCGGTTACGGCGTCCGCCAGCTCCAGGGCGCCGTCTCCTCCTTTCTGCCAGTGCTCTGATACGGCAACGCGCGCGCCTTCTGCCTCGGCTATCCTTTTTACGAGTTTCACCTCGTCTTTTGTGTCCGTGTTGAAGCTGTTGATGCACACCACGGGTTTGATACCTGAGAGCTTTACCGTCCGTATATGGTGAACAAGGTTCGGCAGACCCTGCTCCAGTAACTGGAGATTCTCCTTCATGTATTCGGCAGGGAGGGGTAAACCGGGCGCCACCCTGGGACCGCCACCGTGCATCTTCAGCGCCCTGATCGATGCGGTGATCACGGACACGTTGGGTTGCAGCCCGCTGATCCTGCATTTCACGTTCCAGAATTTCTCGAATCCTATATCTGACGCAAATCCGCTCTCCGTAACGTGATAATCAAACAATTTGAGGCCGACCAAGTCGGCGATGATCGACGACTGTCCTATAGCAATATTTGCAAAGGGGCCCGCATGCACCAGCACTGGCTGCCCTTCGACCGTCTGCAGCAGGTTCGGGTTGATGCTCTCCCTTAAGAATGCGCACATCGCGCCCGCAACCTCCAGGTCCTCTGTCGTAATGGGCTTGCCGTAACGGTCGTATGCCACGGTGATCTTTCCTATCCTCTCCCGCAGGTCCCTGAGGTCTTTCGCTATCGAAAGGATCGCCATCAACTCAGAGCTGACGGCAATGTCAAAACGGGACTGCATCGTGTACCCGTCCATCTTTCCGCCGATCCCGATGATAATATTCCTTAAGGCCTGGGCGCAGAAATCGATAACCCAGCCCATCTGAACGCTTTTGGTATCGATATCGAGGCGCCTCAGATTTCTTTTTGCAAGCTCAGGGTCGGTATAGTTCCTTTCGTGCTGCATGCGCGCAGTCAGCGCCGTCATGGCGAGATTATGGGCGTTCATGATGTTATTGATATCTCCTGTCAGCCCCAGCGAAAACTCGGTGAGCGGGATGACCTGGGCGTTGCCCCCTCCGGCAGCGCTCCCTTTTACATTCATAGTGGGTCCGCCGGAAGGCTGCCGTATGGCTCCCCCGGCCCTCTTGCCCCGTTTACCCAATCCCTCCAGCAGTCCTATACATGTCGTTGTCTTCCCCTCTCCAAGAGGTGTGGGGGTAATGGCGGTGATGTTGATGTACTTTCCGTTCTTGTCCTGACGCAGCCTGTCCATGATCTTCATAAAGTTGAGCCTCCCCACCCTGCTGTGAGGAATGATCTCGTCTTTTCTCAGATCCAGGTCTTCCTGGAGCTGCCAGATCGACTTCATTTGTTCTTCCGCGGCTTCAGATATCTGCCAGTCAGACATCCTGTTCGCATCATAGGGCATATGCTGTTCCTCCCGTCATAATACAAATTATATGCTGTATCGCACGCTGTGTGTTGCGACTGTCGTGATTACCTTAGCTTTCCGATCTTCTCGAGGTCGTCGGCAACCTCTTTCAGGCCAAGGTCGGACAATGCCTTTCTCGTCGGGTAGCTAGTCTCTCTGTCCCACCCGTGGAGATCATAGTATTCATCGAGCATCTTATTGTATTGTTCTTCGTCGATCTTCCAACCGGCAAGTGTGCCTGAGGGAATGGGCTCGTTCATGTCCCTCGGTGTAGGCATGTCGTCCTTCCGGTCAAAGTCCGTGAACCTGAGATTAAAGGCCTTTTCCACGTTAAGCTGACGCATCGCGAGGCGCCGCAGGTCCTCTACCGATGTTTCCCATCCCGTTAACGCAGAGTAAAGCTCCGCGTGTTCCGTCAGGGAAGGCAGGTTCGCGTCATAATAGGCGGTATTATAGTGGCAGACGCCGAAGGAGTTGTTTATACGCTGCAGCACCTCCCCGTAATAGACAAGCTTCGCTTTGCCCTCATACTCCTGAGGTTTATCGGGATTATCGACGCCGTACACCTCTCTTGTTTTCTCCACATCGAGACCCGGGACCGTCTCAAAGACAGGCGCTCCCGTTGTGTGCCCTCCTCCCCGCGTCGAGGTCGCTGTACCGAGACACCAGCCGAGGCAGCCGCGGCACGGCTCGTACAGGTCCTGCCCTTTTATATGCATCGCGTAATAGCTGCTGCCCCTGTCTATAATGTCTGCGGCACGGGCGCACCCTTCTGCCAGAATGTCGCCAAAACCTTCACGGTATGCCATCTTTCTTATGAATTCCAGCGCTGCGTCTGCATCTCCCCAGTTAAGCGGGACCCCGTCGGTATCCCTTTCGTCGATAATGCCCCTCTGGTAACATTCCATCGCCCACCCTATTGCTCCACCGGCCGCATCGACATCCAGCCCCATCTGGTTGCACAACGCCTGCGCCTTCAGCATAAAGGTCGGCTCCCTTACGGCCAGTCTCGTATGGAGCGTACTGAATGTTTCCCACTGATTCGTCTCCGTTACCAGACCCGCATAGGGACCTTCCGTAATGTGCAGGATACGGCTGCACCCGCCATAACCGCACCCCGGATAGCTCTGGTGCGCTACCTCATATTTATCTATGGTCTTCTTGGGATCGACCACATCGAGCATGTCATCAGGGATACAGCATTCCTGGAAGTTCTTATAATTGACGCCGCATACTTCCTGTTTTCTCGGCAGAATGCTGAGCAGGCCGTATTTATAAAAAGAGTCCCTGGTTTTAACATTCTTAAACATGGACCGGCACTGTGAGGCCGCCTTTTGAAACCGCTTCGGGTCGGCAACCTTGATGCCCCCGGTCCCTTTTGCAACGATGGCCTTCAGATTTTTTGATCCCATTATCGCGCCAGTGCCGCATCTGCCGAATGCCCTGCCTTTGTCCTGAATTATGCATGCCCCTCTTACGAGTGATTCGCCCGCCGGCCCGATAGACGCAATGTGCAGTTTTGGATCATTGAAATCCTTTCTTAAGAGATCAAGCGTCTCCCAAGTCGTCTTCCCCCATAGATGCGATGCGTCTCTGATCTCTACCGTATCATCGTGAATCCACAAATAAACAGGGGAGTGTGCCTTCCCTTCAAGCACTATCGCATCGTAGCCAGCATACTTTATCTGCCCGCCTACATAGCTGTCGGAATGGCTGCTTGCCCATCCTCCGGTCATCGGTCCCAGGGTACTGACGCTCAGCTTATTTGCTCCGAAAGCCGTAGTGCCGATGAGAGGTCCGACGCCAAAGATAAGTTTGTTTGCCGGATCATACGGGGTAACCCATGAACGCAGTTCGTCATAAAGGATCTTTACGGCTATTCCGGAAGCGCCAAGCCATTCCCGCGCGTACCTGATCGTAGGCTCTGTCGCTATCCTGCCGTTTCCGAGGTTCACCCTCAGGATCTTGCCTGCATAACCAAAGATTTCTTCTTCGTTTATCATAATCTTAGATCCCTCAATTTAAATCCATCATTCAACGGGTCATCGCCCTTTTGCTTCCTGCTCCCGCGCGTTGAGATACTCCTTTATGATCTTTTGAAGGTCTTCCTTTTTATGGCATATCTCTACACAGAAAGGCTCTTCATAGTCTTTGCATCCGTCGCATACGATCCCGCCTTCTTCTTCGGAGTCGACTATTAAGACCCTGAAACCCGGTTCATTATCCTCTCTGTTGATTATCTTGATGCTCGACACCGATGGCTTGAAAACACCGGTATGACGGAATGAACAGGCTATCTCGCAGGTGCAGCATCCTCCACAACCGGGCATATCAAAGGTCATACCTGAAAACCTCCATTGGCCGCTTTAATGAGAAACGGCAGACGCTCTATATACGCCTGGCCATTCCCTTGCCCAACCGTTTTTCAGCTTAAGTAGGCCTTGCGCAGTTTATCATCGTACAGAAGCGTTTCGGCGCACTGTTCATAGCAGACAATTCTCCCCAGCTTCATTACGTAGGCCTCGTCAGCCACTTTGAGCACTTCATTGACGTTCTGTTCCACGATCAAAATACTCGTGTTCATCTTCTCTTTGACCGCAACGATGGTCTTCATAAGCTCGTGGAGAACCTTAGGCGCCAATCCTGTGGATGGCTCATCAAGCAGCAATAGCTTCGGTCTACTCATAAGACCCCGACCGATAGCCAGCATCTGCTGTTCTCCTCCGCTCAGCGTTCCCGCCCACTGGGATTTTCTTTCCTCCAATACAGGGAAAAGGCGGTAGATGCCTTCAAGGGATTCCCGGAACTCGTTGGAGTCCTTTATTTGAAATCCTCCCATCTCCAGATTCTCATAGACCGTGAGCGAGGTGAACACCCTGCTCCCCTGGGGAACAAGGGAAACCCCGTTCTGGGCCACCAGGTGGGGCATCATCTGCGATATGTCTTTGCCGCGAAAAAGGACAGAACCTCTGTTCGGATGGATCTGGCCGGCTATCACCCGAAGGGTGGTTGTCTTGCCTGCCCCGTTCGGCCCGACAAGGGCCATCATCTGTCCTTCCTTCACGTTCATCGACAGTCCGAAGAGCACGCTCTTCTTACCGTAGCCCGCTTCTATTTCTTTCAGTTCTAATAGCATATTACGACATCCCCAGATAGACCTCGATGACCTTGTCGTCATGCTTTATTTGCTTGGGGTCACCGTCGGCAATCTTTTTTCCAAAATTAAGCACTATTATGTGGTCAGAAACCTGCAGCACAAGATCCATGTTGTGTTCGACGAGAAAAATGGTCTTCCCCTCCTTTATTAGTCTTTTCAGAAGCCCCATAATCGTATTGACGCTTTCTTCCGACAGTCCGGCGGCAGGCTCGTCGAGCATGATCAGCTCAGCATCGGTTGCAAGGGCCCTCGCCAGGATTACAAGCTTCTTCTCGGCATAGGAGATGTTTTCCGCTCTTTCGTCACCGATCGCCTCAAGCCCTATAAATTGGAGAAGCTCTTCGGTCCTCTCCTTCATGTATCTTTTATTCTCACTGGAAACACCCCAGAGGATTGATGTAAGAAGCCTCTGCTGGTGCGTCTGGCTCAGGCCGAGGAGTATATTCTCCCTCACGCTGAGCTTGTTGAAAATCTTTACATCCTGGAAGGTGCGCACTATACCCAGGTTGGCGATCTTGTGGGGCGGCATAGCAGTGATCTCGGTATCGCTATAGAAGACATGCCCTGAGTCCGGTATGAGAAATGACGTGATGAGGTTGAACACGGTGCTCTTTCCTGCGCCGTTGGGACCTATCAGGCTCGTGATAGCGTTCTTTTCAATGGAGAAGGACAGGTCGTCGATCGCCGTCAAACCACCGAAGGATTTACATAGGTTCTTCACTTCCAGCGACATGGTATACCTCAGTATTCTTTAATAATGCCCTGCGGACGGAAACGCATGAACAGTATGATAAGCAGCCCGTAGAATATCAGCCTCAGAGGCCCCGCAACCGTCGTAGGGACTTGCATGAACCGCAGTATCTCAGGGAACGCGATAAGCAGCGGTACTCCCACGATAGACCCCCGTATCGTCCCGCTCCCGCCGATGATGGCGAGGGTCGATATGAAGATCGACTCATCGAGGGTGAATGAGAAAGGATCTATGAAGGATACTATGCTTGCGAAAAAGCTTCCCGTCAGGGCAGCCAGGGAGCAGCCTATGACGAAGACTGCCACCTTGTAGAAGACGACGTTCTTGCCAAGGCTCTCGGTGGCGTTCTCGTCCTCGCGGATCGCCTTCAGGATCAGTCCGAAGGGTGCATGGGCAAGCCGCGCGGCGAAGAGAACGCAAACCAGCATAAAACCGAGCGATACAAAAAGCAGGGCAAAATTCGACTCAAAGGCGAATCCGAAGAAGCTCGGCTTCGGAATCCCCGCGAAGCCCATCGCCCTGTTCGTTATGTTAAGGTTGTTCAGCAGGCTTGTAAGGATAAACTGTATCCCGAAGGACATAACGATGTAGTGATCTCCCTTTACCCTCAGGGAAGGTACCGCAATGATTGCGCTGATCACAGCGGCAAACAGCAAGGCGGCCGGAAGCGTAAGCAGGAAGCTCCAGCCGAACTGTACCATCAGGATGGTCGTAACATATGCCCCGATGCCCATAAATGCAGCATGCGATACCGATATCAGCCCTGCGTATCCCATAATAAGGTTCAGAGAGACTGCGAGGACTATATACATATTTATATTTATGAGAATAAACAGTACGTATTCCATACCCTTTCCTTTTCCTTGCCTACCGGTCCTTTGTCCCGAAGATCGCCTTCGGCCTTAAATAGAGCAGTATGATCACCAGTCCGAAGAGTATAATGTATTTCCATTGTACGGCCAGCATGATCATGCCTGCATTTTCTATGATGCCTATCAGCAGGCTCACCAGGGCGATGCCGGTGATTCCCCACCTGCCTCCAAGGAGGGCGGCAATGGTCCCGATGATAACCACATCAAAACCGGAGGTCATGTCGATGCCGAGGTCCATTATCTGCAACTGAGCGACTGCAGCGATCAACGCAGATCCTATCGCGAATACGATGATCCTTAGCCGCCGCGTATCGATCCCCATGAGCGCCGCAACGTCAGGGTCTGCGGCAAATGCCCGTATAGCCTTTCCTGTTCTCGTCCTTGTCATAAAAAGGTGAAGGATGCCCCACAGCGCAGCCACCACTCCAATGATGACGAACTGCAGGTGTGTTACACGCACGGGCCCTATCTGCCTTCCGTCAAGGAGGGACTCAAAGACGGGGACTACGCGCGGGTCGCTCCTCCATATCAGCAGGTAGATGTTCTGGAGAACAAACGTAACGCCGATGGAAGTAAGGAAGATCTGCAAAGAACTGGCCTGTTGCTCCCGCAGGGGTTTATAACAGATCCATTCGATAAGAATCCCCAGAACAGAAGCGGCGGCAAGGCCGATGGCCAGGGCCAGGGGAAAGGGGAGCCCCCAGACCACGGACATTTGAAAAAACACAAATCCACCGATAGTATACGCTGCAACGTTGGCAAAGTGGAACACGCCGGTGCTGGTGTAAATGAGGCCGAAGCTTAACCCGGACAGAACATATAAGGCGCCGGCAACAATCCCGTTTACTATTATTTGTAGAACCATATTTTTCCCTGCTTCCCTGTCAATTTATGGAGGGGAGCGATCTCCCCTCCATCTTCACGGATAACGTCTTTATGGCTACTGTGTCTCTTTCTCTGTAAATTTCGCAAACTGATGGACCTCGACAAATTTTCCGTCTTTGACCTGCAGGATGCGGTGAGTGGGCATATTTTCGCTGAAGCTGTCAAATACGATCGTCCCGCTCACTCCTTCATACTTTCCAAGTTTCTTTCTGAAAAAATCATAGATCTGGTCAGGGGTCTTTGCGTTGTTTTCCAGGGCCTTTGCGTAGAGCATCACAGCGTCGTACGCAACGGCAGAGATGATATTCGGGAAGCCGGCATTATACTTCTTTTCAAACTTCTGCGAAAATGCCTTCATTGCGGCAGTTCCCTTTTCCGGATCGAACTGGTATCCCACGACGTACATCCCTTCGCAGTCGCCGCCGCCCGTTGTCAGTGTTTCCGCGGAATAGAGGTTCATGCCTCCTAAAAATTTCGACTGTATTCCAAGCCGCTTTAGATACTTTGCCACATACCCTCCCTCTACCGAGGTCTGCACAACGGCTATGGCATCGGGCTTTGCATTGTTGATCCTCATAAGCACCGAGCTGTAATCCCGCTCGCCGGGCCTTACGCTTTCCATTGCAGTGATTTTGCCGCCCATCTTCTCGAAATACTTTTTAAAGAGCTTCATTCCACCCTGACCGTATTCCGTGTCAGACCCGATGAGCCCTACCGTCTTTGCTTTCAGATTATCATAGGCGTACTTCGCAAGTGCGTACATCTCTGTTACCTGGCCGCCCATGATCTTAAAGGTATAATTGCCGCCCTTCTTGATCTCCTCGTT
>DIFC01000006.1:0-34305 GCA_002418945.1 Deltaproteobacteria bacterium UBA5758 | reverse complement strand
CTTGGCTCATACTCGTTGTCTTCCCAGAGGATCTCGAGCTTCTTTCCGCCTATCCAACCCTTCGCCGCCAGGTCCTCCAGCGCCAGGTTGGCGCCCCTTGTGTGCCATGCACCGAAATGGGCCAGCTTTCCCGTCACAGCCACGCTGCCGCCAAGCCTATAGGTATCCTGCGCCTGAAGTATGCCTGTTCCCAGAAAGCCTAACACAAATCCAACGACCGCTACTGCCATGAAAATCTTCCGTACCGTGAATCGTTTCATTCTGCTTCCTCCTTTACATTTTGTGTCTTTAGTCTTCTCTTAAACAGCCGTAAAACCGCCGTCCACCATAAGGACCGCGCCGTTCACAAAGCTTGCAGAATCTGACGCGAGGTAGATTGCAGCGCCTACCAGCTCTTCCGTTTCACCCATGCGATGGAAGGGAATACGGTTTAAAGACCAGTCCTTGAAATGCTGATCCTTGAGCAACGGGTCATTGATGGGCGTCTTTATGAAAGCAGGGCCTATCCCGTTGACGTTTATGCCGTACTGCGCCCACTCGCTCGCCAGGCATTTCGTGATCATGAGCAGCCCGCCCTTTGTAGCGCAGTATACGCCGAGCAGGTGCTCCGCCACGAATGCGCAGTTCGAAAGGGTATTGATAATCTTGCCGTTCTTCTGCTTCATCATGACCTTTCCCACGGTCTGGGCGAAGAAAAATGCACCCTTCAGGTTGACGTTCATCAGCTTATCCCATTCGGCCTCAGTGACATCCTTCAGGTCGCTCTTGATGACAATGCCGGCATTGTTCATGAGTATATTGATCTTGCCGAACTCTTTTTCTATCGCGGCGACGCAGGTCTGAACGGCCTTCAGGTCCGTTATGTCTACAGCGTAGGTCTCTGCCTTTCTGCCTGTCTTCCGGATCTCTCCCGCCGTCACGTTGAGGCCTTCCTTGTTCACGTCCACCAGAGCCAGGTCAGCCCCTGCCTTGGCGAGGCCGATTGCCATTGCCTGGCCGATCCCGCTTGCCGAGCCCGTCACTATAGCTACCTTGCCGGACAGGTCGAATCCTGTGTACTTAAAATTACTCATTGGTTTCCCTCCTGTTTTTTAAGATTAGACCACTGCTTCATTATGCCTCCAGCACGTCACAACACCGCTGATCCTAATGGACTTTAAGCCTGGCGCCTTTATCGACGGAATCGACAAGCTTCACATATACGTCCGTCAGGAAGCCACGCTTTGTGACCTTTGGCGCAGGAGCGGTGCGTTGTTTGAGCCGCTTCCTGATCTCTTTTTCGCTCACCTCGAGCCGGATGCTCCTCTTCTGAATGTCATAGGAGACCATATCTCCGTCTCTGACAGCCGCAATCGCGCCGCCGTCTGCCGCCTCGGGAGATACATGGCCTATAGCAGGGCCCCTGTTCCAACCCGAGAACCTTCCGTCCGTTATCAGCGCAACAGAGGCGTCCAGCCCCATACCGCAGAGGATGGTCTGGAACGTATACATCTCGCGCATTCCGGGCCCTCCTTTCGGCCCCTCATACCTGATGATGACCACGTCTCCCGGTACGATCCCTGATCCGAGCAATGCTTCCTTGGCATCGTCCTCGCTGTCAAAGACCTTTGCCGGGCCTCTGTGCCTGAGCATCTGCTTCGCCACTGCTGTCTGCTTTACCACTGCTCCTCTCGGGGCGAGGTTGCCCTTCAGCACCGCTATGGCGCCCTGAGGAAAAACAGGGTTGTCCACCGGCCGTATAACGTCCCGGTCAAGGTTGCATCTTCCCTTCGTGTTCGCGTCGAGCGTTTTACACGTAACCGTAGGCGTATCCCGGTGAAGCAGGTCGCCAAGCTCGTTCATGACCGCCGGGATCCCTCCTGCCCTGTCGAGGTCCTGCATCGTGTAATTCGACCCTGCCGTGATGTTTGTCAGGTGAGGTGCCTTGCCTGATATCTCATTCCATTTCTCCAGCGGCAGCTCTATCCCCAATTCTCCTGCTATGGCTGGCAGGTGGATCACCGCATTGGTAGATCCGCCCACTGCCGAATGTATCGACATTGCATTCTCGAACGCCTTTTCTGTCATAATCGCGGCAGGCCTGATATCCTTCTCCACCAGCTCCACGATCTTCCGTCCCGCTGCCCTCGCTATCCTGAGGAGCGACGAGTTGACCGCGCACTGAGTTCCGTTGTAAGGAAGAGACATCCCGAGCGCCTCGGCTATGATGCACATCGTGTTTGCCGTTCCCATTGTGCAGCACGCGCCGCATGAAGGGCAGACGCTGTCTTCAATCGCCTTGAAATCCCTGTCGGTAAGCCTGCCCTCTTTCCAGAGAGGGTACTGTTCGTTGATGAACTGCGCCTCAACCCTCCGGCCATTGAGCCACCCGGGCAGCATGTATCCGCCGGTCACCATGATCGACGGCAGATCGGCCCTCGCCAGCGCCATGAGCTGCGCAGGCACGATCTTATCGCAGGTCGATATGGCGACGATCCCGTCCACGCGCTGCGATTCCACCATCATCTCAATTGCCGCGGCAATGATGTCACGGCTCGGCAGGATCCAGTGCATCCCGACGGTTCCATCGGCAACGCCGTCGCATGCCCCGATGTGGTTAAACTCTATAGGCATGCCACCTGCCTGCCAGATGCCGGTTTTAACCGCCTCGCTTACCTTTCTCAGGTGATAGTGGCCAGGGATGAACTCATTCCAGGAATTAGCTATAGCAATGAAGGGGCGGTCGAGGTCCTCATCGTCGAAGTGCATCGATTTGAACAGGGCCCGCCTTTCGTAGTGGGAATCTTCCGGCACCTGGCGGCTGTTCAGTTTGGAAAGATCGAACTTTCTGCTCATGGCTCCCTTCTTCTTTGTAGTGTAACCCTTTACTTCAGCCCGAGTATCCTTGCGGCATTCTTCCCCAGGATCTTGGCCTTCTGTGCATCTGTAATGTCGGCATCCTTTACCTTGGAGATCTCCGGACCGGGATTGTAGGCCGGAAAATCCATGCCGAAAACGACCCTGTCCTCTCCCACCGTCTCTATCGCAAAATTTATTATTCTGTACCAGTTGAAGCTGCCTGTAGTATCAAGGATGATGTTGGGATTAACCCCGGCCGTGGAGATGCCTTCAAACCAGGCCTCTTCCCCCATGTGCGCCATGATGATCGTGGCCTCGGGGAACCTCGCTGCCAGCCTTCCCAGATTGTGGGGGTGGGAGTACTCGTCGCAGCCGCAATGGAAAAGCATGGGGAATCCCAGCTCGATCCCTTTCTCCATCACCCTGTTGAGACATGGCGAATCAGAATGATAGTGGCACGCCGCCGGATGGAACTTGAGGCCGGTCATGCCGAGCTCTTCCCTCGCCTTCACCACTTCATCGACTGCCTGTTTATACCAGCGCGGATTGATATCCGCAAAGCCCATGAACTTATCCGGGTATTTGCGCACGATCTCCGCTATCTTCACATTCCCCTCATCGGGGGCATTGTGCGGCTGCCACCATGATATGCACCTTTTGTCTATCCCGTATTTCTCCATCGATGCCAGGTGGTCCTCAACCTCTACGTTCTTCTTCCAGTAAGCGAACCATGGATCCCCTACATGACTGTGGATATCTATTATCATCTGCTATACCTCCTTTGTTTCGTTACGCTCACACCGCGCTAAGCGCTCTTGGCAGGAAGCACAAGGTCCGATGGGCCCCTTGCCGAAAGCTTCAGTGCGGGGGCGTGCCTGTTCATGATCTCCATAAAGATGGAAGCCTCTTTTACCTTTTCCCGCATAAACGTGGCATGCCACTTCTCTTCTGTCCAGGGCTTGTACATATCCTCCTGGGATCTGCCAGGCTCGATCTTGAAATAACATGGCGCCGTCACCCTTGCGACCTCAGGGGCATCGTATATCCGGCACATCCCTCCTTCTGCATCGGTGATAAACATGTAGATGTCGATCGGTATGTCGACGGCTTTGCGCATTGAGGCCAGGATTGGAAGGGAGACATCAGAGGTGGGGTTTGCGGAATTGGCGCCCATCTTTTCGACGACACGAAAACCTGCGGCGCTGCAGTACCCTCCAAAGGCCGACCATTTGAAGACCGTCTCTTTTGGTATAAAGCCTTCTTCGCGCATTTTGCTTACAATGGATAGAATGCCCTCATCCAGCACAAGAAAACCCCTGAGACCGGCCTCTATGTTCCTCATCATATCCGTAAGCCAGTGGCGGATCGCATCAGACCCTCTCAGCCTCATTCCTACCAGAGAGCCCTCAGAGAACCCAGGGGATCGTGCACCGACATCCCATCCCTTCCGGGGACCCATGGTGGTGATAACCTCCATCTTCTCGTCGCGCCCCATCTGTGCCATTGCCTTTAATTCTTCAAAATCGCACAGCGTTGACCCTGAAACGGTAATAATTGCTCTATGGATAGGCACGTTTCTCTTTCTGGCCTCATCGATCATCGCTTCCATGGTGGAAGGACGCTCGATCCCCGAGATCTCTATTCTCCATTGTGCGCCATCCGGAAAGGTCTTGGTTGATGAAGGCAGATCCCAAAGGTCTCTTCCTGGAATGCCTTCTTTTTCCATAAACTGCGCGATCCTCTCAATGACATTCGACATAATGCTCGCTCCTTTAATTTTATTTATATTTATCTGCTTACTTCGGCTGCAATAATTTCGTCAGCTTTTCCTGCTCGCCTTCTATCATCTTATAGGTATGTTGTTCTTTTGGAAATTCTGCACTCCGGACCTCTTCAACATATTGCCGGAAGGCACCGGTTACCCTCTCCGCGAGATTTTCATATTTTTTCACAAACTTGGGGGTAAAGGCCTGAAAGATCCCGAGGGCATCGCTTGAGATCAGCAACTGGCCGTCTGCGTAAACGCCGGCCCCGATGCTGTACACAGGGATGCGCAGATCATCACGAATGACCTTGCACACCTCGGGAGGAACAGCCTCAACCAGCAAGGCAAATGCGCCGGCATCTTGGAGGGCGCGTGCGTCCTTTATAAGCTCAATAGCCGCGCCAGCGGTCCTTCCCTGGGCCTTGAAGCCTCCAAGCTGTCCGGAGCTCTGAGGCGTCAGGCCGATGTGCCCCATTACAAGCATACCTCCGTCAGCTATCGCCTTCACCTGAGGGCAGACCTTCTCTCCCCCCTCAAGTTTTATCGCGTCCGACCTTCCTTCTTTAAAAAAACGTCCGGCATTCCTCACGGCGTCTTCAACGCTTACCTGATATGACAGAAAGGGCATATCGCCTATCACAAAGGTATTCGGCGCGGCGCGGCGCACAGCCTCGCAATGAACAATGCACTGATCCATCGTAACCGGGATCGTACCGTCATAGCCGTATACGCACATCCCCAGGGAATCACCCACAAGGATCATATCCATGCCTGCATCTTCGGCAAAACGTGCAGTCCAGAAGTCGTAAGCAGTCATCCATGCCACCTTTTCACTTTTTTGCTTCATCGCTTCGAGGTCAAGCCTGCTAAGTTTTTTCTTTGTCACTTTTTTTCCTCCTCTCAGTCACTTTTGTCCTTTGCTGCCTTTGCGCATTCATCCCCTCGAAGTCAACTCCACCAATCTGCGAGGAAATTTTTCGCATCACTTCCTGCAACTTGTTCTTGATCTTTTCAATCTTCTCCTGCGTCATTCTGCTTGTAGGGCCGGAGATGCTCACCGCATACCGCACCCGTTCCGTGTGGTCAAGGATAGGAGCTGCGACACAAAAGAGCATTGCCGCCAATTCTTCGCTGTCAATGGAAAAACCCGTCTGCCTTATCTTTTCAAGCTCCTTTTTCAGCATCTTTTTACTTGTCAGCGTATTCGGCCCATGCTGCACGAGCTTCGTTTCAGAAAGATACTTGTTCACCTCGTCCTCGGGCAGGAAGGCCAGTATTGCCTTGCCCAGGCCTGTGCAGTAAGCGGGCGCTGCCGATCCCAGCGGGGAATCGATCCTGAGGATCTCCTTGCTTTCGAATTTATCGATATGGATTATCTCCCTTCCGTTCCAGTAGCCAAGATTTACCGTCTCATTGAACAGAAGGCCGAGTTCCCTGAGATAAGGCTTCACGATATTTACAATATCCAGTCTTTTCGTGATCTTCGTGGAGAGCTCCACTATTTTGTATGTTATCTCGTATGATCCCCTGTCTTTCTTCGCCACATAACCAAGCCTGCAGAGGTCAGCAAGACATCTGTGGGTGGAAATCCGGTTCATTTTAAGAAGTTCAGCAACCTCAGCAACACGCAGTGTTCCGCTACTAATCATCAGTTCAAGGATTTTTATGGCTTTTTCGAGGGACTTCATGTGCGGGACTTCTCCTGCAACCTATTGAATCGTATTGCCGTGCACCATAAAAGCCAAAACGTTCACTATATGAACATATTGTTCATATAAGTATATAAATTATACAACACTGCCCTTCCCTGTCAAGTATTTTTTTCAAAAAATAATGCTCCATGCTGCAGGCGGCAGCGTACAAGCGTTGCTATTATTTGCTTTCACTGCTTTTTAGTGATAAAAGTAAAAAGCAAAACTTCTGAAACATTACAAACGGCTTACGGCCATGCCGGCGGCCCGAAGGGACAGCGGAGCGCATATGAAGATCGTGGACCTGTCGCATACCATTTACGAGGGCATGCCGTATTATCCGGGGACCGAGCCGCCGATACTTCAAGTCGCCAATACCATCGAGGTCGACGGTTTTACGGAGACCAGGATGAGTATCTATACCCACATCGGGACCCATATCGACGCCCCCTCGCATATCCTGAAAAACAAACCCTCTCTGGATAAGCTTCCTATAGACCATTTCATCGGAAGGGCAATGTTTCTGGATGTTTCAGTCATGTCTTACGATACGATTCCCGTCAGTTCGCTGTTAAAATATAAAGACCTGATCACGAATCTCGATTTTGTGATCATCAAAACAGGCTGGAGCCGGCATTGGGGGAAACAGGATTACTTCAAAGGCTTCCCGAGCCTTTCGGAGGAAGCGGCGCACTGGCTGGCAACCTTTAACCTCAAAGGGGTTGGTATAGACGCTATCTCCGTCGACAGGATGGATACCACAACCTTCCCCGTTCATAAGATATTCTTCAGGAAGAATATGATCGTTGTTGAGAACCTAACCAATCTTGATTCTGCGGGAAAGGAGGTTTTCATCTTTTCGTGCATGCCTCTGAAGATCAAGGATGCCGACGGCTCCCCGGTGCGGGCGTTCGGGATCCTTGGCCCCGGCCCTGCATCCCTTTATTAACAAAACATACAAGGCCGGGGGATCGCCGTGATTCCTAAAGCCTTACCGGCTTGGTCTTTACCCTCTTGTTCAGGCCGGGGGGCGCTCCGATCGGTTTCGTCGCATCGAAGCCCACCCTGATCTCATACCTCTTGCTCTTATCTTCCTCTATCGGGTAACAGTTCGCAAGCCTCGTGCCGACCGCCCAGATGACCTCCTCTGCGTCGTATATATCCACGTCGTCGTTGACGATGATCGCCGACCGGAGAAATGAACTTACCGGCATGGTGCGGTATTTCGAGCCCTTGAAATTGAAGATCTCCGTCACTATCTCCTGAGGCTCTTTATCGGACTTCTTGTCGGACAGGGAGGCAACAAGCCATTTTTTCGTTCCGCCTCGCCAGAAGAGGCAGGCGTCCTTTACGTTGTTAAACTTTGATCGAAGGTCGTCGAGGATATCCCGCCCCCAGAAGCAGGCAAGGATCTCCGAGGTTGTGCAGTGTTCCCCTGAATCGCCTGCGAGGACGACCTGGAACATCGGGTTCTTCCGGTGGCAGATGGCGGATATGCGCATCGTCGGCGACGGTCCTCCCTTGTAGATACCGCCATGGTCCGCGAAAGGTCCGTCCTGCGTCCGCGCCTTCGGGTTGATCTTCCCTTCAAGAACGATCTCCGTAAGCACCGGCACCGACAGATCAACGGTCTCGCATCGCGCAACGCCTATTCCTTTGCCCCGGAGCGCCCCTGCCACCGCCAGCTCATCTACATCCGGCGGTATCTTCGATACTGCCGACGCGAACACGGCAGGGTCTGCCCCTATGAGCACCGCGAAGTCAAGCTCCTCACCCTTCTTCTCACATGCCTTGTAGATGTAATGCAGGTCGCTCCCGGGAAAGGCCCATACCAGGATCCTGTCAGGACCTGTCACCTGCATCCTGTATACGCCGATATTGTAAGCATTCGTTTCCGGGTTCCTGCATACCCCTATTCCAGCCGTTATATAGGGACCTCCGTCATCGGCGAAGAGCGTCGGGACGGGCAGCTTTGTCATATCGATGTCCCCGCCCCTTATCACGACCTCTTTCCATGGGCACACGTCCGTCTGCACCGGCGGGATCGGGTTCAATATTCCGGAAGAGAACATTTCATACATCTCCTGCTGGCCAAACTTTCCCGTCTGTCCCAGGGCAAGGCCTATCCTTCTCCAGTCCTGATATAATCCTCCTATTGCCGGGATCTTCGATCCTTTGACCCTCTCGAAAAGTACCGCCTTGCCGCGCCTCTCATATTCCTTTAAAATGCTCCCCATCTCATACCTGGGGTCCACCTCTCTCCTGATCTTTGCCAATTCCCCGTTCCTATCCAGGAATTTTACAAAATCCCTTATCCCGCCCGCCCTGTAGGCCATAGCCTTTTTTGACCTGCCCCCACCGGCGGCCTCAGCCCTGGAAAGGCCCTGTCCCTCAAGAAGACCGGCCATCAGGACCGAGCCTGACAAACCTGCCAATTTGATAAATTCCCGCCTGCTTTTATTTTCCATACGTTCCTCCTTTTTGTAGCCAACCGGAACCTTTCAGCGATCTTTGGCCTGTATTTAATCATAGACGCTTAAATGATACTGTCAAGCAGTATCTCGTTTTTTCCGGCCATTCCGGCTGGAGGTGTAACGCGGAAGATTGAAAACTGTCAGCCTTTCTTCGCAAAGGCGCTTTTCGGGGCCTTGCAACGCGGGCAATTCCAGTTTTTCGGCAGATCCTCAAAGGGGGCCTTCTCCACCCTGTCATCGTATTCATAACCGCATTTCGTACATTTCCGCACCATAACTCCTCCTTATATGCGACGTTCTTAAACGTAAGGCGCCACAGGCCGTTTCGCAAGACCCCTCACCCGATCCCGGCGGCGGCGAAGATAGGCGTTGAAGAATTGATCTCCGCGGTTCCGGAACTGTCGGATATCGAGAAGGTAAGCGGCGAGCAGGTCATGCAGGTCGCCAGCGAGAACATAACGCCAGCGGATTGGCTCATCCTTTCAAAAAAGGTCAACGGACTTCTTGCACAGGACGACGAGTATGACTTTGTCGTGGCCGGAAACCTCAATCCCCAGAAGTCGCGGATACTTCTCATGCTCGCCTGCACAAAGACCAGGGACACAAAAGAGATCCAGCGGATCTTCATGGAATACTGATGCTGGATGCTAACAACTTCTTTAGCTATCAGCTTTCAGCGGTCAACTTTCAGCATAAAACTTTTTTGTTTCGGCTGATAGCTGTGTGCTGACGGCTGTCTGCTGATAGTTATTTTTTTCTCGTTTTTGCTGATTTCTGTTGCAATTGCGGGAATTCCATGTATCATATAAGAAAAACAGCCAAGGGAGGGCCTTTTATGAACAAGGGGGATTTAGTAGACGCAATAGCAAAGGGAGCCAAGATATCAAAAGCAAGCGCCGAAAAAGCGCTCAATGCCGTCATTGACTCCGTCGGCACCACACTGAAGAAGGGCGGCAAGGTTGCAGTGGTAGGCTTTGGGACTTTCTCAGTATCACAGAGAAAGGCACGGAAAGGCAGGAACCCACAGACCGGCAAAGAGATCAAGATCCCTGCAAAGAAGGTCGTAAAGTTCTCAGCCGGCAAAAAGCTGAAAACCAAGGTCGCAAAGTAACACAGTATTATTCACTACAGATAAAAAAGGCCACTCCGGTGGCCTTTTTTATCTGTAGTATGCAGGCCATATCGGAAAGTGTTTCTATAAATGATGTAAATTTCCTGTCTCTGTCTGGTTTTCAGATCGATCGAGTATGCTCCCGAAATATTTTTTTCAAGAGGTGAAGGCATGGATTATCAGGTTTATTTAAAAAAGGTGCTGGATTGGTCCTTGTCAAACGGCCTGCACATTCTGCTGGTCATCGTCCTCGCCTGGATTGCCATAAAGCTGGTCAAAAAGCTTTCGACTCGCCTTGTCCAATTCATTTCCCGGCAGAATGATGACAGCGAATTTCAGAAACGCATGCAGACCCTCGGTTCAATGATCAGGTATGTTCTTTTATTCGCCATAATTGCCGTTGCCGTCATGACGATCTTAAGAGAACTGGGTGTCGATATAGGCCCTGTCCTGGCTGCAGCCGGAATAGTCGGCCTGGCAGTCGGCTTCGGCGCGCAGAGCCTCGTGAAGGACATAATAAGCGGCTTTTTCATCCTCCTCGAAGACCAGATACGGGTGGGAGATGTTGTGAACATAGGCGACAAGGGAGGGCTCGTTGAAAAGGTAAGCCTGAGGACGACGGTGCTCAGGGATATGGCAGGAAACGTCCATTATGTGCCGAACGGCCATATCAACGTGGTCACCAACATGACGAAGGGTTACTCCCGGTATGTCTTTGATATCGGCGTTGCCTACAGAGAGGATGTGGACGAGGTGATCAAGGTCATCAAAGGGATCGATGAAGAGCTACGCAGCGACCCGGAATTTAAGGATGACATCCTTGAACCCATCGAGATCCTCGGCCTCGACCAGTTCGCCTCATCCGCAGTAGTCATTAAAGCACGCACCACCACGCTTCCCATCAAGCAATGGAAGGTGGGGCGCGAGTTCAACCGCCGCCTTAAGAAAAGATTCGACGAGCTGGGTATCAAGATCCCCTTCCCGCACGTGACATTATACATGGGTAAGGACAAGGACGGCGATTCCCCGCCTCTCCGCATCATCAAGGAAGACCAATAAGGGGGGGCAGCATGAAGAAAAAAAAGATCTTTCCCTCGGCAAGGGAAGATGCCCAGTCCGCAGAGCTCTGCGTACCCTCTGCCCAGACGCTCTCTCCCTCCTACCTGCTCGCTTTCAGGGACACCGATTTTCTGCTCAGCGATGAGCTCCGTCCCGTCCGCCTTCAGCTTGAACTGCTAAAGCCGGAGCTGATACTGCGGAAGCACAGGGTAGAAAGCACGATCATTGTTTTTGGAAGCGCCCGGACACCAGAACCTGAGACTGCCCGCAGGCAGCTTACCGACGCCGAGGCGGATGCGGCGGCAGACCCTTCCAATAAAGCGCTTGCACGCAAGGTGAAGATCATGCGCGCCATTGCAGAAAATTCAAGATATTACGAAGAGGCGAGGAGGTTTGCCCGTATCATTTCTGAAAGGGCAAAGGCCTCTGATGATTTCAATTCCGTGATCATTACCGGCGGGGGACCCGGGATCATGGAGGCCGCAAACCGGGGCGCCCACGATGCGGGCGCTGAAAGCGTTGGGCTGAACATTGTTCTTCCCTTTGAGCAGGAGCCGAACAGCTATATCACCCCTGAGCTGTGTTTTCAATTCCACTACTTCGCGCTGCGGAAGATGCATTTCCTCATGCGGGCAAAGGCGCTCGTTGTATTCCCAGGAGGCTATGGAACCCTGGATGAGCTCTTTGAGACATTGACCCTTATTCAGACGGCAAAGATAGAACCGATTCCGGTGCTTATCTTTGGAAGACAATTCTGGAACAGGGTCATCAACTTCGAAGCGCTTGTCGAGGAAGGAGCTGTCTCCCCGAAGGACATAGAGCTCTTTCAATATGTCGAGGCTGCAGAAGAGGCAGCGGATATCATCCTTGGAACCCGGCAGTGAAACTCCTGTTTTCAATTGATAAAAAGATGGCATTTGACTCAATATTGTTAAGGAACGGTGCAAAGTGAATCTCCCGCAAATGATACTATCCGGCGTTCTGGCGGGAACCCTGTTCATGTTCATTTGGGGGCGCTGGCGCCATGACATGGTCGCTTTAGGGGCACTTCTGGTGTGCGTACTTACAGGCCTGGTCCCCGGCTCCTCTGCGTTCAACGGCTTCGGCCACCCTGCCGTAATAACCGTTGCCTGCGTGCTCGTGCTCAGCTACGGACTCCAGACATCAGGCGCCGTGGATGTTTTTACGCGGCACATTTTACCCGCATCCGCCGGACCCACATTGACTGTCGCCATCCTTACAGGAATCGCCGCTTTGTTATCCGGCTTCATGAACAACGTCGGGGCACTGGCGCTTCTCATGCCCATGGCAATGCAGGTTGCCCGGCGCCAGGATATACCCCCGGGGCTGTTCTTAATGCCCATTGCCTTCGGCTCTATCCTGGGCGGTATGACTACGCTCATCGGCACCCCTCCCAATCTGATCGTATCTGGTTTTCGGGCTCAAAGCGGCAGCGGGACCTTCGCCATGTTTGACTTCACCCCTGTGGGGCTGACGGTAGCAGCCGCGGGGATCGTCTTCGTGGCGCTCGTGGGATGGCGCTTGGTGCCGGCGAGGAAACAGTCTGTCGCCGAGGGGTTCGACACAGGCGCTTACCTCACAGAGGTCAGGGTACAGGAAAGCACCAATGCCGCGGGCAAGTCCCTCCGTGAGATCGAGGCGGTGCTGGAGGAGTCGGGCGGACAGGTTGTAGGCCTTGTACGAAATGACCTCCATATGACTGCGCCCGGCTATAGGTTCGTAGTTCGCGCCGGCGATATCCTGGTCATCGAGGCCCAGGCAGAGGCGCTAGGAGAGGTGTTATCGAAGCTCGGCTTGAAGCTGGAGGAGGCCAAAAACATCAAGCAGAAAGGCAGCGAGGAAAACGGCACAAAAAAAGAAAAGCAGGCCGGCACAGAGGATTCTGATGAGGACAAAAAGCCGGCGCCTTCCGATGAGATTGTGTTCTCCGAGTTTGCCGTGCTTCCCGGGTCGTCGCTGGTCGGTCAATCCGCCACAGATATCCTGCTGCGAACCCGCTACGGCATCAATCTGCTCGCAGTATCACGCCAGGGGTATCGTTCTATATCGCGCTTGAGGACCATGGCCCTTAAGGCCGGCGATGTCTTACTGATGCAGGGTCCGTCTGAGATGCTTTCTGTATTTTCCGGCAGTGCCGGCTGCGTACCGCTGGCAGAACGCTTTCTACGGATCCCGGACAAACAAAAGGCAATCACGGCAAGCTCCGTCATGGCGGTTGCTATCGCGGGCGCCGCATTCGGGCTTTTACCTGCCGCCATTGCCTTTGCTGCCGGCGCACTTGCGTTGATGGCGCTGCGCGTCGTATCTCCTCGAGCTGTCTACGATGCCATCGACTGGCCGGTGATAGTTCTCCTCGGCGCCCTCATACCGATAGCACAGTCCATGGAGGGCACAGGTCTCGCAGAGCTCGTCACACACGCAATACTCCGGGGAGTTGCCCAGGGTGGCGCAATCGTTGCCCTTCTCGTGACCATGGTCATTACCATATCTCTCTCGTGCGTAATGAACAACGCGGCTACTGCGGCGGTTATGTGTCCGATTGCCATAGGGATGGCCGGGCAGCTCGGCACAAACGCCGACACATTCCTCATGGCAGTTACGGTAGGCGCCTCATGCTCATTCCTCACACCCATCAGCCATCAAAACAATACCCTGATCCTCGGGCCCGGGGGCTTCCGCTTCGGGGATTACTGGAAGCTCGGGCTCCCCCTTGAGATACTTGTCATGGCGGTGAGTATTCCCATGCTGCTTCTGGTATGGCCTTTATAACCTTTTGGAGGTAACAAAATGAAATGGTATCGAATGGACACGGCCTCTGTCCTCGCCGAATGCAAGACGAGGGCCGAGGGGCTCACCGCCTCTGAGGCGGAAGAGCGTCTCAGGGAACAGGGCCCCAACAGGCTTCCCGAGGAAGAAGGGCTGAGCCGGCTTACGGTCCTCCTCCATCAGTTCAAGAGCCCTCTCATCTATATCCTTATCGTGGCAGCCGTTGTCACCGCCATCCTCAAGGAGTACATCGACACTGGGGTAATAGCCGCCGTTGTGATCCTCAATGCCGTTGTCGGGTTCTTCCAGGAGTACAAGGCAGAGACAAGCGTCAGGGCCCTCAAGGGCATGGTCGTGGCCAAGGCTCGTGTCGTCCGCGACAGGAAAGAGGTGGAGATCCCCAGCGAAGGACTTGTGCCCGGCGATGTTGTGATCCTCGCATCGGGCGCGAAGGTCCCCGCCGATCTCAGGCTCGTGGACGTTGTGGAGCTTAAGACGGAAGAGGCGCCCCTCACGGGAGAATCCCTTCCCGTTGAAAAGACGGCAGGGCCCATAGCAGAAGAGAACCTCACGCCGGGAGACCAGACCAACATTGCCTTCATGGGCACGATCGTTGTCAACGGCAGGGGCCGCGGCATCGTCGTCGAGACGGGCGTCAGGACGGTCCTCGGGCAGATCGCGCGCGATGTCAAGGCCCTTGGAGTTACAGAGACGCCGCTCCAGCGGAAGATCGTAAGGTTCGCCCAGTTTATAGGGCTTTTGGTTCTCGGCAGCGCCGTCTCCATAATCCTTCTCGGCCTTATGCTCGGTATGACCTTCGCGGAGGTCTTCGGCATTGCCGTTGCCGCAGCGGTCGCAACGGTGCCCGAAGGGCTTCCCATCGTGGTGACCGTGACCATGGCCATAGGCATCACCCGCATGGCGCGGCGGAACGCCATCATACGGAAGCTCCCGGCGGTGGAAACCCTGGGAAGCACAACGATCATCTGCTCCGACAAGACAGGCACACTGACAAAGAACGAAATGACCGTGAAGACCCTCTACGACGGGCGCCACGCATACGAAATTACCGGAAGTGGCTACGACCCCGAAGGGAAGATCCTCCACGATTGGGAGCCGGCGGATAAAGAATCGCTTAAGAGGATCGAAACGGTGCTCAGGATCGGACTGCTCTGCAACGAATCACGGTTGGTCGAGGAAAAGGGCCAGTTCAGGATCGACGGCGACCCGACGGAAGGGGCGCTCATCATATCCGCAATGAAGGCAGGGCTCCAACTGGAAGAAGAAAAGTCAAAGTATCCCCAGGCAGGCATAGTCCCCTTCGAATCTGACCGGGGCTTCATGGCAACGCTCCACGAATACGACGGCAAAAAGGTAATCTTCCTGAAAGGCGCGCCGGAACGGGTTCTCGACATGTGCCACCGCCTTCCCTCTGGAGAAGATCTCGACCGAGCAAGGATCACCGCTACCGCCGAAGGCTTCGCAGAGGACGGGCTCAGGGTCCTTGCCATGGCCTATAAAAATGTCGCCTCCGACAGCCCACCCGGACAGTTCACCCATGACCATCTTGGCAATGATCTCATCTTTGCCGGCCTTCAAGGCATGATCGACCCTCCGAGGCCTGAGGCGATCGAGGCGATCGCAGGGTGCAGGGAGGCGGGCATAAGGGTTGCCATGATAACCGGCGACCATGCGGTCACGGCCTCTGCCATCGGAAGGATGATCGGCCTCAGCGAGAGCAAGGCCCCCGCTATCACGGGGAAAGAGCTGGAAGATATAGATGACGACGAGCTTTTCGCCCGCGTTCAAAAGACCTCTGTCTATGCGAGGGTATCCCCCCAGCACAAGCTCAGGATCGTTCAGCAGTATATGAGGCACGGAGAGGTGGTCGCCGTTACCGGCGACGGCGTCAACGATGCCCCTGCCCTCAAAGCGGCCCATATCGGCGCTGCCATGGGAAGAACGGGAACTGACGTGGCCCGCGAGGCGTCCGACATGATCGTCACCGACGACAATTTTGCGAGCATCTTCCACGCAGTCGAAGAGGGGAGGATCGTCTTCGACAACATCCGCAAGGTCACCATGTTTCTCATTCCCACCGGCTTCGCCGCGATCATCTCCATCATCATCTCGATGGTCCTCGACATGCCGGCCCCCTACGTAGCAGCCCAGCTCTTATGGATCAACCTCGTCACCAACGGTCTGCAGGACGTGGCACTCGCCTTTGAGCCGGGCGAAAAGGACATCATAAAAAGAAAACCGAGGGACCCCGGAGAGGGAATCATGTCAAGGCTCATGCTCGAACGGAGCATTCTGGTGGGGATCATCATTTCAGCAGGCGTTATCTACAATTTTCACGAGGCCATCTCCGAAGGATCCTCCGTGGCGCATGCGAGGACCATCGCCATGACCACCATGGTGCTCTTTCAGTTCTTTCAGGCATGGAACTCCCGCTCAGAGCGCAAGTCCGTATTCCGCATGAACCCCCTGGGCAACCCGTTCCTCTTCTACAGCATGGTCCTAGCCTTCCTCGCGCAGATTGCCGTCATTTATGTCCCTGCCCTCCAGTGGGTCTTCAGGACGGATGCAATAAGCGCCATTGAATGGGTTCAGATCGCCGCAGTGGCATTAACCGTTGTGGCCGCCGTGGAGATCGATAAGCTGATACGGAGATGAATTTGAAAAGGTCAGCTTGCGGCAGACGCTAAAAATTAGAATAGGCCCTGCTCATCATGATGGTGGTTCAGGGCTTATGTATCGCCGATAAAATCCTTTAGTTTCCCCATATCGCGGACCTCGATCATATTTCTCTTCTTGCGCAGCATATCAAGGTCCTCGAAGTGGTTAAGGGCGAGAGAAACGGATACGCGCGAGAGCCCTGTCAGGCTCGCAATATCCTCCTGCGTTACCTTCTTGGCGATGAGCAGCCCCTTTGCGGTCTTCTGCCCGACCTCACAGGCAAGCTTGTAGATCATGTGGGCCACCCTCTTCTCGGCGTCAAGAAACGAAAAATCCTCTATCTGCAGCACAAGGAGCCGCGTAACCCTCGCAAAGGCTGCGATTATCAGGAGCGAGATCCTCGGGTGCTTCTCTGCGAGCTCGAGGAAATCGCGTATATGGATCACTCTCAAGATTGTCTCTTCCACCGCAGTCGCGGTATGAAAATAGGGGTGGCTGTCGAAGGTGGCGGCATAGCCGAAGAGTGTGTTTTTTTCCTGTATTACGATGATCCTGTCTGAGCCGTCTTTGCCAAGGAGGCTTATCTTCACTTTCCCCTTCTCAATAAGGTAAAAGTAAGGCTTGCACTCCTCTCCTTGTATGTAAATAAACTCACCGGATGCATACCGTTTCGGTTTCGCAATGGATAAAAGAAGCGCCAGTTCCTTCGGGTGGTCCTTTAAATTGTCCGTCAGGTAGGGAGAATCGGGTATATAACGTTCTTCCTCGCTCATTCCCATATTCCTTAAAACGATTATACCTCTTTCTCTTCAGTTGTACAATGCCTGCATACGAAAGGAGATATGGGGAGCAGTCGGGGACGGGACCTCTCTATCCTGCCCCCGGCATTATCCTGTCCATTCAATCTCACCCCTGATCATTTCTTGTGCCCAGTTTGACGGCCATAAAACAGGCAACCAGTATCAGGAATATCGTCCCGCCTATCAGCAGCCATGTAGGTATCATGCTTATCACCTCCTTCTCCTTGAGTAGGGCCCCTGTTTGCATATACTCTTTTTAACAGAGCTATCTTTGTGCGTCTGTTAATACGGCAACTCTGTTAACCGGTTAACATTTCCCCCTCACCCTGACCCTCTCCCGCAAAGGGGAGAGGGGACGTTTTTAGTATGACCCTTTCACACAAAGGGGAGAGGGGACGTTTTTAGTATGACCCTTTCACGTAGAGGGAGAGGGGACTTTAGAGAATTCCCGTTAGGGGAGAGGGGACTTTAGGGAACTTAGCTAGAGGAGAGGGGGTAGTGACAAAACCCACAAGGGGCGTAAGTGACAGGGCGGTTTCAGTCTATCCTTTTATAACGTTGAACATAGAACATAGAACAAACCTGCCTATCAACAATGAGCAGAGTTGACCCGGTGTTCATCTCTTATATCGGCGCCTTTTTATGGATTTCTCGATCTCCACCGCAATGAAGACTATCGAAGACATTGCCAGCGCAAGCAGCAATTCGCCGATGGTCAGGGGCGCTGTTTTGAATATCGGGTTCAAAGACGGCACATAGATTGTCGCCATCTGGAGCGCAAAGGTTAGGAGAACCGCTCCGAGGAGGTACTTGTTTGATAAGAGCCCAAGCTTGAACAACGATTCTCTTTCCGAACGTATAGCGAGGACATGTCCAAGCTGGGTTAGGCAGAGCACCGTAAAGACCATCGTCTGCCAGTGCATGTTTCCTGCCCGTATGGACCACGATTGAACAAAAAGGATTATGCACGCCATCAACAATCCCACCCACACTACATGAAGCCCCATCCCGTGAGCAAATATGCTCTCCCTGGGATGCCGAGGGGGCCTGTTCATAACGTCACCTTCCGCCGGCTCAACGGACAATGCGAGCGCAGGGAGGCCATCCGTCACCAGGTTGATCCAGAGAAGATGGATCGGAAGAAGCGGTATCGGCAGGCCAACCAGCGGTGCGAAGAAGAGGGTCAGTATCTCTCCCGAATTCGTCGTTAGAAGGTACTTGAGAAATTTCCTGATATTGTCGTATATATTTCTGCCTTCTCTAACCGCCCTTACAATGGTGGCGAAATTATCGTCCAGGAGTATCATGTGTGCCGCCTCTTTCGACACGTCTGTCCCGGTGATCCCCATGGCAACCCCGATGTCCGCTCTTTTTAATGCAGGGGCGTCATTGACGCCGTCGCCTGTCATTGCGACGAACTGCCCCTTGTCCTGGAGCGCCTTGACGATCTTGAGCTTCTGCTCAGGCGCCACCCTCGCGTATACCCGTATGTGCTCCACACTCTCCTCAAGTTCCTCCAGCGACAATTGCTCAAGCTCCTTTCCCGTCATGCTCGCCCCATGGCCATCGTCAAGCATCCCGAGCCGTTTCGCTATGGTCTGCGCTGTCAGGGGGTGGTCGCCCGTTATCATTACCGGCTTTATTCCCGCTGCCTTGCACATTGCCACGGCATCTTTCGCCTCTTCCCTCGGAGGGTCCATCATCCCTACTAGGCCCAGTATCGTAAGCCCTTTCTCCATATTATCAGGGGAGATATCCTCGGGGAGCCTTTCCCATTCCTTCTTCGCCACGCAGAGTATCCTCAATCCGCTGGCGGCCATCGCTGCGTTGACGGCTTGAAGCTCCTCTTTATCGACAGTCTTTAATCCGTCGGACGACAATATATTCTCCGATCTTTCGATGAGGACGTCTGTAGCGCCTTTTGTGAAGGAGATGAACCCGTCTTCCCATGTGTGGCATGTGGTCATACACTTTCTTTCAGAATCGAAGGGGATCTCGGCAACCCTTTTGGATATCTTTTCCAACTCCTTTTTATCAAAACCGTATTTCTTCGCAAAGCTGTAAAGCGCGGTCTCCGTCGGATCACCGATGAGATTGCCCCCTGTGTCCTCCTGAGCGTCGTTGCTCAGCGCAAGGGCGGCCAGGGAATGCTTCTCTGGAATGGCCGCAACTTCTGCCCCATCGGCCCCCGGCCCCTTTAGCGTTTTCCCGTCAACGAACATCTCCTCTACGGTCATCCTGTTCATTGTAAGGGTTCCCGTCTTGTCGGAACATATATAGGTCACCGACCCGAGGGTCTCTACGGCGGGAAGCTTTCTTATCAGGGCGTTCCGCTTAACCAGCTTCTTTGCCCCCAGGGCAAGCGCTATGGTCACTACCGCGGGAAGCGCCTCCGGTATAGCGGCGACAGCGAGCGAAATGGCCGTGAGAAGCATGAGCATGATCTGCTCGCCGCGCAGGATGCCGATGCCAAACACGACAGCGCATATGGCAAGGACGGCGATGGCAAGCTTTTTGCCAAAGGCCGCGAGCCTTTTCTGGAGTGGCGTCTGGACCTCTTCCTCCTCCTGGAGCATCGCGGCGATCTTGCCAAGCTCTGTATCCATCCCGGTCGCCACAACTATGCCTGTACCGCGGCCATAGGAAATGATCGTACCTTTGAACACCATGTTCTTCCTGTCGCCCAGGGGCAGCATTCCGTCATCCAGCGCTCCGGGATGTTTTTCCACCGGCATTGATTCGCCTGTAAGGGCCGCCTCCTCAGCCTTGAGATTCGCTGCCTCGGTAAGCCTTATATCGGCAGGTACGATTCGCCCCGCTTCGAGCATTACCACATCGCCCGGGACAAGCTCCGAAGATGCTATCGTTGATGGCGCCCCGTCCCTGATGACGGTTGCGGTAAGGGCCGCCATCTTTTTAAGGGCCTCCATCGCCTTTTCAGCCCTGTATTCCTGTATGAAGCCTACAACGGCGTTGAGAACAACAATAACAACGATGGCAATCGTGTCCGACAGCTCTCCGATGAAGCCCGATATGATGGCGGCGGCTATCAGGACTAGGATCATGAAGTCCCTGAACTGGTCAAGGAACATCATGAAAGGGGTCCTCTTTTTCTTTTCTTTCAACTCGTTGGGGCCGTATTGACATAGCCGCTCAACTGATTCCTGAGACGATATTCCGGCAGTCGATGTCTTCAGCTCCTCACAAACCTCATCTGTAGTTTTCTGATGCCACTTCATCTATCCTCCGCGTTGATCAAAATTCCGCTTATTATATCATATTAGCAAGAAATGCAACGGCGATCAGTTTGCCTCTCCCAAGAGAGGACATCACCTACTGAAGCCCTGTCGGCATTTCCTTTATAATGCCCATCCGGACATAGATCGGACGGACGATCTTCCGCATCAGCGGAAGCCTGGTGAGGAAAAGCATCGAGCCAACAATGCAGGCGGCGCCGCTTATAATAAGGGTAGCTGGAGCGCCGATCCTGCTTGCAAGGCTTCCTGCCGCAATGCTTCCGAAGGGGGCCATACCCATGAATGCCATGGCGTAAAAGCTCATGATGCGTCCCCGTTTGTCCTCATCGACAATTGTCTGCAGAATCGTGTTGCTTGAAGCCATCTGCACTATCATGCCGAACCCGGTGACCACCATCAAGCACAGAGAAAGCGGGGTATAGCGGGAAAACGAGAAGGCGATAAGCCCTATGCCAAAAATGCCCGATGATATGACAATCAGCCTCCCGAGGCCAAGCACTGTCTTACGCGACGCCAAATATGCAGCCCCGGAGAGGGCGCCGATGCCTGAAGCGCCCATAAGAAAGCCAAGCGTATGCGGCCCTCCATGAAGTATATCTCTTGCAAAGATAGGCATCAGGACAATATATGGCATTCCCATAAAGCTCATGAGCGCCAGGAACAGAATAATATACCTGATTGGTGCGAACCTGAAGGCATATCTATACCCCTCTTTCAGCTCCTGGAGCACCGGAATGGAATGGAGCCTCTTCCTTTTCTCCTTTTTGATCTTCATGGCAAATAAGGCGATAATGATCGCGAGGAAGCTTATTCCGTTCAGCAAAAAACAAAGGCCTTCGCCTACAATGCCGATCACGAGGCCTGCGATCGACGGGCCCACCAGCCTTGCGCTGTTAAACATAAAGGAATTCAGGGCAATAGCATTGCCCAGATCCTTCTTATCTTCGACCATCTCTATGACAAAGGATTGCCGGGTAGGCACGTCAAATGCATTGATGAAGCCGAGGACTATGCTTAAGGCAATTACGTGCCAGACCGCAACGATGCTGGTCAATGTGAGAAACGCCAGCGAAAAGGCCTGCAGCATGGCGAACGCCTGTATCGCAATGAGCAGCCTGCGTCGGTCAAGCCTGTCGGCAAACACCCCGGCGAATGAGGCAAAGATAAAGGTGGGAACCTGTCCGGTAAAACCAACCAAACCCAGCATAAATGCGGAGTTCGTCAGTCGGTAGACAAGCCAGCTCATTGCTATCTGCTGCATCCATGTCCCGATCAGGGAGAGGCCCTGCCCCCCGAAGAAAAGCCTGTAATTCCTGTATTGAAATGCCCTTCCAATGAATTTGAAGGCTGCCTGCTTTTCCAATGTTGGCGGCTTTGCCGACATATCTTCTTATATTCCTTGTTTCGGTGCAGGGCAAGCATTATTTCCGGCATGCCCACATATTATTGTTCAATGCGGTAAATGTTTACTTGTCCTTTCCCGATCCATCTGGTATTAAATAGCGTAAAAAGGAGAGGATGATGAAGATCAATAAGGTCGACCACATCTCAATCGCGGTAAAAGACCTCGATGCAGCGAGAAAGGTCTGGGAACCCATCATGGGGAAGGCGGGGCCGGACGACCTCTATGTCGACGAGCCTGAGAAGATCCGCGTCGCACGGTACTGGCTGGCCGGAGTGGGCTTCGAGCTCATGGAATCAACCTCCCCCGACAGCCACGTTGCGAAATGGATAGAAAAGAACGGTGAAGGGGTAATGATCGTCAGCTTCAACGTGGACAGTACGAGAGAGGCCGTCAAAGTGCTTGAACAGCAGGGCTACCCCTTCATTTACGCACCTGGCGGAGAGACGATGCGGCCGTTCCGGGACTGCGAATTCGCCTTCCTCCATCCGAAAAAGATGAACAACGTGCTCCTTGAGCTCATCGACTACAGGTGGAACGAGCTGAAGGAGAAATAGCCCCGATCTTCCGCAAGGGGATGCCCGCCCCCTGCCGGCATTAACAATCCGGAAAAGATTGACAAAAGAAAAAGGCCTGCAAGGATTGTGTCAATCTGCCTCCGCCTTTGCATCGACCACTATGCCCCCTTCCCCTTCGTTCATTAGAATGAGGGGATTGATGTCAATCGTCCGGATCTCGGGGTGCTCCAACAAAAGCCGGGAGACATTTACAATAGAAGCGGTAAGATAGTTCACGTCGTAGGGCCCTTTTCCGCGTAAGCCCTTCAGTATCCGGTTTCCCTTGATCTCATCGATCATTGCCCCGGCGGTCTCCGCGTCAACGGGCGCCACGCGGATCGCAACGTCGTTGTATGCTTCAGCGAAGATCCCGCCCATGCCGCAAAGAACAACAGGCCCGAACACGGGATCCGTCCGTCCTCCCAGGATCACCTCGCACCCGGGCGGCGCCATCTTCTGCAAGAGAAAAGGGCCTGTCCTTATTCGGTCAAATGCCTCTTTAAGGGCTGCCTCGTCCCTGATGTCAAGGATTACGGCGCCTTCTTCCGTCTTATGGAGCATGTCTGGCGCGGCGCCCTTCAATGCCACGGGGTACCCTATGCCGCGGGCGCTTTCGAGGCCTTCCTCCAATCCCTTGACGACCCTGTAGTCTGCCGCTGCAAGGCCGTAAGCCTTGAGAAGCCCAAAAACCTCCTGTACGGCAGCAAATCCCCCGGACAGGCCGGGCTGCCCCCTGGTCTTCCCCCCTGTTGATACAAATTGCGCCCGCCGTCCCTGTTTTGCGGTATTTTTCCTGAAGTGTTCAAGAGACTTTGAAAGCGCCGCCAGCGCCTTATCGGCATGGCTGAAAACGGGGAGGTCTGCAACGCTTCGTATGTCAAACCAATCATCCCTGTGTGAGGATGTACAGAACACTACAGGCTTCCCGTAGGTTCTCGTCAGGGCTGCAGAGGAGCGTATAAACTTCCTGGTCTGGAGGGCATCATCGCCGAAGGCATAGGAATGGGCAACAAGCACGCCGTCGACGCCTTCTTCCCGGAGCGCCATTTCGGCGATCTCCAGGTAAAGGTCGATGTTCAATTCGTCGCCGAGATCAACTGGGTTCCCCCTTTTTATGACGCCGGGCCGCGTCTTCTCCGCAAGCATGCTCAAAAGCCTGTCAGAGAAGGAGGCAAGCGTGAATCCGTGGTGATAGGCGCTGTCTGCGGCCAGCACGGCATGCCCGCCCGACCGTGCCATGACCGCCAGACGGGGGCCTTTCGGCAACGGCAGGGAAAAGGCCTTGAAGCAGTCGACCATCTCTTCAAGGCTGTAAGCGCGATGGATGCCGGCCTGCTTCATTGCCTCATCTGCGATCCTGTCGTCTCCTGCCAGGGCAGCGGTATGCAGCCTGGCAACCTTCCTTCCTTCGGGGCTCCTGTTTCCCTTCAGGAGGACCACCGGCTTGTCGGAAGCAGCGGCCAGATCCATAAACCTTCTTCCGTCACGGATGTCCTCCAAATACAGTCCGATCATGGCGGTGCCCGGGTCCGCAGCAAAATATTCGAGAAGGGCGCTCTCGTCGATCATCAGTTTGTTGCCGATGCTGGCCAGTTTGCGGCAGCCGATATTCTCCATGTAGCAGAGCATCATCAAATCGTGAATGATCCCCCCGCTCTGCGAGATTATCGATACCGGCCCCTGCTTTACCTCTCCGGGAAGAATGGGGTAAAAAGGCATAACAAGTCCGTTCTCTACATTTATGATGCCCACGCAGTTCGGACCTATCATCGCCATGTCCCACTTACCTGCTATACTTAAAACCTCTGCTTCCAGGGATCTCCTGTCATTGTCAAATTCCGAGAAACCGGCCGTTTCGACAACTATGCGCCTAATGCCCTTCTTTCCGCAGGCCTCGATGGCTGCGGTCAGGCCGCGGGCGGGGACGAGGATTACAGCGACATCAGGGATTTCCGGTATCTCGGACACATCGGTATAGATCTTCCTGCCGTCGAGAGATCCGCCCTTCCCCCCTACGAGGTAGATCATTCCGGAAAATTTAAAACGCTCCATGTTCTCTACGATAACGCGGGCGAGATTGTTCGGGGCATCGGAGATGCCAAGGACTGCAACTCTTCTGGGAAAAAACATTGTTTCCATGCAAACCTCTTACAGTTTATTTGACGCCTTCATCATACCATACCGGCATTGTGAAGCCGGAGAGAAAAAAGCCCGATCACCTTCGCCACAAGGGAAGAAAGCGACGGGTCGCGCGCCCCCATGACAAGGACGCAATCGCCCGGCCTTGCGTCTGCCTTCAGCCTCGCCAGAAGCTCGTCGCGGTCCTTTACCGCCAGCGCATTGAACGGCACAGGGCCAAGCCCCTCTATGATGTCTTCCGCGCTGATTTCTCTTTGCGCAGTCCCTCCTGCGTAATAGATGGGCAAAAGGTAGAGCGAATCGTTCTGCCGGAACACGGCACGGAACGCTACAATGTATTCGTCTTTCAGGAACCGCGTCGGCCCAAACCCGTGCGGCTGGTACACGGCGACGATGCGCTCCGCGAGGCCCCGTGCGGCGCTCACTGCTGCCGCTATCTTTGCCGGGTTGTGGGCAAAATCATCGATCACATACACGCCCTGCCCGGTCTTCGTCACTGCAAAACGGCGCGCAACCCCTTCAAAATTCCTTACCCCATCGGCAAGGGCAGTCTCTTCGCAGCCCAGATGTTCGCAGACACACAGCGCCGCGCGGAGGTTCTCAAGGTTGTGCTCCCCCGGAAGGGGCAAAAGGTACTCAACGCCTTTGCGAAAAAGCTTCACCGAGGTTGCCTGAAGCTGCTCGCTGTCCGGCCTCCATGCAGCGGATACGTTCCGGCCGAACCGCACTGTTGCCGGCAGCGCCGCAAGGACCGGGTCGTCGGCGTTCGATGCAGCCCACGCCGATCGGGAAATGAGCGCCTCGAAAAGCCCCCTTATCTCGTCGATCTCCTTATGGTCCTTGGAGACATTGATCACGACGGCAAACTCCGGGGAATATTTGACCAGCGTCCCATCGCTCTCATCGGCCTCAACAACGAGCAGATCGGAGCCGCCGCTGAAGGCATTGCCGATCATCCCCTGTTTTTCGAGCCGCCGCAGAGGAGCGCCGCTTACAAGGGAGGGCGACTTCCCGCATGCCGTCAGGAACTCGAATATCATCGCCGTCACCGTAGACTTGCCGCTTGTGCCGGCCACGGCGATAGTCCGCTTGGACGTAATGATCGCGGCGAGCAGATCTGAGCGGTGAACAATGGGAAGGCTTGCGGCGCGTGCAGCGGCGATGTCCGGGTTCGACTCCTCTATCGCCGTTGAGACGCAGACCGCATCGGTGCCGGCGCTCACGCCCGAGCCGTCCTGGCCCGTGATCGTGCACCCGAGCCCTTCGAGCATGCCTTGCATGGCTGCCGTATCCTCGCTGCCGAGAAGGCGGTCGGAGCCGGAAACCTCTATCCCCTGGAAGCGGAGATACTGCGCGAGGGCGCTCATGCCGCTTCCGAAGATGCCTGTGAAGTGGATGCTCCGGCACGGTCTCTCCCCAACCATAAAAGGCGGAGGATCGATATATACGAGCGCCCCTTCCCCCACCATCTCAAAGAGGCTGATGATGTCCTCATTTCTCAAGGCTATGCAGCCATGGGAAAAAGGGGCGCCTGCCAAATCCTCCCTGTTGGTGCCGTGGATGTAAATGCAGCGTTCATAGGAATCCACCCCCGCGCCCTTGTTGATCCCCTCTTCCAGGCCTTCAAGCCTCAGGATGCGGGTAAGTATCAGGTTGTCTCCGGCTGTACCCGTTTCCCAGCCAACGCCCGTGTCAATGCGGTCCTTAAAGATCCGCCCTGCCGGCGCGCCCGCTCCGATCTTCTCTTTTATCCGGTGTATGCCGGGAGGCGTCTTGAACGAGCCCTCCCGGATGCCGCAGCCGTGGCGGGCGGTGGAGGCATCGTAGCTCCCGATAACGGCATCCCCTTTGCAGACCATGAGCGTTTGCGCTTCGATTGACTGGACGAGAAAAGGCTCCTGCGGGCCCTTCAGCAATTTTTGTAGTCTTCCGCAGATTTGACGCAACCGGGGGTCTTGCATATCAGATCATCCCTCATCGCTTCAGCTTTTTAAATACCTTGTATGCCCCGTAGCCAAGCACGGCGGCCGCTCCTGCCATTAAAGGGATGCCAAAGACAATGATTGTGGAGGCAGCCCTGATGAGGTCAAATGGTGTGATCTTTTTCGGTCTCAATAACAGCCCTCACAACTTTATAGCATTGATTGATATGGGAGTGGATGATCACCCTCATTGCCGCGTAGCTGATGCCGGCAGATACAGCCTGTCCGACTACGGGGACATACCGCGCTGCCTGTTTTGCCGTTAAGCGGATCCCGGCCTTCTTCAGGATCTGCATTATCAATTCCTTTGTGATGTAGCTGCCTATCATTTTCGCACCGAGCCTTTTCGCAATATCATAGATAAAAACAGCTACCTGCGGATTATATTCATCTATCTGTTCTTTTGACAGGCCAAACATCTCGCTGATCCTTGGTATTATCTGCCTCAGAAGAACAACATCGGTAGCGATATCGGCAAGCGGAACAGGCACTGCCGAAGCCGCCGCCGACAGCAGAGACTTCTTATTCGACATTCGCCTGCATTCTTTTTTAATATCTTCCAATTCTTCTATGGTTGCGGGTAGCATAGTCCTTTATATTACCGCTATTGTGCAAAGATGACAAATTTATTTTATTCCGTACAGCATCAAATAGGTTGAAAGGTTCTTCGCTGGTATGGAATACTATGGTGCCATGTTCAACGAAGGAGGTGCTCCTCAAAACACGACGCGGAATATACTGACCCGTGGATTTATCCTCGGGTTCCTTGCGTTATTTCTTTCCATCGCCGCCAACCATGCCCTTATCCCTACCCTTCCAATCTTTTTTTTAAAGTTTGGATCCAACGAGACAGAGATAGGCGTGCTCATCGGCGTTTTCGCCGCTTCATCGCTTGTCTCCCGGTTTCTGGTCGGCAGAGCCCTGCTTAGCTACTCAAAAAAGAGCATTATGATCTTCGGCGCCCTGCTGTCTGCAGCCACCTTTCTTGCCAGCATCGTGCTTCGCCCTTTCTGGCCCTTCTTTGCCATCAGGATCTTTCAGGGCGCCGCCTTTGCCTTTGTAGATACGGCAGTCCTCTCGCTGGTAGTAACCGTCATCCCTCCGGCATACCGGGGCCAGGGCTTCGGCTATCTCCTGCTGGCGCCGACCCTCGCGCTGGTTGTAGCGCCCTCTTTCGGCATGTTTCTTATCAACCGGTACAGCTTTACCGTTCTCTTTTTGACCTGCATGGGGGTTGCGCTATGCGCCTTCTTCTGTTCCTGCATGCTGAAAGAAAAGGATAGCGCTGCGCCCGGCCGTAACGCCGCCGCGGGCAGCAACTCTTTTTTTGACCTGAAGATCATTGCCCCTGCTGTAACTAACTTTTTATATAGTTTTGTCTGGGGAGCCCTCATAGCCTTCGTTCCCCTCTACGCAATCAATTGCGGCATAAAAAACCCGGGGTATTTCTTTTCCGCTATTGCCATAATGCTCATCGCGGGCCGGGCCCTGGGAGGAAGGATCATGGACATCTACAACAAAGAAAAGCTTATCCTGATCTTCGTATTTACATCAATGGTAGCTGTGGTCATGCTCGCTTTTTCAAAAAATCTTCCGATGTTTATTTTCGTAGGATTGATCTGGGGGACAGGAGGTACATTTTTCTCTCCCGCTTCTTTGGCATATGCCCTTGACTACTCTGGGTCTACGAGCGGCGCCGCCATCGGAACCTTCAGGGCGATCATGGATCTGGGATTTGCCGTCGGGCCTGCCATCATGGGTATCATTGTGCCCTTTACGGGCTACCGCATAATGTTTCTCTGCCTAGCGCTGATATGTCTTATCAACCTCTCCTATTTCCAGTTTTATGTAAGAAAAAAGGGCAAGGCAGCCAAATAGCAAATCTTTTCTTGACGTTATTTTCATAAGATGCTATCAACATGATAGGCAATAATTACCCGATGATGGATGGTATTATGCACATATGCGATCACCAATACGTCACTTGGAAACTGCCTGCCGCTCATAGCTCGCCCGTTTCTCTGCAGAAGTTTTAGGAGAACTGCTAAAAGGATAAACAAAGATTAAAAAGGGGGGGTAACAAAGATGGCATTTCGGGGAAGAACTGCCACGACATTCTTGTTGGTCTTCTTTACCTTAGTTCTTCCTGCCAATGCGCAGGAGCGAAGCGGCGAGGTGCTGCAGCAGCTGGAGCGCAAAGAGGTGGTGCCCGAAACAAGACCAATAAAGCCACCAGTTATTGAGAAGGAAGAAAAAGAGAAAAAGGTCCGGTACAAAGACGCGGAAAAGATATTCGTCAAAAGATTCACAGTAGAAGGCGCCGGCCTCATCGATGAGCAAACGATACGACCGCTCATCGAACCCTTTGAGAATAGAAGGCTCTCCCTCCAGGAGATCAGCGATGCTGCGGAAAAGATAACAGGCGCTTACAGGCAGAGGGGCTACCTCATCGCCTATGCCTTTGTTCCCGTTCAGGAGATAAAGGACGATACGGTAGCCATCAAAGTGATCGAAGGCAGAATCGGCGACATTTCCGTCTCAGGCAATAAACGCTACAGCAACAGGTTCATCGTAAAGCATCTCGAACAGGTGAGGAAAGACCCTTCGCTCAAGGAGGACAGGCTGGAGCGGGCGATACTCCTGCTCAACGAATATCCTGCTCTGAATGTAAAGACATCCCTCAGGGCGGGCAAAAAGCCTGGAACAACCGATATCCTGGCAACGGCATCAGACAAGCGGTACATATCCATGGGCCTGGGCTACGACAACTTCGGCGCGAGCACTATCAGCAAACATCGCGCCTCCCTGTCGCTCGAAGCGGGCAGCCTCATTGTCGACGGCGATCTTCTGATGCTGAGGGGCGTCACCGGGCTTGACCGTATCGATTTCAACAGGCTCTCCTACGGCAGGGCTGAATACCTTATCCCCGTAAACCACAATGGCACAAGGCTCGGCGTGTATTACGCCGACAATGTATACGAGGCAGGGGAATACCTCATCCCCCTCGATATCAACGGCAAGGCGCACACGGCAGGCGTCTATCTGACGCACCCCTTTATAAAACAAAGGGACAGGGCGCTGGAGGTCAGGGCAGGCTTTGACTACAAGGATACGTACGACTACATGCTCGACAGCCTGAACAGCAAGGACAACGTACGGAGCCTCAATGTCGGCGCAAGCTACACCTTCTTCGACAATTTTAAGGGTAGGAACGCTATCTCCGTAACATGGCACCAGGGAATCCCTTACCTGTTCGGGGGAACCGGCAGGGACGGGACAGGCACCAGCAGGCTCGGGGCAAGCGGCGGGTTCACGAAATTCACAGGCGATATTGCGCGAACGCAGATGATCGGGGAGTACAGCTACGCCCTTTTCAGGGCCTCGGGGCAACTATCGGGAGAAGAGCTCTTTTCGGTGGAGCAGTTTGGGATCGGCGGCATGGGGACGGTGAGGGGCTTCGATCCTTCCATGTACAGCGGTGACAGCGGCTATATCCTGGGCGCTGAACTTTATTTTTCGCCCCTCTATCCGGACAAGAAGATATTCGGCCGAAAGATCGGGGAGATGCTCAAGCTCGTCCTCTTCATAGACCACGGCGGCGTTTACAGAAACAACGTCCAGCCCGGAGAATACAAGGAGGCCTATCTCACCTCCGCCGGGGCGGGCATAAGGGTCTACGGGGGGAACCTCTTTTCATTTCGGGTTGACTGCGCTGTGCCGCGTATAAACGGAAACTTCAATGCCGGCAATTCGGTATACTATCTGCAGGCGATGATGAATTTTGAATGACGGGGGCGAATTACCGCAATAAAATACCTCGTTTCGAAAACAAGGGAGGGCAGGATATGGAGGACATGATACCGACTCTCACAAAGGACAAAGGCGCGGGGGCGCGAGGCGCAGGGCCCGCAGCCGGTATTCTGTGCCTGAGCGCTTTTGCCATCTTAACCGTGTCTCTCTTCTGGCCCCAGGCCGCCAGGGCATTGCCGAAGGACGGGGCCGTTGCGGCCGGCAGCTCAACGATCTCCCAGCCGAACAAGACAACGATGCATATCAACCAGTCGACGCATAAGTCCATCATCAACTGGAAGAGCTACAGCATCGGTGCCAACGAAAAGGTCCAGTACTTCCAGCCGTCGTCAAGCTCCATCTCGCTGAACCGCGTGACCGGCGTCGACCCTTCATATATACACGGGCAGCTCTCGGCCAACGGGCAGGTGTGGGTCATCAATCCCAACGGGCTGCTCGTAGGGAACGGAGCGCACATCAATGTGGGGGGTTTTGTAGGCTCCACATTGAACATAAACAATGAGGATTTCATGAACGGCCGGTACAAGTTCATAATGGCCGAACGGCCCGGCGCCGCGGCTGCCGGAATAACGAACCAGGGGCACATCGCCGCAGAAAGAGGCGGCTACGCCGTCCTCATCTCCCCGTCTATCACCAACGAAGGCTCCGTCGCCTCGCCGCTCGGCAGGGCCTTCCTGGCGGCAGGCGATGAGGTAACCCTCAATTTTGCGGGCAACGAGCTGATCGGGTTCACCATCGACAAGGCCGTGCTTGAGCGTACGGAGGACAGGCAGGGGGGCACCACAGCGGGCATAACAAACAAAGGGGGCATCGCTGCTGACGGCGGACAGGTGCTCATATCCGCAAAGGTCGCATCGGACGTGATGAAGACGGTGGTCAACAACGAGGGCCACATCGCTGCGCGAACGATCGAGAACAAGAACGGGCGCATCTATTTACTTGGAGGTATGGAGAATAATAGCGTCAGGGTGGGCGGCACACTAGACGCCTCAGCACAAGATGACGGCGACGGGGGATTCATCGAGACCTCCGCGGCAAAGGTTGCGGTCGAGGACTGGGCAGTCGTCACCACCTACGCACCATCGGGCAGGACAGGTACGTGGCTCATAGACCCTACCAATTACAGGGTAGCGCCAACCGGCGGGGACATCACCGGCCCCCAGCTCTCCACGAACCTGGGCAGCAACAATGTCGTTATCCGGACACCTGTGCCGGGGGCAGACAGCGGCGACATATTCATAGAGGATTGCATCTCGTGGAACGCCAACACCATCCTCACCCTCGAGGCACACAGGAACATAGCGATCAATAAGGACATCACCGCAACCGGCGACGCCGCGGGGATGGTCATTACCCCCAACTTCGACGGCGACGGCAGCGGGGGCAGCTACAACCTGAACAAGGCAAAGGTCACCCTGTCGGGCGGCAACCCTTCCCTCTTCATTGCGGGCAATGCCTATACCGTGATCAACGATGTGAACGCCCTTCAGAACATGAACAGCGGCCTTCTCGGCAGATACGCACTGGGAAGTGATATTGACGCCTCGGCAACCGCATCGTGGAACAGCGGGGCCGGCTTCGTGCCGGTGGGCAAGGCTGCGGCGAAGTTCTGGGGCACCCTCGACGGCCTAGGCCATAGGATCAACGGCCTTTACATCAACCGCAGCGCAACGGACGACATCGGCCTCTTCGGATATACCAGCAATGCGACGATCCGGAACGTCGGGGTGACCGATTCCAATATCACGGGGAGGTATTTCGTCGGAGGGCTGGTAGGGTATAAATACAGCGGCACTGTAAGCAACTCTTACAGCACAGGTGCAATAAACGGATACTCGGCCTTAGGCGGGCTGGTAGGCATGAACGCCGGGGGCGTCATAAGCTATTCCCACAGCACATGCGGCGTGACCGGAACGGCGGCATTGGCGGCCGTAGGGGGGCTCGTGGGCATCAACAACCCGGACGGGACGATCACCCATTCCTACAGTTACAGCCCGAACACCGTGCAGGGGGGCCATGCCGGCGGGCTCGTGGGCATGAACGACGGCACCATCTCCAATTCCTACGCAGTAACCCGCGTGATAGGGACGAATGGCAGCGGCTATGTCGGCGGGCTGGCGGGCATCAACGGTGGCACCATCATCTACGTCTACTCGGCGGGGAACGTTTCCGGCTCCGGGAGCTACCTCGGCGCGCTGGTGGGCATGAACGACAGCATCGCCACGATCAGCGATGCATACTGCAACAAGGAGACCTCTGGCCAGGCGCAGTGCGTGGGCAACGGCGACATCGGCTGCACGGGCCTCACAACAGAAGAGATGAAGCAGCAGAGTAGCTTCCCCGGTTGGGACTTCAGCAATAATTGGGCTATCGGCCAGAACGAATCCTACCCCTACTTTATCTGGAATGAACAGCTCCCCCATCCGGGGACCGGGGCGGGGCCGGGTCCGGGGCCGCAGCCTTCAGACGATGGCGGATCACCCGTCGACCAGGAGACCCTCACGAGGATCGACCAGGAAGGCCTTTTTGTCAATCCTTTCACGCCTGCTCCATACCCAAATACGGATCTTGATAAACAGCTTATTGATACCAATATTAAAGGGCTTGAAGAGTTTATGCGCGACGACAGCAATAAGGTATCAATAACTGAATTCCCCGACGGAACAAAGCAAATAACAGTTGAAGAGGTAAACGAAGAGTGGGGCACCTCGAACACTATCGCAACGATAACCATAGAACCGGACGGTACAAAAAAAACCGAGAAAGGGTTAATCACAACTATCGAACATCCTGACGGTACGATAGAAGAATACGCACAAAATGCAATGTCGTGGATAACGACTAAACCCGACGGTACGAGAGTAGTAAAATTTATTTATGCTCCCGGCGATGTGAACACATCCGAAGGACCCACTGCCACGATGACGATCTACCCCGATGGCAGGATCATAACCAAGTTCCCCGATAACAGCGTCAAGACCGAAAACCCCGATGGCACGATATTCACCGAACATCCCGACGGCATGAAGGTGACCAAAACCCCCGACGGCATAACGGTGGCCGAACTTCCGGACGGCACGACGGTAACGAGCATGGGCGATGAAGGAGGCTTTGCGCCCAGGACAACGGTGACCGAAAGGCCGGACGGCACGGTCATCACCCAACACACCGGCGGCACGACGGTGACAGAACTACCCGATGGGACAACAATAACCGAGGTAGATGGAACAATAGTGACCAGGCTGCCGGACGGCACCAGGAAGGTTCAAGTACCCGAGGCCCCTGTCACAATAATCGATAGAACCGTTGTCGACGATTGGACATATACCCAGTACTCGGATGGAACAAGCACGACAGAACGGGGCAAAGGCTACAAGGTCACCAGATACCCTTCCGGAAACACTGTCACCGAATTTCCCAATGGCACAAAGATGGCCGACTTTCCAGATCGTACAAGAGTAATCACAGCCCCCGACGGCCGTGTAATGCTCGACACAATACCCGCTGACAAAGAAACACCGCAACCATTATGGGAAAGTTTTGGATTGACCACAACCAATAAACACCTGGTGACAGAAAAAAGCGATGGGACGCAGGTTGCCGACTTCCCGGACGGCAGCAGGGTAACAAAATCCGCCGATGGCCGTATACTGATCGGCAAAACCCCTCAAGCGGAATTAAAGCCGTTCGAACCAAGTAGAGGTGCAGGGTTTCCAACACTGCGAGCCGACGCAATCGTGCCCGGAGCCGGAGAGCTTGAAGCTAGAATTACCCTCTTCCCGAGCGGGACGATGGTCACCGAAAAGCCCGACGGAATGAAGCTATTCGAAAATCCGAAGCTCGACCTGCGCATCTATTCATTTCAGCCGGTAATAAAATGATGCCTTAGGTTAAAAAGCCGAACCCTGTTCCGTCGATCCCTTTTGCCTTTCCTAAATTTGTATGGACACCGCT
>DIFC01000023.1 GCA_002418945.1 Deltaproteobacteria bacterium UBA5758 | reverse complement strand
AAAGGCGCACATCCTGAACCTGCCGAAGCCTCCCATTTCGTAAGTGTAGTCGAGCTCGTTGTCCCGGGTAAAGCGCTCCAGCTGCATCTCTGTGGTTGTGCCCTGCAACAGCTCAAATATCTCGCTTTTTGTTAGAGGCTCTTTGCTCAGGCGGGTAATGCCGCCATCGCTGCCAAGGGGAGGAAATCCTTCAAAGAAAAATACGCTCTGTACACCCTGATGGACTCCTCTTTTAACGACGTTCAGGATTCCTGTTCTCTTCAAGGAGCCTTAACCTCTCTATGACTTCCTTTCTCGCTTCAGAGGATTTGACTGCACTGAGGTATTGTCTGTAGTATCTTACCGCCTCTTCGGTCTTCCCTGCTTTGTCCTGAATGATGGCATAGGAGAGGAAGAGGGCCGGGTTTCTTACCTTCTTTTCTATGGGGATCCCGAGGAGCCTGGAGGCCTCGTCCAACCTTCCGTCGTTTCGCAGAAGCGCTGCTAGGTTCAGGTAAGGCTCGATGCTGTCCGGTTCCATCACGATCGCCTTCCTGAAATACTCCTCAGCAAGCCCCTTGTCTCCTTCGCTCATCATCACAAGTCCGATGTTGTTGTATGCCTTCGGGTAGCCCTTCCGGATCTCGAGGATCTTTTTGAAATAAAAGAGCGCCCCTTTAGAATCCCCTTCCTGTACGGCGATCACCCCGAGGTTGTTCAGCGCTTCCACGTGATTGGGCCATGCGGCAAGGATGGAGAGATATATCCTCTTTGCCTCATTGGTGCGCCCTGCCCTGAGCGCCTCTTGCGCCTCGTTATATAATATATTGACCTTCTCGCTCTCTGTCGCCCTTGTGACGGCGCCCTCGTCCTTAACGGGGCTTTCATCCCTCTTCATTTCGCCGGTCTTTCTGACCGGTGCCTGTGCCTTTTTGGCGGGTTCTTTTTTCACAACTTCTGCCGCCTTCGCTGTTACTGCGACGGGCTTTGGAAGGGGCGTTTCTGCTTTCGCCACCTGTTGTTTCGGAGGGGCCGGCGGCGCGGCGGGCACCGCAAACTGTTTTGGCTTGTGGAAGGCAGGGATGAAAAGATAGCCAAACACCACAATGACGCATACGAGCAGGATGCCGTAAACAAGCATCCTCTGCCTTTTCTTCGGACCGGGCGGTGCAAAAGGGACTTCCGGAGCCGGTTGCTTTCTCTGCTGCTGGGCCTTCTTCAGGGCGTCAAGGATTATGCTCATTTAGTCCCTTTATCGAATATGATCCGCGGCGTTAAGAACACGATGAGCTCTGAGGTCTTCGTCTGCTCCGCGGTTGACCTGAAGAGGTAGCCGAACAAGGGGATAGAGCCGAAAAGCGGTATGCCCTTTTCGTCCTGGAATTTTGTCTCATACAGGATGCCTGCGATGATGACCGTCTCGCCGTCCTTTACCCGCACGATGCTATCCGTTTCCCTTGTGGATATAATGGGGACCGTTCCCTGGGATGCCGGGTTCGGGGAACGGACAGAGCCGTCTTTGGTCGAATAGATGGGGTGCAGGCTGAGGATGATGTTGCCCTCGTTGTCGATCTGAGGGATCACATCGAGAACAACGCCTACGTTCATGAACCGCGGGCTGTAGGTTGCAAGGGCTGCAACCCCGCCTGTGGATGATTGCTGCTCCTCGAAGTAGACCTCCTGTGTCGTCGATTTGATTACCGCCCTCTGGTTGTTTAGGGTCGCGATCTTGGGCGTCGCGAGTACCCTCGTTTCGCCCTGCGCCTTTAAAAGGTCAATAAAGGTGTTGGTGATGTTCAGCTCTCCCGAGGCTTCGGAGCCGACATAGAACCGGAAATATTCGGTATAGTCCCCTGCAAACGTTGCGGGCGCCGGGAAGTTCTGCCTCGCGCTGATCCTCGCCAGGCTCCCGATCCTCGATCCGATCATCTCCCAGTTCACGCCTGCCTTGTAACCTTCCGATAACCTCACCTCGACGATCTTCGCCTCGATCATGATCTGCCTGTGCATGGTTCCCTCAAGGCTTTCCAGGAACATGGCTACGCGCTGCAGATTTTTCGGATAGTCCGTTACCATGATCGTGAACGTCTGTTTGCTGATGATAAGCTTACCGTCGGCAGATATTATAGCCTTCAGGTTGTCCTCGAGGCTTTTCCACAGATCCGATTCGGTTTCGCTTTTTACTTCGAGGATCTTCTCTTCCGAACTGGTGGTGCCGCCTGTGCCGGAAGTACTGGTCGTGCCGCCGCCCTTCCACTCGACGGTGCTTCTTGCAGTCTTTTTTAAAGCGAGATAATTGATGGTGAATATTTTCGTCTCTATCTTCGGCTTCGAGGCATAGATGGTGCGCCCATCTATCTTGTACGCGAAGCCAAGGGGTTCAAGGATGTATTCCAGGGCCTTCTCAAGGGTCACGTTCTTAAGATCGACGGTCGTCATACCCCGCACATCAGGTTCTACCACCACGTTGTAGTTCGTCTGCTTCCCGATGGCCCTGAGGATGTCCTTTACGTCCGCCTCCCTCAGCGAGAAGGAGAAATAATCCTGGGGCCTGGCGCTTTCGGGCGCCTTCGACTTGTCCATCTGGAAGGATACCGGGCTCGGAATATCAACCGGTTTTGCCGCCTCCTTGGCCTCCTTGGCCTCCTTGCGCTCCTCTTCTTTCACCTGGTTGACATACGCGCAGGATGTCAGGACAAGCAGCATTACGATAAAAATAAGTCCTTTTTTCATTTCGGCCTCTCCGTACCTTTTGTTTTCGGCGCTTCCTCCTGGGTCACCATGTCTTCCATCTTTACCAGGTTGAGTACCCTCTTCGAACCGCCCCGGACGAGTATCACCTTGTCTTTTTGTATCTCCTGTACCGTCTCACCGCCTATGGTATCGCCTTTCCTTACCACCTCGTGGTCTATTATCGCAACCCTTTCGCTCCCTTTCTCCATGATGGCAACAAGCTTAAAAATGATTTCCTGTGCCTGCGACTGTCCCGGCCTTTTTTCCTCTTTTGTTTTCGGCAGAAGGAAGGGGTCCCGCGTCCACGCAACTCCAAGCTTGTCAAGCTGCTCCTTGTCGAATCTCTGTGGCGCTGCCGCCTGTCCTGCTCCGGCAGGGATACCGGGCATTGCCGCACCGGGTTTTGCAGGCGTTCCTGCGGGCGCTGCCTGGGCGGG
>DIFC01000018.1 GCA_002418945.1 Deltaproteobacteria bacterium UBA5758 | reverse complement strand
ATTTCCCTGTGGCCGGGTCCTGATAATGAGGCTTATCGCCTGAAAAGTCAACGAACATCTTTTCTCCTGCCTTATGGGTGAATCTCATGACCGGATCGGCCTTTTTGATCCAGTTGTGATAGAGGTGATAAAACTGGGTCCGTTCATATCCATCGGGGTTATTTCTCTTGTATTCTTCATGCAAAAGCTGGAGGGTTACCCCCTTTCTTCTTCATCTCGCCGTGGAGATAGACAAAATCCGGCAACGCTTGTACCGGTGTTGTTTCTGTTTTGGGGAACAAAAGGTTGCAGAGGACATCTTCTTCCATGCCGGAGAGCTCTTTATAATCGGCCCCGAGTTCCTTCAATTTCTCTACATAGATTGATGCTGTGGATGTGGAGATGTTGCATGCCCGGGCAATGGGACGTATGCCCAGCTTTAATTCCAGATATAAACGTGCAACTTCCTTGAGTTTTCTCACTGGCAATCTCCTTCCTTTCTTTTTCAACGTATGCCCTCCAATAAAGTTTTTGGGGGCAGTGTACCATGTCAGGCAGGAAGAAAATCATAATCCGTTTTACTCGAACACTAAATCCGGAAAAGGATAAAAAGTGTTCGAGATGGAGCGGATTTCGCGTTCGGATATCACCGGATTGGGTGTTCGAGGTGGAGCGGATTTGGTGTTCGAGGTGGAGCGGATTTTACATTGAACATAGAACGTAGAACACTGAACAGTTTCTATCATGTCTGACACCCTGCTGTCAGCGGCTTGAAGTATAATAATTACACGAAAAACAAATAATTACGTGGGTATAAAATGGGGAAGAAGGGCGAGTTCCGAGCCGATATTGAGACGATCGAGGATGATGCGGAGGATCGAGCGTCCGAGCACAACCCGGTCCCTCCGCCGAGGCGCTTGATCGTAAAGAGGGGAGGACACAGCATTACACACCAGATCCTTAAGCCGGTGGTCCTCGTGGATACCAGAGAGAGGGACCCCTTCGATCTCAGCGACTTCCCGAACTGGATCGGGGGAGAGAGGAGAAAGAAGCTCGGGGCAGGGGACTATAGTGTGGAGGGCATGGAGAGTATGCTTGCGCTGGAGAGGAAGACGCTCTCGGATCTCATAACGACCGTCATGCAATACCGGCCGAGGTTCTTCAGGATGTGCGAGAGGCCGGCCCGGTGCCGATGGAAGGCTTTGCTCATCGAGGCGAGCTACGAGGACGTCAAATACCCTTACGATGACGAATATGCGCCGGCTCACTCCAACGCCGTCTCCGGCACACTCGACGCCCTGGAGGCAAAATACGGCATCCCTGTCATCTATACATCAAGCTGCCGTCCCCTGGCGGAGGAAAAAGCCGCGAGTTGGCTGTCGAAGCACTCCACCTAAGAAAAAATAGAATGATGCTGTTGGAAGAACAAGAATTACTGATTGAAAGCGATGAAAAACTTTTCTGGGGCGGTCAATGGGTTGAGAAAATAACTTTAGAGGTGGTATAATAAATAATGGGGGCAGGTCAGGGCCGATTACAAACACCATTCTTGTATCCATGAAAGGAGTATCAAATGTGGGAATATACAGATAAGGTAAGGGATCATTTCCTGAACCCGAGAAATATCGGCGAAATTGAGGATCCCGATGGAGTGGCAGAGGTCGGGTCCATTGCCTGCGGGGACGCACTGAAACTTACATTTAAGCTCGATGAGGACAAGCGCATAAAGGATGCCAGGTTCAAGACGTTTGGGTGTGCCAGCGCCATTGCATCCGCGTCGGCCCTTACCGAGATTTTGAAAGGCAAGACCGTTGAGGAGGCAATGGCGATCACCAACCAAGATATAGCCGATTACCTCGGTGGACTGCCCCCGGAAAAGATGCACTGCTCGGTTCTCGGCCAGGAGGCCCTCGAGAAGGCCATTGAGAACTATCGCGGCGTGAGTCATAAGAAACCCGATGAGGAGATCGTCTGTGTGTGTTTCGGCGTAACCGATGGAGAGATCGAGCGTGCTATAAGGCAAAACCATCTCACCACCATCGAGGAGATAACGAATTATACGAAGGCAGGCGGCGGCTGCACGAACTGCCACGAAAAGATACAGGCCATCATCGACAGGATCTACGGTACAAAAAGACCTTGGGAACAGCCTGCTGCAAGACCGAAGCTTTCCAATATTCAGAAGATACGCATGATCGAGGAGACGATCGAGCGCGAGATACGCCCGTCACTGAAGCATGACGGAGGGGATATTGATCTTGTGGACGTTGTGGGGAACAGGGTACTCGTAGCCACACGGGGCGCCTGCGCAACCTGCCAGGCATCGCAGGTAACCCTGAAGGGATTCGTTGAGCAGAAGCTGAAAGAGCTTGTCTCTCCCGAACTTGTTGTGGAGGAGGTCGAGCCATGAAGACGATCTATCTCGATAACAACGCCACAACGATGGTAGCCGCGGAGGTCCTCGATGCCATGCTCCCTTATTTTCACGACTATTACGGTAATCCTTCAAGTATGCACTCTTTCGGCGGCCAGGTGGCGAAGGAACTGGCTCAGGCGCGGCAGAAGGTTGCAGCCCTTCTCGGTGCCGACCCTGAGGAGATCATCTTTACGAGTTGCGGTACTGAAAGCGATAACACGGCGATCCTCTCTGCCCTTGCCGTGAATCCGGGAAAGAACCATATCATAACGACCAGGGTGGAGCATCCGGCCATAAAGGTCCTCTGTGAGCACCTTGCCGCAAAAGGATACCGTGTTACGGAACTTCCCGTTGACAGCGAGGGAAGGCTCGATATCGATGAATACGAAAAGAGTCTTACAACCGACACCGCCATAGTCAGCATAATGTGGGCGAACAACGAGACAGGGGTTATTTTTCCTGTTGAGTATGCAGCATCGCTCGCCAGAGAACGGGGAATTCTCTTCCACACCGATGCGGTGCAAGCCGCCGGCAAGATACCCGTCAACACGAAAGAGAGCCGGATCGACATGCTTTCCATCTCGGGCCACAAGCTCCACGCGCCGAAAGGGATCGGCGTGCTCTACGTCAGGAAGGGAACGAGGTTCGCGCCTTTTCTTATAGGAGGGCACCAGGAAAAGGGCCGCCGCGGCGGCACCGAGAACGTGCCAAGCATAATCGGTTTTGGTAAGGCGTGCGAGATCGCATGGCAGAACATCGAGACCGAGAACACTCATGTCAGATCCCTCCGGGACAGACTGGAATCCGCTCTCCTGAAGGCGATCCCCCAAAGCCGTATCAACGGCCACAGGCAAGACAGGCTGCCCAATACGACCAACATGAGCTACGAATTCGTTGAGGGAGAAAGCATCCTCCTGTTGATGGACCAATATGGCATCTGTGCGTCTTCAGGGTCCGCATGCACATCAGGCTCGCTCCAGCCCTCCCATGTCCTTCGCGCAATGGGCGTCCCGTATACGATGGCCCACGGGTCGGTTCGCTTCAGCCTCAGTGTATACAATACGGCAGAGGAGATCGATTTCGTCATCGATACGCTGCCGCCTATCATTGAAAGGCTCAGACACATGTCCCCCTACTGGAGCACGGGACAGGATGTCTGTATAAACAGCACAGGAGAGCTCAATGAAAAGAGTCAATAAAAGACAGGATCAGTGCAGGAGAGAGATCGCCGTAGCTGTTGATCTCCGTTCGGAAATACCGGCGTACATCGAAAATATTCTTCATCTCCATAACAAGAACGGGCGCTTCAACCACATAGGGCCTGAGCCGATCCCTTCAAGGGAGGCAATCGTCGATATCGTAGGCAGGGCTTTCAGGATCATCTATCCGGGATATTTTACCTCCGAGCGTCTCGACGAGGCGAATATCCGTTACTATTTCGGGCAACAGTCAATGGGGCTCTTTGAAGTGCTTTCAGAGCAGATCACCTTTGCGATTCGCCACGACTGCATCCGTTTTGACAAACCCTGCATACAATGCGAAGAGCGAGGGCAGGAGACGGCGCTTAAGTTTCTCGCAGCGATTCCGGAACTGCAGGAGGCGCTGTCGAAAGACGTCCGCGCAGCCTATGAGGGCGACCCCGCCTCCCGTCATTATGACGAGATCATCTTCTGCTACCCGGGGCTCTTTGCCGTCACCGTCTACCGGATCGCGCACTGGTTCTATAAGCAGGGTGTGCCGCTCATCCCCAGGATCATGACGGAATACGCGCACAGCCGGACGGGCATCGATATACATCCGGGGGTCACAATAGGAGAAAGTTTTTTCATGGACCACGGCACAGGGATCGTGATCGGCGAGACAACAAAGATCGGCGACCGTGTCCGCATCTATCAGGGGGTAACCCTCGGGGCCTTGTCGTTGAGCAAGGAAAAGGTTGCATCCCTGCGTAATAAAAAGCGCCATCCGACTATTGAAGACGATGTGATCATCTACGCGAATGCCACGATCCTCGGAGGGCGCACGGTCATAGGCGCACGGTCCGTCATAGGCGGAAACGTATGGCTTATCGAGTCCGTACCGCCAGACTCAGAGGTATTTCTGAAAAAACAGGAGTTGGTGATGAAAAATAAATAAACAGTATAACCAATACAATTAAATAACCTAACCTCTCAGAAATAAAAAGAGTATCATTGAAGCGACTTGTGGAGTTGCCCATTTCAAAGTACCGCAAGAGGTCTCTTTTGTAAAGGAATTTCCGAGAACCACAACTGGAAGCTCACCCGCTACCAGCTTCGCCTGAATGAAATGTTAGAGAACCAGGTATAACACAATGCCATATTTTTTCTTTCTGGGGAGCGGTCAATTGGTTGAGAAACTAACTTTAGAGGTGGTACAATGAGTGGAGGCAGGTCGCTTAATATGGCTTAAAAAATAGCGTACCGAAAACTAAAGGTTAAAAAACCTGACAAAGAATAGAGGGTATATATCCCAAACATAAAACACATGAGGAGGCACTTTCATGAAGAAGACAAAATTCGGTGGTAAAGAACTGCTATTTGAGACATTAAAACACAAAGATGTCCCTGCCGTGCCGTGGGTTCCATATGCCGGCGTACATGCCGGAAAATTGAAAGGATACACAGCAAAGGAGGTTTTAACCGATGGGAATAAATTATTCGACAGTCTGATAGCCGTTAATGAAATCTACGACCCAGACGGACAGCCGGTTGTATTTGATTTACAGATCGAAGCTGAAATTTTGGGCTGCGAAATGCTCTGGGCAGACAAGAACCCTCCTTCAGTTGCAACTAATCCATTATCCTCTCGCGATGAAATCCCTGATTTCTTAATCGAACCCAAGGATGGACGGCTGCCAATCATTCTGGATGTTATGAGAAGGATGAAAAAATCGGTGGGGGATCACACGGCCCTGTTTGGCCTGGTGTGCGGTCCCCTGACCCTTGCCTCACATCTGCGCGGAGTCGAGGTGTTCACGGATATGATCAAGCACCCTGGGTCGGTGGAACCCCTGATCGGTTATTGTGCAAAAATAGCCAAACGGGTATCAGAGTTTTATATCGATGCCGGCATGGACATCATCGCCATGGTCGATCCGGTGCTTTCTCAAATTTCAAACAGGCTTTTCACAAGATTCCTCTCTGCCCCATACCTGGACATTTTTACAACGCTCCGGCAAGCCGGTGTTTATTCCTCTTTTTTTGTGTGCGGAGATGCCACGAAGAACATTGAGGTGATGTGCCAAACAGCTCCCGATTCAATCGCAGTGGACGAGAACCTAAACATGCTTACAACCAAAGAGATTACGGACCGCTACAACATTACACTCGCCGGGAATATCCCCTTGACCACGCACATGCTGTTTGGCACCCAGCAGGACAACATGAAATTTACCGTTGATTTACTGGACCAGATGGGGCACAAGAATTATATCCTGGCCCCAGGTTGCGATATGCCTTATGAAATTCCGATTGAAAATGTTGTCGGGATTGTTCAGGCGGTCCGGGATACCGAAAATACCCGTAAAATGATTGCAAATTACCAATCTCCGGAAATAGATACAAGCAGTGTAGTGGTGCCGGACTATGAACATCTGGAAAGGCCCTTAATTGAAGTTTTTACCTTGGATTCAGATACCTGTGCTGCATGCACTTATATGCTGAAGGCCGCACAGCGAGTGGTGAAAGAAATGGCTGGACAGGTCGATATGGTCGAATACAAGTTCACCAAATCCGAGAACGTGGCACGAGTCGTGAAAATGGGAATCACCAAGCTTCCCAGCATCCTGATCAATGGAGAATTGAAATACTCATCAATTATCCCCAACAACGAGGAGTTCATAGTTGAGGTCAAGAGATTTCTTTAGCGCTTTCGCGGTGTTTGTTTGGTCGGGCAGCGACTGTTCAGAACCGATGGTTGGTTCTATGATATTAGGCAGGAGTAGGTTGAGGAGGAAATGAAACTTCATATAGTGAGCGGCTTTTTGGGTAGTGGAAAAACTACAGCCATCATCATGGCTGCTCGGTCTTTAATGTCCAGGGGAAAAACAGTGGGGGTAATAACCAATGACCAGGGAAAGTACCTTGTGGACACGGCGTTTTTCAAATTGGATGATATCCCCACCGTAGAAGTAACCGGGGGCTGCTTCTGCTGCAATTATGATGACCTGGATGCCCGCTTGGATCAACTGATCGAAACGGCCCACCCCGACGTTATCTTCGCAGAGTCGGTAGGGTCCTGCGCAGACATAGTTGCAACCGTAGTGAAGCCATTAATGCAATTACGCCCCCAGGGCCTTTCTCAACAGAGCTTCTCGGTGTTCAGCGACATTCGCTTGCTTCAGATGCGCCTGGCAGAGGAAGAACTGCCCTTTTCAGATAATGTGATCTATATTTTCGACAAACAAATCGAGGAGGCAGGACTCCTCGTCATCAACAAGAAAGATCTGATTCCGAGACCCGAAGCGGACGCGGTTTTCAATCTGGCCCGGGAAAAATTTCCTAAAAAAACAATACTTCTTCAGAGCTCCCTTATCTCCGACGATATCCACACCTGGCTTTATATGTTGGAAACAAATCAACTCCCTGCGGATGAATCCAACATTGAAATCGATTACCGACGTTATGGCGAAGGGGAAGCACAGCTTGCCTGGCTTGACGCGGTAGTCTGCGTATCTGTCCCCGAGAAGAAAGGGCAAGGATTCGTCCGAAAACTGGTTGAGCAAATCGCGCTGGTAGCCGAGCGAAATAACGCCGCTATTGGCCATTTGAAATTCCTTATTAAGGGGTCTGCACAGGAAATCAAGGTGAGCATTCCGACGATTCGAGATTCCCGCTGGAAGGAAGAGATTCCGTTTCTTGACGGGACGCAATTCGTTGTTTCGATAAACGCTCGCATAGAGATGGAGGCTTGCCTGCTTCAGGATCAAATCCGGCAAATACTCCAGGAGTTAACAAAAGATACCGATGTCACCATCTCGGTTTCTGACATTGACTATTTTCATCCCAAGTTTCCAAACCCAACACACCGCATATCCTGAAAAGAATATTCAAGCGC
>DIFC01000026.1 GCA_002418945.1 Deltaproteobacteria bacterium UBA5758 | reverse complement strand
GGCGGACAGCAGCAGCGCGTCGCCATCGCGCGGGCCATCGTCACAGACCCCACGATCCTCGTGGCAGACGAGCCTACCGGCGACCTTGACCGCGTCTCCGCTGAGGAGATCATGGACCTCATCGACAGGCTCAACCATGAATCAGGCAAGACGATCATCATGGTGACACACGACCCGAGGGCCGCCAGGAAGGCGCACATCATCAGGCACCTCGACAAGGGTTATCTCAACGATGCTTCTCCTCAAGATATTCTTTAAGAACGCGCTGCGCCACAAGCTCCGCACGGGCCTCACGGTCCTCGCCATCGCCATCGCTATGCTCGCCTTCGGGCTTCTCCGCACCGTCATCGACGCTTGGCATGCCGGCGTTGAGGCCTCTTCGGCCTCCCGTCTCGTGACGCGAAACTCCATCTCTATCATCTTCCCACTCCCCCTATCGTACAAGGACAAGATCAGGCAGGTCGATGGTGTCGATATCGTTTCCTACGGGAACTGGTTCGGCGGCATCTACATCGATGAGAAGAACTTTTTTGCAAATTTCGCCGTCGAGCCGAGAACCTACCTTGAGCTCTACCCGGAATACGTCCTGTCGACGGAGGTGCACAATGCCTTTCTCCGCGACCGCAAGTCCTTCATCGCCGGCAGGAAGCTCGCCGCAAAGTACGGTTGGCGGATCGGTGACGTCATTACGCTCAAGGGGACTATCTTTCCCGGCAACTGGGAGTTCGTGCTGCGCGGCATATACCGCGGCCGCCACAGCAGCACGGACGAGAACCAGTTCCTCTTTCACTGGGATTATCTCAATGAGATGATAAAAAAGACGTCGCCGGGCAGGGCCGATCAGGTGGGCTTCTACATGATAGGCGCGAAGAATCCCAACCTCGCGGCACAGGTTGCCCTCTCTGTCGACAGGGCTTTTCAGAACTCGCTCGCGGAGACTCTCACCGAGACCGAAAAGGCATTTCAGATGGGCTTCGTGTCCATGTCGGAAGCGATCATCACCGCGATCCAGCTCGTCTCTTTCGTCGTGATCGTCATTATACTCGCCGTCGTAGCGAATACCATGGCAATGACCGGCCGCGAACGGGCTGCGGAATACTCCACCTTCAAGGCCCTGGGCTTCAGGGGAAGGCATATCGCCGCCCTTATCTTCGGTGAATCGCTGACTATCACCATGGCGGGCTGCGCGGCAGGGATGATAGCCACTTTCCCGGCTGCAACAGCATTCGCGAAGGCAGTGGGCACGTTCTTTCCTGTCTTTAATGTCGATGCCGATACGCTCTATCTCGACATCGCCTTCTCGCTTACCGTCGGTCTGCTCGCGGCCGTTGTTCCCACATACCGGTCATTGAAGACAGGCATCGCCAATGGGCTGAGGACGGTGGAATAGGTGAAGATACCCTTCTCATATAATCTGCGGAACCTATGGGCGAGACGCCTCACAACGATCCTCACGGCCTCGGGCATGGCCCTGGTGGTCTTCGTCTTCACCGCGATCCTCATGCTTGCCCAAGGCCTCCAGAAGACGCTCGTCGAGACGGGCTCACCGGAGAACGTCGTCGTCATACGCAAGGCGTCCGCATCAGAGGTGCAAAGCGGCGTTGAGAGACACCAGGCATCGGTCATTGAGACAGACCGGGATATCCTTATCGGGGCGGACGGTCAGAGGATGCTCGCAAAGGAGCTTGTCGTCCTCATCAGCCTCCCCAAGGAGGGAAGCGATAAACAGTCGAACGTGGTCATACGGGGGATCTCGGGACGGTCGATGAGATTGCGGGACCAGATCAGGCTGATAAATGGAAGGCCGCCGCGGCCCGGGTCAACGGAGATCATCACAGGCACAAGCATTACGAAGAGGTTCAGAGGGGCCGACCTCGGCAACACGCTGCGCTTCGGGATGCGCGACTGGCAGGTCGTGGGGATCTTTGACGCGGGAAACACCGGCTTCAGCTCGGAGATATGGGGCGACGTGGACCAACTCATGCAGGCGTTCAGAAGGCCCGTATATTCATCGATCATCTTCAGGCTCAGCGATCCCTCGGGCTTCGAGGCCGTGAAGGAAAGGATCGAGAACGACCCTCGGCTCACCCTTGAGGCAAAGCGTGAAAACAGGTACTACCTAGACCAGTCGGAGATGATGGCAAAATTCCTCCGCATCCTCGGCCTCTCGCTGACCGCCATCTTCTCTTTCGGCGCCATCATAGGAGCGATGATCACCATGTACGCGGCGGTTGCGAGCAGGATCGGTGAGATCGGCACCATGCGCGCGCTCGGCTTCCGGCGGTCGAGCATCCTATCCGCCTTTCTAATAGAGTCATTGATGCTGGGCCTCGCCGGCGGCCTCGCGGGCCTCTTCTTTGCTTCTTTCATGCAGCTCTTCACGATCTCAACGGTGAACTTCCAGACATTCTCGGAGCTTGCCTTCCAATTCTCCCTCACCCTCGACATCTCCTGGAAGGCCGTTGCCTTCTCGCTTGTCATGGGCTTGGTGGGCGGCGAGCTATAATCAAATCTTGTGTATGACAATAAAAAAGACGTATCCTTTAGTATCATCAACAAACACCATGCCCCTCGCCAAAAGGGGAAAACGGAGGATACGTCTTATGAAGAATAATGAACCTGTTGAAAGAAAAAAGCAAGAAAAAGAAGAACCGCGATCGGTGCTGGAGGAGATCATCAGGGAAGGGGCCAGGAAATTGCTCCAGGCAGCGATAGAGAGTGAAGTGGCGGGATACATCGCCCTGTACGCGGAGAGAAAAGATGAAAAAGGCAGACGCATGGTTGTCCGCAACGGGCATCTCCCTGAACGCTCTTTTTTGACCGGCATCGGCCCCATACCGGTTAAGCAGCCCCGCGTGAGGGACAAACGGAAGGAAGAAACGTTTACGAGCGCCATCCTCCCCCGGTACATGAGACGCATCCCGTCAATAGACAACCTTATCCCAACGCTGTACCTCAAGGGCATATCAACGGGGGACTTTACAGAAGCGTTATCCGCCATCCTGGGGGAGAACGCGAAGGGGCTGTCTGCGAACACCGTTGTGAGACTGAAACGGCAGTGGGAAGAGGAATACCGGCAATGGTCAAAGCGTGACCTGTCGGGTAAACGGTATATATACTTCTGGGCTGACGGCATCTACTTCAATGTACGGCTCGAAGACCCTGAGAACAAAAGACAGTGCTTCCTTGTCATCATGGGCGCATTGGAAGACGGAACAAAAGAACTTGTTGCCGTCTGTGACGGATACCGGGAGAGCAGACTTTCATGGATGGAACTGCTCTCCGATCTGAAAAACAGAGGTCTTGCCGAAGGACCTGTACTTGCCATCGGTGACGGTGCCCTGGGCTTCTGGGCAGCCCTCCGGGAGGTATACCCCGGAACAAAAGAACAACGGTGCTGGGTCCACAAGACCGCCAATGTCCTCGACAAGATGCCGAAAAGCGTACAACCGAAGGCAAAGGAAAAGATCCACGACATCTATATGGCCCCCACAAAGGAACAGGCCCTTGTCGCCCATAACGCCTTTCTATCTCTTTACGGCAAGAAGTTCGGGAAGGCCTGCGAATGTCTTATGAAGGACAAAGATGTCCTCTTTTCCTTCTACGACTTCCCGGCAGAGCACTGGGTGCATATCAGATCTACGAACGTTATTGAATCGACCTTTGCGACAGTGAGGTTAAGGACAGAGAAGACAAAGGGCTGCGGCACCAGACTTGCCACGCTTACGATGGTCTTCAAGCTTGCCCGTGAGGCGCAGAAGACCTGGCACAGGATAAAAGGGTACAGACTCATCTCTCATATCATAAAAGGGGTAAGGTTCGTTGACGGTGAGATGGCAGAAACACAGGAGCAGGTAGCATAAGTATGGAGACCAGGGATACGTTGAAAAATATTCCATACACAACTATTGACAATAGCCCCGTGGGCGGCATCCTCCCCGCGATCCGCGCTGCCCACATGAAGGTCGTTGACGCCCTGCGGGCGAAGTAAAACAGCTGTTCATGTTCAGGGACGTTCTTAATTCATGTTCAGGGACGTTCTTAAGAAATTAAATTATTTTTCCTCTCTTCCCAAAACTTTTGTAATCGGTTGTCCATAGCCGTTAATGTAAAGGCAACACAATATGCTACAATGGTCGCATGAGAAGCAACTCTGGCGATGAAAAATAGTGGAATGTTATATTGGATGATGATCCCCCCCTATCGTCCCAATTGTTATTTAATTTCTTAAGAACGTCCCCTTGTCCGTTTTTTGTGCTATCCGCTGTCCTTCTTTGACAATATCGCATACTCGAACCCGTCGAGGAGGGCCATAAAAGAGGCCATGTTGATGTTGTCGGAGATCTCCGTCACGTTCCATACCTCCTCGCCATCGGTGAACACGATGGAGACCTCCACCTTCGCGGACGTGCCCGACCTTGCGTCGTGCACCTTCGCAGAATAGTCCACGAGCTTGACGCCCTGGATCACGGGGAACATGGAGGAGAGAGATTTCTTCAATACGTTCGCGAGTGCGTCGACGGGGCCGACGCCGGTGGCGGCCTCGTGCATCTCTTTCCCGTCTGTCTTGAGGATGACCGTTGCCTCAGGCCGCAGGCCGTCATCGATGAGCCGGTATGTCCCCACTACTTTGAAGGGGCGCTTGTAGCCGCGCAGAGACCTCAGGATGTTGAGCCTCTTTGTTGCGTTCTGGATATTGAAAGCCCTTTTCACCGGTTCTTCTCCTCCTCGATGAGCAGTTTATAGTCGATGCTGTCCACGAGCGCACGCCAGCTTGCCTCAATGATGTTCTCCGAAACGCCAACTGTGTTCCAGGTCCGCTTCCCGTCGCTGCTTTCGATAAGCACCCTTGTTGCCGCGCCGGTGCCGTCCTTTGTGGACAACACCCTGACCTTGTAATCGACAAGGTCCATGCCTTTGAGCAGGGGATAGAACTTGTGCAGGGCCTTTCGCAGCGCATTATCAAGGGCATTGACGGGACCTTTTCCAAGCGCTGCCGTGTGCTCTACCCGGTCACCGACCTTAACCAGTATAGTCGCCTCTGTCACGGGGTGCGCCTTCTCTTTCTTCTCAACGATGATCCTGAAGCCGATCAGCTCAAAATATTCCTTATGGATCCCCAGCTTCTTTTTCATGAGAAGCTCGAGGGACCCTTCTGCGCCTTCGAACTGGTAGCCGTACATCTCGAGGTCCTTGATCTTCTTTACGACCTCTTTTGCGACCTCTTTGTCCTTCCCCATATCGATGTTGAACTCTTTTGCCTTGTAGAGGATGCTGCTTTCGCCGGAGAGATCGGAGATCAGCACCCGCTGGGCATTCCCGACCTGCTCGGGGGCTATATGTTCGTACGTCTCGGGGTTCTTCCTGATGGCGCTCACGTGGATACCGCCTTTGTGCGCAAAGGCGCTCTCGCCTACGTAAGGCCTGTGCTTATCGGGGATTGAGTTCGCCATTTCGTCGATGAAGAGGCTCAGGTCGCGGAGCTTTTTCAGGCGCTCTCTCGGTATGCCTTCGTGGCCCATCTTGAGGATGACGTTCGGTATGATTGAGCAGAGGTTCGCGTTGCCGCATCGCTCACCGTAACCGTTCATGGTGCCCTGAATGTTCTCGCAGCCGGCCTTTACCGCCATCAGCGTATTCGCAACCGCAAGCTCCGTATCGTTGTGTGTGTGGATGCCGAGCTTCGTCTTCAATGCCTTTTTAACGTCCATGACCGTGTCGTATATCTCATAGGGCATGGAGCCTCCGTTTGTATCACAGAGGACAAGCGCCTCGGCGCCGGCATTGTTGGCAACGCCAAGCACCTTCATGGCGTACTCGCGGTTCCTCCTGTATCCGTCGAAAAAATGTTCGGCGTCGAAAAATACACGTTTTCCCCTTTTCTTCAGGTAAGCAATCGTTCTCTCTATCATCTGCAGGTTTGCGTCAAGGCTAACCTTGAGCGCATCTCTGACATGGAGGTCCCAGCTCTTGCCCACGATGGTCACCCATTCCGTATCGGAATCCAGGATGGCCTTCATGATCTCATCTTTGTCCGGCTGGCTTTGAAATTTGACGGTACTGCTGAAGGCCGTTATTTGCGACGTTTTAAGGCGAAGCCTTTTTACTTCTTTAAAATACCGGAGGTCCTTCGGGTTGGATCCCGGCCAGCCGCCTTCGATATAATGAATGCCGAACTCGTCGAGCCTCTCCGTGATCCTCAGCTTGTCATTAAGGGAAAAGGATATATCCTCGGATTGCGAGCCGTCCCTAAGCGTGGTGTCGTAGAACTCGACCCTCACTTCTCCTCCTCAACGGCTCTTTCATCAAGTCCGAATGCGGTATGGAGCGCGCGGACCGCGAGCTCCCCGTACTTCTTCTCAACGACACAGGATATCTTGATCTCAGATGTGGTGATCGCCTGGATGTTGATCCCCTCTTTGGCGAGCACCGCAAACATCTTCGAAGCAACACCCGCATGGGACCTCATGCCGAGCCCTATAATAGACACCTTGGCGATGTCCTCATCAATAGCGACCTTTTCGGCGCCGACCTTGCCGGCCGCCTCCTCCATGAGCTTATATGCCTTCTTTCCGTCCGCATTGGCAACGGTAAAGGTGATGTCGGTATAATTGTCGCGGCTTACGTTCTGTACAATGACATCGACGACGATCTGCGCGTCGGACAGCGCGTTGAAGATGGTCGATGCGATGCCGGGCTTATCGGGAACCTTGCTTACCGTGATCTTCGATTCGTTTTTGTTGTATGTGACGCCTGTAACTTCCATCCTTTCCATATCGGCAACCTCCTTACAAACGAGTGTCCCATCACCATCGGTGAAGGAAGATTTTACGAGAATCGGTACGTTGTACCTTTTTGCGAACTCAACAGACCGTATCTGCAACACCTTCGCCCCGAGGCTCGCCATCTCGAGCATCTCTTCATAGGAGACCCTGTCAAGCCTTCTTGCCTTATCGCAAATGTTCGGGTCCGCTGTATATACGCCATCCACATCGGTATATATCTCACATACGTCGGCGTTCAGGGCTGCCGCAAGCGCAACGGCCGAGGTGTCCGAACCGCCCCGCCCCAGCGTTGTGATATTGCCCTTTTCATCAACACCCTGAAAGCCGGGTACAACGACCACCTTCCCTTTGTGAATCTCAGAGAGTATCTGGTTCTGCTCGATGCGGGAAATCCTTGCCTTCGTAAAGCTTGAATCCGTCACGATACGCGCCTGGTGTCCAAGGAGCGACATGGCGTCGCAAAGCATGTTCTTGAGCGTTATTGCGAGCAGCGCCGACACCACCTGCTCGCCCGTCGAGACAAGGACATCAAGCTCTCTCTCGTCGGGAAATTTGCAGATGTTGTGCGCCAGATTCAGCAGTCTGTCAGTCTCCCCTGCCATGGCGGAAACTACAATAACAAGATCATTGTCCTGCTCTCTGTAACGGATTATCCTCTTGGCAACATTAGTGATCCGCTCAAGATCCGCTACAGAAGTTCCTCCGTACTTCTGCACAATAAGCATTGTCAACCTCCATGAATAAAAATCGGTATCGGTTATCGGTGATCGGCCCGCCGCCTCTTGCAGGGAGCCGGTCGCTGATAGCTCATGTTCTCGTAATGGTTATCCTTCTTTCTCCTTCGCTGATTGCATCAATATACACCTTGATGGCGCCGTTCCACCAGGTATTTCTTTCCGCCCATTCAACTGCTACGACGCCTTCCTCAAGATATTCTTCAATATTGAGGCCCTCAACATCATACCCTTCAATCCTGTAGAGGTCAATATGGCAAAGGGTCAGGTCGCCTTCGTAGATATTCATGATGGTAAATGAAGGGCTCGTTACGTATAGCCAGTCCTTTATGCCGATGCCGCGAGCGATGCCTTTGACGAGCTGGGTCTTGCCTGTGCCGAGCTCGCCGTAAATGGCATAGAGGTCGCCCCGCCTCGCCTCTTTGCCGATACGTTCTCCCACATCCCACGTCTCAGAGGGACCTTTCGATATATACTCTATCCTTTCCATCCCTGATTTCCTGTATTGCCTTTCCTACACCGTCAAGGAGGTCGCAGGCAAGCATGTCAAGATCGATGCCGTTCTCTACCCATGTGTCGGCAATATAGCCATGGATATAGGCGGCCAATACCGCTGCCTCGGTAAGCGGATAGCCCTGCGCAACAAGCCCCCCAATAAATCCCGTCAGTATGTCGCCGCTGCCGCCTTTCGCGAGGGCCGCGTTTCCTGTGGGGTTGATGACCATCTCTCCGGCAGGTCCAAAAAGAATGCTCCGCGCGCCTTTCAGAAGGATGTGGACGCCATATTTGTCTATAAAGGACCTCCCCGCCCCTATCCTGTCGGCGTTGATCGCCTGTGGCGTAACACCCATGAGGCGCGCCAGTTCGCCGGGGTGGGGCGTGAAGACGGCACCGTGCTTCGAGGTCCTGATCATATCAGGGTCATCCTGGAATGCGTTGATACCGTCCGCGTCAATCACAAAAGGCTTCTCCACGTTGCTGTGCAGCTTCCTCACAAGCTCCATCGTTTCCCTGTCCTGCGAAAGCCCGGGCCCTATAATGACAACATCCTTGTCCTCAATAAAGTCCGTAATCTCGTTGTATGCCGAGAGGGGCAGACAACCTTTCCCTTTGTCCTTTACGGGATATGTCATCGCCTCCGTTAGCTTGACCTCCATAATGCCGTTCAAGCTCTCCGGAATGATGAGCGTGACAAGGCCTGCTCCTACTTTCAACGCAGCAAGTGAAGCCATGTGGGCAGCGCCCGTCTTTCCCATTGACCCAGCGATCACCACGACATGACCGAAGGTCCCTTTATGGGACCATGGAAGTCTCTCCCTTATGAATCCGCGCAACATCGCACCGTCCGCCACTGCGGCATCGGCACCGATCTTGTCTTCGATAAACGCCGGAATGGAGATGTCAATAACCGTCAGCTTGCCTGAATAGTATGCGCCCGGGTAGAGCACCTGCCCCAGTTTCGGATATGCGTAGGTGAACGTGTGGGTCGCCCGTACTGCTGCGCCGAGAGGCAATCCCGTCCTCCCATCAATGCCCGAGGGGATATCGACGGAAATAACGGGCGTCCCTGATGCATTCATCGCCTCTACGGCGAGCTTCTCGTTCCCCGCCATCTCCTTCGAAAGCCCTGTGCCGAAGATTGCATCCACCAGGATATCTGCCTCCCCTATACCTTTTCTCAGTACGTCCATGTCCTTTGTACACTCGATGACCTCTCCACCGATCGACGAATAAAGCCCCATATTGAGTGCGGCGTCGCCCTTTAGATCATCCTTTCTGCCGGGAAGAAAAACCTTTGTCCTGAAACCGTCCAACAGGGCATATCTCGACACAACAAACCCGTCCCCCCCGTTGTTCCCACGGCCGCATACGACGGCAATGCGCTTAGCTCCCTGCAGATACCGTTCTTTCATCAGTCTGTATGTATTTCGTCCGGCGTTCTCCATGAGCACCGCGGAAGGGATTCCCCATGTCTTTATGGAATATTCATCGTACTTCGCCATCCTCTCCGGTGAGAGCACTTTCATATTACCTCCCGATCGTTACCTCATAGCAACAACCATAAGCCGGCATCGTCCTTTCTCCCTTATCCTTTCCCCTCTATCCTTCCTCTCTCATCGATGACCACCACCGAGACAGCATATGTCCTTTCATGGGAAATGCTTACCCCGTTATAAAGAGTTTCCTTATAGCAGATATGGGGCCGTCCGTCAACCTGTGATATTTCTATCTCTTTCCATGACAACCGCCTTCCCATTGCCTTCATAAAGGCCTCTTTGGCCGCGAACCTCCCGGCAAGGGATTCCTGTACCCGCCTTTTCCCCTGTGTGTACCGGATCTCTTCATCAGTAAACACCTTATTGAGGAAGCGCTCGCCATACCTCTCCATCACATTCTTAATCCGCGCTATGTCAACGATATCGATACCAACCACGTTCAACCTCTTAAAATGATAATAACCTGTGCCCCCGGCGCATCAGCTTATCAACGCGATCATGTCCCGTATCGCTATCTCAAGCCCTACGAATACCGCCCTGGCGATGATGCTGTGCCCTATGCTCAATTCATCGATCTCCGGTATGATCGCGACCTCTCTCACATTGTGGTAGTGGAGGCCGTGCCCCGCATTTACACCCAGGCCCAGCTCTTTTCCTTTCACGGCAGCACGGATAACCTTCTGCAGCTCATCCTTGCGGATCGCTTCTGTCCTGGCATCGCTATACGCCCCGGTGTGGATCTCGATCATATCGGCCCCGGCCATGTGCGCCGCAGCGACCTGAGCATCCCTGGGATCGACAAAAAGGCTTACCCTGATCCCCTTCTCCCGGATCTTCGGTATGATCTTTTTCAGCCTGTCAGAGAACTTTACGACATCGAGACCGCCCTCTGTTGTCAGCTCTTTCCTCTTTTCAGGAACAAGGGTTATCATATCAGGCTTAAGGCCCCTGGCGATATCGACCATCTCATCCGTGGCCGCCATCTCAAGGTTGAGCTTCGTCGTCACAACCTCCCGCAGCAGCCTTACATCACGGTCATTAATGTGGCGTCTGTCTTCCCGCAGATGCACGATAATGCCTGCGGCTCCTGCCATCTCCGCGATCCCTGCAGCGTAGACAGGGTCAGGGTAGCGGGCGCCGCGTGCCTCCCGCAACGTTGCGACGTGGTCTATGTTCACCATAAGTTCCGGCATATCTTTCCTCCAGGCTTTTTTATTTTCCTTCCGTTCCGGCGGATTTTCTCCAGTCTCATTTTCTCCTTACAATAATCTTCTTAAAATGACCTTTACGGTATTAGGCCTCAATCTCTTGACAATCATATCTTTCGGATTCAGTGCTATCCAGATCTCCTCCTCATCTCCCTGAAAATTTCCATCTACCACCTGTGTTTCTATGGTGGTTTTGTCCGCCAGAGAGCTTTTTGCTCCCTCTGCGACAATATAGGAGGGGCTCCAGGATTGTACGGTGTATTGGCCGACCCACTTTTTATCCAGCTTTACAACAATCTTTAACCTTTTTTCTGTAACACTATCTATCGCGACGGTTAAGGAATCTGGCTCGATCCGCTCTACCTGAACCCCCTTCGGCACCTGGATATTTTCTTTGAGCAGGTTAAATGTATGTCTGCCCTCCTTGAGGTTCGAAAGGTTAAGAGGGACATTTATATCCCGCGTCTTCATGTTCTTCAGCGTCGATACAGGTCCATTGATGGTGACAAGGACGTCTTCGCTGTCCAGGGAGGTGACTATATAGGCATCACCCGGTCTGCTTACGGATACAGGCACGCTGAAGTTCATCTTGGACTCGCCTATATAGGAAACTGCAAACCACAATAAAACTGCGAGGACAAGTGAAAGCAGCTTGAGCTTCATGTCATTGAGTACATATTTTCTTAACAATCCCATAGATATCCTAAAAACAGCTCATAATTCTTAGCTCATGACAGAATATAAAGCGTGAAATGTAAAAAAAGTTTAAACCTTTCACCTTTCACCTTGTTAGTTATGGGCTATCAGTTATCAGCCGTATTATGCCAACACTTCCTTCAGCGCCTTCTTCAATGTGTCGGCGTTCACCTTTGTAAAAAGTTCACCCTTATATGCATACGAAATAGTACCGTATTCTTCCGACACCACAACGGAGAAAGCGTCTGTTACCTCTGTGATCCCGATTGCCGCCCTGTGCCTCGTTCCAAGGCTTTTATCAAGGTTTTCATCGGTGGTTAGCGGCAGGACGCAACCTGCAGCCCTTATCCTTCCCTCGCGGATGATCATCGCGCCGTCGTGGAGCGGGGATGCACCCTGGAATATACTAACAATCAGCTCTGTATTCACCTCCGCATCCAGCCGGATACCTATCTCCATAAACTCTTCGAGCCCGACCTCGCGCTCTATCACGATCAGCGCCCCGTTCCTCCGTTTTCCCATGATCGTGCACGCGTTCGCCAACTCATCATAAAAGAGGGTCTCCTGCACGTATGTGATCTTTTTCAAAAACGGACTTCTTCCAAGGGCTACCAGCACCCTTCTGATATCGCTCTGAAATATTACGACAATAACAAGTATTATGGAGCCTACGAAGCTGTTGAAGATCCAGCTCAAGGTAAAGAGTTCAAGTTTTTTTGCGAGATAAAAGACAAAAAGGACTATAATGAAACCTACAATAAGCTGGATCGCCCTCGTTCCTTTGATCAGTAGAAAGGTTTTGTAGACGATAAAGGCAACAACAAGGATATCTAAGATGTCTTGCCAGCGAAAATAGGTGATCATGATCCTCTCACTGCCTGAATCAGGTTAAGCACCCTGTGAGCCCTTTTCACATCATGAACCCGCACGATATCGGCACCGTTCCAAAGCGAGATCGCGATGCTTGCGAGCGTCCCGTCGATTCTCTCTTCCATCGTGGCATTGGTAACCGCTCCGATGAAACTCTTCATCGAAGTACCCGCAAGAATCGGCCTCTCCATATCCTTGAACGCGCCAAGCATCTTCAGTATCTTCAGGTTATCCTCAACCCTTTTCCCGAAGCCGATCCCCGGATCAAGGATGATGTTATCCTCTTTCACCCCATGGTCCTTTGAAAAACGGATCCTCTCGATGAAAAAATCCTTTATCTCCGAAATCACATCGTCGTAAAAGGGCTCATCCTGCATATTCCCGGGGGTTCCCTTGATGTGCATGATCACCACATAGGCGCCAAGGTCGCCGACCGTGCCCGCCATGTCGCGATCGAAGGTTAAACCGCTTATGTCGTTTATCATGTCGGCCCCTGCGTCGTGTGCTGTTCTGGCGGTTTTTGCTTTGTAGGTATCTACCGAAATAAGGATGTCTGACCGGGCCCGTATTCCCCTGATGACGGGCAAAACCCTTTTCAGCTCTTCATCGGCAGGAACAGGCTCTGAATATGGCCTTGTTGATTCTCCACCCACATCTATGATATCCGCTCCATCTTCAATCATCCTCAGGGCATGCTCTACGGCTTTACCGACGTCATAAAATCTGCCTCCGTCAAAAAAGGAATCCGGTGTTACATTGAGGACCCCCATTATCAGCGGCCTTTCTTTACATCGCAACTCCCTTTTCATCCATGCTTTCCCTGATAATGACATCGATTTCAATACCGTCAAGAACTTCCTTCTCAAGAAGCTTGCCCGCTATGCCGTGAAGGGCGTTCATGTTTCCGCTAAGCAGCCCTCTTGCCCTTTCATAACAGCCATTGACCATGCTCTGCAATTCTCTGTCGATCTCCTGGGCGGTGCTTTCGCTGAAATCCCTGTGTCTCCCTATCTCTTTACCGAGGAATATGTGCTCCTCGTCCTTTCCGTAGTTCAAAGGCCCAAGGCGCTCGCTCATTCCCCACTCGCAGACCATCTTCCTCGCGATCGCCGTCGCCCTCTCGATGTCGTTTCCGGCGCCTGTCGTCATGTGGTTGAGGACAAGCTCTTCCGCTGCCCTTCCGCCGAGCAGGATAGTTATGTTGTTGAGAAGATACTCTTTCGAATAGGTGTGCCGTTCGTCTATTGGAAGCTGCTGAGTGATCCCAAGGGCCCTGCCGCGGGGGATGATGGTGACCTTGTGAATAGGGTCGGATCCCGGGATCATCTTTGCCACAAGGGCGTGGCCCGCTTCGTGGTATGCGGCATTCTTCCTTTCTTCAAGGGGTATGATCATGCTTCTTCGCTCGACACCCATGAGAACCTTGTCCTTTGCGTGCTCAAAATCTTCGTTCTCGATAGATTGCTTTGCTCGCCTGGCGGCAATGAGGGCCGCTTCATTGACGAGATTCTCAAGGTCTGCGCCTGAAAAACCAGGGGTCCCTCTCGCGATTATCGACAGATCGACGTCGTCCGAGACGACCGTTTTTCTTGTATGGACTTTCAGGATCTCCTCCCTGCCCTTCACGTCCGGCGTAGAGACAACGATCTGCCTGTCGAACCTCCCGGGCCTCAAAAGGGCTGGATCCAAAACGTCCGGCCTGTTCGTTGCGGACATGACGATAACTCCTTCGTTCGATTCGAACCCGTCCATTTCGACGAGGAGCTGATTAAGCGTCTGCTCCCTCTCGTCGTGCCCTCCGCCAAGGCCTGCGCCCCTGTGCCTTCCCACAGCGTCTATCTCATCGATAAAGATAATGCAGGGGGCGTTCTTCTTCCCCTGGTTGAACAGGTCCCTCACCCGTGAAGCGCCGACGCCTACGAACATCTCAACAAAATCTGACCCGCTGATGCTGAAAAACGGCACATTCGCCTCGCCGGCTATAGCCCTTGCCAGCAAAGTCTTTCCCGTTCCCGGAGGACCCACGAGGAGAACTCCCTTGGGGATCCTTCCGCCGAGCTTTGTAAACTTCTTGGGGTCAACTAAAAAATCTATGACCTCCTGCAGCTCCTCTTTCGCTTCATCAATCCCGGCTACATCCTGAAAGGTTACTTTATTCTCCTTTCCGGTAAAGAGCCTTGCCTTGCTCTTTCCGAAGGCCATCGCCTTGCCGCCCCCGGCCTGCATCTGCCTCATGAAGAATATCCATACCCCGATGAGAAGAAGCATCGGCAGCCACGATACAAAGATGGACTGCCAGAATCCTGATTCCTCATCAGGTTTTGCGGTAATACGGACGCTGTAATCGCGTAGCACCTTCATGAGCTCCTGGTCTTCAGGGGCATAGCTTTTGAACTCTTTAGCGTCCTTGTAAGTACCGATGATGTTCCTGCCCTGGATGGTAACCGAAGAAACCTTGTTTGCCTTCACGGCATCTATGAAATCGCTGTAGACCACGCTGTCGAGCATCTTTTTCGGCTTGTAGTAGACGTTAAAGATAAAAAGACCCAAAAGGACGACGAGGAGCCACACGAAGATGTTTCTGTTCATCGAATTTGGATTGGCCATTTTCTGCACACATCCTATTTACCATAAAATCCCCTTAATTATCAATTATTTTTAGCAATCATCCATTGTTTTCAGTTGCTTTGAGGCTGCGATTATGCGATAAAAGAATAAGGCTGCATCCACTTACAGGAGATGGAAGGCAAGGTTGAAAAACCCAGACAGATTCTTGGCCTGATAGGTTCTCCCCGCAGGCTCGGCAATTCCGAGCTTATAACGAAGGAGATCTCCCGGCACATAACCGTCCCCCACACGCTAAAGCTTATCCGCCTTCCCTCCCTGAACATACTTCCCTGCAAGGCCTGTTACGGCTGTATCATGGACAACCCGTGCCCTCTCGACGACGACATGGGTTTTCTTCTAAAAGAAATTGTCCGGGCCGACGCGCTCATCATAGCGTCCCCGGTCTATTTTCTCGGAACCAATGCGATATTCAAAAAGATACTCGACAGGGGCTTCCTCTTCTTCGATATCCTGCAAAAGGTCTACAAAAAACCTTCTGTACTGGTAAATCTCTACGGGATGAAAGGAAGGATCGGGGCGGCGCCGCATACCCTTTTGACCTTCGCCGCCTTTCTCGGGCTTGACGTAAAGGCAAGCGTCGACTTCCATGCGGCTTTGCCCGGAGAGGTGATCATGAAACCGCGCAACATGAACGTTGCCGGGCGTTTGGGGAAAATGCTCTTCTCAAAGAAAAGGACCGGTACCGGCTCCGGTTGCCCTTTCTGCGGATGTGAGTTCGTCCGGATGAAAAGACATACATTCATCTGCACGCTCTGTCACGGGAAATTTTCGATCGACAAAGAAGGTGTTCGCGTTAAAATAGAGGAGGGCGACATATTCGGCACGCCGGAACACAGGCTTCTCCACAAGAAGTGGCTGCAGGGGATGAAAGGCAAGTTCTTCGATTCTGGGAAGGAGATCCTCCGCGCTGCCCTGCAGTATAAAGATGTGGGGGAATGGCTCATCCCTTAACTCCGGTATTGTTTCTTGTTTCAGTATTCGGTCATTGGTCACTGGATATCAATTGGTGATTGATGTTTGGTGATTGGTTATTAAAAACTGCTTTTTTTGCTGACTGCTGACAGCTGATCGCTGTTAAGCATTATATTCCCTTATGTCCGCTTCGTACCCCAGTGACTTTAATTCGGCCATGAGGCCTGTTATATCATCGGCCTCAAGATGGAGGACAAGATCGTTTCTGTTCGGATCGGGGGGTATCCAGAAGGTCTTAACCTTAAGCCCCGCCTTGATCACCTGCTCTATGACCTTATGGTGATCCTCTCTTGCACTTGCTCCATAGACAATGATCCTCTTTCCTTTGTCGCCAATCCCCAGCAAGGGATTAAGGATTTTATAAAAAACATCGTTTGTAGTGACAATGCCGATGACCTTGTCGCCCTCTACGACAGGCAGGCATCCGACCCTGTTCTTCTGTGCTAAGGCCACAGCCTTTTCAACGGTCTGGTCAGGTGTAATGGTAACCACCTTCGTTTTCATGATCTCTTTTACCGTCAGCTTTGACATGAGATAGAAAAGCTGACGCTGGTTAAAGGGCGTTGTCGACGAAGGGCTTGCCTTAAGCAGGTCATCTTTCGTCACAAGCCCGACAAGCTTTCCCTTTTCAAGGACCGGGAGCCTGCCTATCTTGTGGGACTCCATGATGCGTTCTGCGTCCAGGACGTAAGTGTCGGCCGGGATCGTAATAACGTTGTATACCATAATGTCTTTTACAAGCATATATTTCCCTTCCTCTTCGTAGTATGAACTGATGTAATATTTTCGGATTTTTTGATGATGCTGTCAAGCCCCTTTATGCCCATGCCCCTGATCACAGCTTGCTGATAGCCTTCGAAACCTTTCGCAGCCTCTTCGGGAGCCTCCTGGGATTTCCCCTTTTTGCCTCTTTCCTTGTGCCCTCATCATCATCTTCGGCCTTTTCTGCCCAGAGCCCTGCGGCTATCGTTTCACGCAGGCGGCCCGGAGTGACAAAGGGGACACCGTGCCTCTTTGCCTCATCGATAATGGTCCTGTCGGAGCTGACCACCGTGATGCCGGCCCTTTTGGATCTGATGAGCTCGATTATCACATCGTCCGCCGTCTCCCCTTCCCTTGAATACACAACGTCGATCCCTTTGAAGTTCTCCCGCTGACGACCCATGGAAAAGCTGTTGTATGCGTCAAAAACGACGGTTATCTTTGCGCTACGGTATTTCTTGTATCCGGCCAGCCTTTCCAGCAAAGACCGTCTCTGGCCATCGAGGTCGGAGCCCCCGTCTATCCCGGCGCGCGCCGTTCTGCCTATATAATTGTATCCGTCAATGATGATATGGATCATAATGTCAGCTCACGGCAAAACACCCGTAAGTCGCGAGGTGTGACCGGATACTGGTCGCTAGATGCTGGATACTGGTTCAAACCAGTGACAAGCAACGAGTGACGAGGAACAAGGTTTTTACTTTTCACCTTTCACCTTATCTCCTTCTCCGTAATACCCCCTCATCACCTTATCGAGGACGCCGTTGATAAAGACCCTGGAGTCTTCATTCCCGTATTTCTTGCCGAGCTCTATCGCTTCATCTATGGAAACCTTCGGCGGCACATCGGGTACGAAAAGCATCTCATAGATCCCTACCCTCAGGATATTCTTGTCAACATAGGTTATCCTGTCGAGCCTCCAGTGTTCGCAGCAAGCGGCGATCTTTGCGTCGATTACCGGCTGATTCTGTTTTATTCCTGACAGCAACAGGCTGGCATAATCTATGATATCCTGCTGATAGGGGAAGATCTCACAATATTTACTCAGGGCCGACTCGGAGTCGTCGCTGTTTGTTTCACCCTGGTAGAGCATCCGTAATGCTAATTCTCTCGCTTTCCGCCTTCGCACAAGTTGTTTTCCTTCAGAAGATTGACCATCTCTATGACCGATATCGCTGCATCGTAGCCCTTATTTCCGGATTTTGTCCCGGCCCTTTCTATTGCCTGCTCAATGTTTTCGCTGGTGATGATGCCGAAAGCGATAGGTTTTTCTATCTCGAGAGATGCCTGTGCGATGCCTTTTGTAACCTCTGAGGCTATATAGTGAAAATGGGGAGTGGCGCCTTTGATCACTGTACCCAGACAGATCACCCCGTCGATCTCACTTTTCCCGGCCAGGAGCTTTGCGACGAGCGGTATCTCGAATGCGCCGGGGACCTTGTAGATCAGAACCTGCTTCTCATCAGCGCCATGTCTTTTCAGTGCATCCAGCGCGCCCTCGAGAAGCCTGTCGGTAATAAAGCTGTTAAACCTGCTTACTACTATTGCAAATCTAAATCCCTTTGCATTAAGCTTTCCTTCGCGTATCATATGCGCTCCTCATACGTTATTGAGAATATGGCCAAGCTTTTTCTGCTTTGCCTTAAGGTATGCTATGTTGTCTTTCGTCGGCTCCATCTCAAGCGGCGTTCGCTCAAGGATCTGGAGGCCATACCCTTCAAGCCCTTTTATCTTCTTGGGATTGTTTGTGAGCAGCCTCATCTTTCTTACACCGAGGTCGTTCAAGATCTGGGCGCCGATACCGTAATCCCTGAGGTCCGGGGAAAAACCGAGGGCAATGTTTGCCTCAACGGTATCGTGGCCGTGGTCCTGAAGGTTGTAAGCCTTCAACTTGTTCAACAGCCCTATTCCTCGCCCTTCCTGTCTCATGTAAAGAAAAACACCCTTTTTCTCCTTCTCTATCATCTTCAACGCCGCGTGAAGCTGCTCGCCGCAATCACAGCGCATTGACCCCAGCACGTCGCCGGTAAAACATTCCGAATGGACCCTGACAAGGACAACATCGTCAGGCATGATATCTCCTTTCACCAGGGCAAGGTGCGTTTCTTTGTCGATATCATTTTCGTATCCTATGAGCTTGAACTCACCGCCGTAGCGCGTGGGAATCCTCGTTTCCGCAACCCTCCGGACAAGTTTTTCGTTTTTCATCTTATATTTGATGAGATCGGCGATGCTCACTATCTTGAGCCCGTGGCGCTCTGCGAAGGCCTCAAGGTCGGGAAGCCTCGCCATCGTGCCGTCTTCATTCATGATCTCACAGATAACGCCTGCCGGCTTCAGCCCGGCAAGCCTTGCCATATCCACCGAAGCCTCGGTGTGGCCAACCCTTACGAGCACACCTCCGTTTCTTGCCATAAGCGGGAATATGTGGCCTGGCCTTGCGATATCCTCGGCGGTTGACGTATCATCGGTGGCCACCTGGATCGTCCTCGCCCTGTCGTGCGCCGAGATCCCTGTGGTAACGCCGTGTTTTGCTTCTATGGAGACGGTGAATGCAGTATTATAGGGAGAAGTGTTTTTATCAACCATCAGCGGCAGATCCAGCTCCTTCACCCTTTCTTCCGTTAAAGAGAGACAGATCAGGCCGCAGGCATACCGCGCCATGAACGTTATTGCCTCAGGAGTAACCTTCTCAGCGGCGATCATTACATCGCCTTCGTTTTCCCTGTCCTCATCATCTACGATGATCACCATTTTGCCTTTGCGGATATCGCGAAGCACGTCTTCGATCTTTGAAATTGCCATTATCTGTCCCCTTTTATATATCCATGATCAGCGAGGAAGCCAAGGTCTATTTCCTTCTGTTTGTTCCTCACCAGAAAGCTTTCAACGTATCTGCCGATAATATCGGTCTCTATGTTTACTCTTTCCCGCAGGTTTTTTTCGCCTATGGTAGTTCTGGATGCTGTATATGGAATTATGTTAACTGTAAATGTATTACCATGCTGTTCATTGACTGTCAAGCTTATTCCATCGATCGCCACAGAGCCTTTTTGCACGAAATACCTTGATATGTCAGGGGGTATCTCGATGCTGAGCTGCCTTGAATCGCCTGCCTGTTTTATCTCCGTGATCGTCCCAATCGCGTCGACATGACCGGTTACAATGTGCCCTCCGAACCTCCCCCCGGCGCCCATTGCACGTTCAATATTGACCCGCTGCGAAGTTTTCGAGTCTTTCAGGGTGGTCCTGTTCAGCGTCTCAAGGGACGCATCGGCACTGAAAACACCCTTGTCCGTCTTTGTGACCGTCAGGCATACGCCGTTGACGGAGATGCTGTCGCCCTCCCTGATGTCAAAAGGGGTGAGGTTCGTTTTGACGGCAAATTCCCACTTTCCGCCCATCTTGTTTATGCCGGTGATCGTTCCGATATCTTCAATGATTCCTGTGAACATATCCTTCTATACAGATGTCCTCTTTGAATCTTTTGATGGTCTCTATGTCGATCCTGTATGCATCCTTCAGGAAATCGATTCCCTTGCCGCCGACAAGGTTGAGGGCGCCCTTGCCCCCAATAATAATGGGCGCATAAAAGAGAACCACTTTATCCACCAGGTCTTCCCTGAGCAGCGCGCTGTGGACCTCCCCGCCGCCCTCAACGAAGAGGCTTACAATCCCCCTCCTGTAAAGCTCCTGGCATACGTGTTTCAGGGAGGTCCGGCCGTTTCCGTCGTTGGGAACCCTTACAACCTCTATTCCCATGGAGACCAGTTTTGCCTCCCTGTCTGCCCTGGAATCCTCAGAGGTAAAGACCAGCGTTTTATACTTTCCTGATGTCTTCGAAATATCACAGGCAAGGGGGATCCTGAGCTTCGAGTCGAGGATGATCCTCGTGGGATATTTTTTCGGCCGCATGACCTTCGGGACCAGTAATGGATTGTCCGTTATAACCGTATTGATCCCTATCAGGATGCCGTCCATGACAGACCGCAACCGGTTCGCGTATTTTCTCGATTCTTCATTCGATATCCATTTTGAATCACAGGTCTTGGTGGCGATCTTTCCATCAAGGCTTACTGCCGCCTTCATGATGAAGAAAGGCCTTTTCTTCTCCATATAGACCACAAAGGCCTCGTTGAGCCTCCTCGCCTCTTCGTGAAGGACGCCCACCTTCACCTCTATGCCGGCCTTCCGTAAGGCCTCTATACCCCTGCCGTTCACCTTGGGGTTGGGGTCAACCATGGAAACCACTACCCGTTTGATGCCTGCCTGGATTATCGCGTCCGTACAAGGAGGGGTTTTCCCCTGGTGTACGCAGGGTTCCAGGTTTATATAAAGGGTAGATCCCCGCGCCTCCCCTTGAGCGTCATTGATAGCGACTATCTCGGCATGCGCCTGGCCGGCCTTTTTATGGTAACCCTTGCCTACTACTTCTTTGCCTTTTACAAGCACTGCGCCTACCATTGGGTTCGGCGATGTAGTGCCATACCCTTTTTTTGCGAGGGCAAGTGCCATCTGTATATACTGTTCTTCCTTCACGCTTCATCCTTTTTAAGAAGCAGATCTTTCAGCTCTTCCATGAACTCGTTGATATCCTTAAACTGCCTGTATACAGACGCAAACCGGACATAGGCTATCTCATCGAGCTTCCTCAGTTCGTCCATGACCATCTGGCCGATCTCAATGGCCTTGACCTCTCTCTCACCCTTTTCCAGCAGGTTATACTCGATCCTTGAAACGATCTTTTCTATGTTCGTTATGCTGATCGGCCTTTTCTCGCAGGCCTTATTCAACCCGTTCAGGATCTTGGTCCTGTCAAAATCCTCCCTTCTGTCATCCTTTTTTATGACAAGCGGCAGGCCTTCCTCGACCCTCTCGGCCGTAGTGAAGCGTTTGCCGCATTTGAGGCACTCCCTGCGCCTGCGGATGGTGTCCATCTCCTTGCTCATCCGCGAATCAAGGACTTTGCTCTCAGGGTCATTACAGAAAGGGCATTTCATAATGTTAGCTCATGGCAGGAAGAATCAGGCTAAGGTTAAGGTTGAGAAGAACCGTAGTTTGCTTAACCTCAACCTTAGCCTTAGCCTGCTCTTTTTGTTCACTATTCACTGTTATTATCCGCCTTCCCGGGGTTCTTCTTGACAACAATCTTTTTCAAAATAATGCCGGATTCTTTGATCAGTTGCAGAGAAAGGTCATCGGGATAGCCGTCGAGATAGTGAACCGTTTTGATGCCCGCGTTGATAACCATCTTCATACAGATCGAGCATGGCAGATGGGTCGAATAAAGCTGCGCTCCTTCAATGCTGACGCCGTGATACGCCGCCTGTATGATCGCGTTCTGCTCAGCGTGGAGACCCCTGCAGAGCTCATGGCGCTCGCCGGAGGCTACCTTAAGCCGTTCACGCATACACCCAAGGTCTATGCAGTGGCGCAGCCCCGTCGGCGCGCCGTTATATCCTGTCGCGAGGATCCTCTTGTTCTTCACGATGAGGGCGCCCACGTTTCTTCTTACGCAGGTTGACCGCTTCGAAACAATTCGCGCGATCTCCATAAAATAAGAATCCCAGTCGGGACGATGGCTTTTCATATGCTAAAGATGCGGGAATAAAAAGGGAATTCGGAGCAGAACACCCTTACCTTTTCCTTTGTATCGCTTCGCAGCGATTGATCTCCTATGTTTTGCAGGACTGCGTCAACGAACTCAGCAATGATCCCCATCTCCCGCTCCTTCATCCCCCGGGTTGTGACTGCCGGGGTGCCGATCCGGATGCCGCTGGTCACATTGGGGCCTTTTGTGTCAAAGGGGATGAGGTTCTTGTTGATCATGATGCCGCTTTCTTCGAGGGCCTCCTGGGCCTCTTTGCCGGTCACGTTCTTGTTAGAAAGGTCGACGAGAAAGAGGTGGTTGTCGGTTCCCCCTGAGACGATCCTGTATCCCCGAGCCCTCATGCGATCTGAAAGGTGCCGGGCATTGACTACGATCTGCCTCTGATATTCCCTGAATTCCTCGCTCATTGCCTTCTTCAGCGCAACTGCCTTTGCAGCGATAACATGCATGAGGGGCCCGCCCTGGAGTCCTGGGAACACTGCGGAATCAATGGCCTTCGCAAACTCCTGCCTGCAGAGTATCAGACCTCCGCGGGGCCCGCGGAGGGTCTTGTGCGTCGTAGTGGTCACAAAGTGGGCATGCTCAGCAGGGCTTGGATGGCAGTCTGCGGCGATCAGGCCGGCGATGTGGGCAATATCGACCATGAGGAATGCCCCCACCTCATCGGCGATCTCCCTGAACTTTCTGAAATCGATCACCCTCGAGTAGGCGCTCGCACCAGCAATGATAAGCTTCGGATGTTCTCTGCGGGCAATATCCCGGATCTCATCATAATCGAGCGTCTCATCCCCGGCAGAAACATTGTATGAGACAGCGTTGTAGTATTTTCCGGAAAAGCTCGCCCTGGCGCCGTGGGTAAGATGGCCGCCGTGGGCGATATTCATCCCGAGGATCGTATCCCCGTAGTTGAGAACAGCATAAAACACGGCCATATTGGCGGCGGAACCGGAGTGCGGCTGAACGTTTGCGTGCTCGGCCTTAAACAGCTTCTTTGCCCGCTCTATCGCTATGCTCTCTATATCGTCAAGATACCTGCAGCCGCTGTAATATCTTTTTGAAGGATAGCCTTCCGCGTACTTGTTGGTGAGGACGCACCCCTGCATGGCAAGAATGTCCTCATCGACATAATTCTCAGAGGCTATAAGGATAAGGCTGTACTCCTCCCTCTCAAGCTCGCCCCTGACGAGCTCATAAATCTCCCTGTCGTTTCCGTTCAGTTTTATCATATCTTCAGATGACCTTTCTCCCAGTCGGAGATCTTGTCGATCCTTTTTTGGTGACGCCCGCCTTCAAAAGGGGTATCAAGCCAGACACGAACAATCTCCTCCGCAAGCCCTTTTCCTGTGATCCTTCCACCCAGCACGAGGATGTTGGCATCGAGGTGCTTTCTGCTCTGTACGGCAGTATAGAGATCAAAGGCAAGGGCAGCCCGTATCCCTTTTACCTTGTTCGCCGTTACGCTCATCCCGATGCCCGTACCGCAGATAAGGATGCCTTTCTCTGCCTTTCCTTCAGATACGAGCCGCGCGACATCTATGCCGAAATCAGGGTAGTCGACGGAATTTTCGTTGTCTGTTCCAATATCGACAATTATATCGTCCCGATCCTCCAGTATCTTTTTAATGTCCTCTTTTAAGGCATAACCTGCATGGTCTGATCCTATTGCTATCTTCAATCTTTGAACCTCTTAAACGCCAATGTTGAATTCGTGCCTCCGAAGCCGAAGGAATTGGAGAGCCCTACATCGATAATGTGGCTTCTGGCCGAATTGGGAACATAATCGAGGTCGCAATCAGGATCAGGCGTCTCGTAATTGATCGTAGGCGGACAGATATTGTCGCGCATGGCGAGGAGCGTAAAGATCGCCTCAACTGCACCTGCCGCACCCAAAAGGTGTCCTATCATCGACTTCGTTGAACTCACCGGTATTGTATATGCGTCCTCTTTAAAGACCTCTTTGATTGCGATCGTCTCCGTCTGGTCATTGAGGCCTGTTGATGTGCCGTGGGCATTGATATAATTGATATCTCCCGGCGACAGGCCAGCGTCTTTTATCGCCATCCTCATGCAGCGGATGAAGCCGTCGCCGTCAGGGCATGGAGCGGTAATATGGTACGCGTCGCCGTTATATCCATATCCTGCAACCTCCGCATAGATCTTTGCCCCCCGTTTTTTCGCATGTTCCAGTTCTTCCATGATAATAATGCCCGAGCCCTCGCCAACGACAAAGCCATCCCTGTCCTTGTCAAAGGGTCGTGATGCCTTAGTGGGCGCATCGTTCCTCGTAGAAAGGGCCTTCATGGCGTTGAAGCCTCCGACGGTGAGGGGAGTCAGGTTCGCTTCAGTTCCTCCCGCCACCATCACATCTGCGTCGCCGTACTGGATAACTCTCAAGGAGTCGCCGATGGAATGCGCGCCCGTTGCACAAGCGGTAACAATGCAAAGATTGGGGCCCTTGATGCCGAACTGGATCGCTATATGTCCCGGCGCTTCATTCGCGATCAGCATGGGTATAAAAAACGGTGATATCCTTCCTGGCCCTCTTTCGAGAAGGATGCTGTGATACTTTTCCAGCGTCGGCAGGCCGCCAAGGCCTGTGCCGACGATGACGCCTACCCTTTCCGCATCTTCCACGGCCATATCAAGGCCGGAGTCTTCCATTGCGATCTTCGTTGCGGCGAGGGCGTACTGAATAAAAAGGTCCATTCTTTTTATCTCTTTTGGCGAGATGTAGTCTTCAGGCTTGAACTCCATGACCTCTGCGGCGAATTTTGTTTCGTGCTGTGAGGCATCAAACCGCGTGATCGGCCCCACGCCTGATTCGCCGCGCAGGATACGCTGCCATACATTTTCAATGCCCACACCGAGTGGAGTAACAAGCCCCACTCCCGTGACAACTACCCTCCGTTTCAACGTACGCACCTCTCTATTTTTTCTCGGTCATATGCTCTTCGATGTATCGTATGGCGTCCCCTACGGTCTCGATCTTCTCTGCGTCTTCGTCAGGGATCTCAATACCATATTCATCTTCAAGGGCCATGATAAGCTCTACGATATCCAGCGAATCTGCCCCAAGGTCATCAATAAACTTCGCTTCAGGCATCACCTCGGACTCGCTGACCCCAAGCTGATCCACAATCATCTTTTTTACCTTTTCAGTGACTGTCATCAAACCACCTCCTGATTTTGTTAAAAAATTGACATCGGCGTCCAGCCCGACTCCAATGCTGCCGAACGCGACATGCTTATTACGTTATGCTCACTGTTTACATATATAAACCGCCGTTTATGTTTATCACCTCCCCTGTTATGTATGATCCATACCCCGAAATAAGGTAGTATACCAAATATGCAATATCTGAGGGCTCTCCGAACCTTTTCAGGGGGATCGCCCTGAACATCTCTTCTTTTGTCTTATCATCCAGCGCATCTGTCATTTTCGTCCTGATAAAACCGGGGGCAATGGCGTTCGCACGTATCGCCCGTTCCCCGTATTCCCTTGCGATGCTTTTTGTGAAGCCGATGATGCCCGCCTTGCTCGCCGCATAATTCGCCTGACCGGCGTTGCCCATGACGCCCGCTATGGATGAGATGTTGACGATGCTTCCCCCGGTCTTCAGCATGTGTCTTATCACCGCCTTCGTGCAGCTAAACACACCTTTCAGGTTGACCCTGATCACCCGGTCCCAGTCTTCTTCCTTCATCCTTAAGAGCAGCTTGTCAGAGGTTATCCCGGCGTTGTTCACGAGATTATCGATCTTCCCCATCTCCTTTACCACGCTGTCTACGGCTTCGCCGACGGCCTGAACGTCGGCGACGTCAACCCTGTAAGACTGACATCTCCGTCCTTTATCACTGATGGCGGCGACGGTATCATCGCCGTCGACAACATCGAATATCGCGATGTCGCCGCCCTTCCCGGCAAGAAATTCAGCTATGGCCTTTCCAATACCTTGCGAGCCGCCTGTAACTATGGTAACAGTATCTTTCATTCGATCATTCCTTTAACTGCATCTATATCATCCATCGACTCAACGCTGCAACAGGGCAAGTCTGGTTTGATCCTCTTGATAAGGTTCGTAAGGACCTTTTGCGGTCCTACCTCGAGAAAGACCTCCACCCCTTCCTCAACCATCCTTCTTACCGAAGCCTCCCACAGGACCGGTGAGAACATCTGACGATACAGCCTATCGACAACGATGCCCCCGTCCGCGCCCGGAACTGCATCAACATTAAATACAACGGGCGTATTCATGGCTCCCCGGCCGATCTTCGTCAGCTCCTCTTTAAGTTTCTCGGCAGCATCCTTCATGAGCGGGCTGTGGAAAGGTCCGGAGACGTTGAGAAAGATCGCCTTCTTGTAGCCTGTGCCTTTCAGCCTCTCAACGCCTTCTTTCAGGGCCTCCACGCTGCCGGAGAGGACTACCTGTTCCGCCGAGTTCAGGTTCGCCGGAACAGCCACGTAATCATCATGGGATATCTCCTGAAGCACAGGCGCTATCTTCGCCATATCCGCGCCGATGAGGGCAACCATCCCGCCCTTGCCTTTCGGGCACGCCTCCTCCATGAGGAAGCCCCTCTTTCTCGTCATCCGCAGCGCATCCTCAAAGGTAAAAAAGCCGCTCGCACAAAGCGCCGTATATTCTCCAAGGCTGTGCCCTGCGAACAGGTGGGGCGATATACCCGTTGCCTTCTTCAGGGTCTGCCAGGCCGCATAGCTGTTGAGAAAGAGCGCCGGCTGCGTATTGTACGTCTGCCGCAATTCATCATCCGGCCCGTTGAAACAGAGCTCCGCTATTGGAAAACCGAGGGTTTTGTCCGCAATTGCAAAATACTCCCTTACTTCTTCAAAATCATCGTACAGTTTTTTCCCCATGCCAACATACTGCGAACCCTGGCCCGGAAAAACAACGCCTGTTTTTTTCATCTATGCTCCTGCACGCAGCGCATTTCTTATATTACGACCTTCTCTTCGAGGCAGCTTCCTTGATAAGTTCAAGGGCGATCACATTTCTTTGGATCTGGTTCGTGCCTTCATAGATCTGCAGTATCTTTGCATCCCGCATCATCTTTTCCACAGGATACTCCTTCATATACCCGTATCCGCCAAAAATCTGCAGGGCGTCGACGACCACCTTCATCGCCATATCGCTCGGGAACACCTTGCTCATGGCAGAGACCTTTGAGAAATCCCTCGGGTTGCTGTCGATATATCTCGCCACAGCATAGACAAGCGCCCGTGCGGCTTCAACCTGCGTCGCCATATCCGCAAGCATATGTTGTATTGCCTGGAAAGAGATGATCTTTTTCTCGAACTGCTCCCTTTCGCGGGCATAGTGCACCGCTGCATCAAGGGCTCCCTGGGCAAGCCCCACCGCCTGAGCCCCTATTCCAGGCCGCGTCCTGTCAAAGGTTCTCATGGCAAGGATGAACCCCATCCCTTCTCTACCTATAACATTTTCAGCAGGGACTTTGCAATCCTGAAATACCAGCTCCCGGGTCGCCGAGGCTCGTATGCCAAGCTTGTTCTCCTTTTTTCCAAAGGAAAATCCCTCCATGCCCTTCTCCACGATAAAGGCCGACGCCCCCCTGCCGCCTTTTTTTCTGTCCGTCATGGCTATGACCGTGTATATCTCCGCCTCGCCACCGTTCGTTATCCACTGTTTGGTGCCGTTCAGTATGTAATCACTGCCGGACTTTGTTGCCTCGGTCCTTATGCCCTGGGCATCACTGCCGGCATTTGCCTCTGTCAATGCAAAGGCGCCGAGCCTTTTGCCGCCCGCTATCTCCGTCAGGTATTTCTTTTTCTGCGCCTCTGAACCGCCGAGCAGGATAGGGTAGGCGCCCAGAAGGCTTGCAGCGTAGCTGACAGATATGCCGAGGCAGGCCCTGCTCAATTCTTCGACTACAATGCAGTTCTCGAAGCTGCCGCCTCCCATTCCGCCATATTCTTCCGGGATGCTGACGCCAAAGAGGCCTGTTTCGGCACAAGTCTTCATGACAGCCCAGGGGAATGATCCTGTTTCATCAAGCTCAGCTCTCACGGGGGCCGCCTTTTCCTCAGCGATCCTCCTGGCCAGCGCCTGGATATTCTTTTGCTCTTCTGTCAGAAAATAATCCATATCATTCTTTCTCCTTTATCCCCTGTATTGGTCGGTTACCTGCCAGAGCTTTTCTTTGATCGATTCGTTCAATCCGTTCTCCACGAATCTCTTCGCAAGCAGAACGGCATTCCGTATGGCCTTCTCATCGGACTTGCCATGGCATATGATGCACACCCCGTCGACGCCTAGAAGCGGTGCGCCGCCGTATTCCGAAGGGTCCATCTTTCCCTTAAGCTCATCGAAGACCTCTTTCATCAAAAGGTGCCCCATCCTTGCCTTCAGGTTCTTCCTGATGGCCTCCTTAAAAAATAACATCAACGATTCCGCAACTCCTTCGGTGATCTTCAGGGCAACGTTCCCTACAAAGCCATCGCTTACCACGACATCCGCCCTGCCGTTGTGCATGTCGGTGCCCTCAACGTATCCGATATAGTTGAGGTCAAGACCTTTGATCAGCGCATGCGCCTCCCTCGTGAGCTCATTCCCTTTAGTCTCCTCCTCGCCATTGCTTAAAAGGCCGATCGTCGGCTTTTCCACACCGAGAACACAGCGCGCGAAGGCGTCTCCCATCACGGCGAATTGGGCGAGGTGGATAGGCTTGCAGTCAACATTTCCACCTGCGTCCAGAAGGATCGATATGCTGTTCTTTGTGTTCGGATGCAACGTAGCAATGGCCGGCCTGTCTACGTATCCGATCCTGCCGAGGGTAAAGATCGCAAAGGCCATGGCGGCGCCGGAATTTCCGGCAGTGACGACCGCTTGTACCTTTCCGGATTTTAGAAGCTCGAGCGCCTTATTGATGGAGGATTCCCTCTTTTTCCTCAGGGCTGATGATGGTGATTCCTTCATTTCAACGAAAACCGGCGTATGGACCACCTCGATGCCGCCGGAGTCCTTCAAGAGCGGCCTTATCGCATCCTCGTTCCCGACGAGAACAATCTCCGCTATCTTATCCCTGGCCACAGACTCTGCTCCGCTGACAACCACAGCGGGCGCATAGTCACCCCCCATTCCATCCACAGCAATCTTGATCATCCGGTTAGAGTTCCTCAACGTCTAAGAACTTCTTGCCCTTGTATGTACCACATTTCGGGCAAACAATGTGAGGCAATTTGGGTTCTTTGCAGTTGGGGCACAAGACCACATTTACAGGTTGAGCCTTGTAGTGAGTCCTCCTCTTGTCCCTTTTTGTTTTTGATGTCTTTCTCTTTGGAACGGCCATATCTATCTCCTCGTTAGTTTAAAAAAGATTTCAGTTTTTCGCCCAGCAGCGTCCGGGCCGCAGTGTCACATTGACAGTCTTCAAGATTTTTATTCCTGCCGCAGACCGGGCAGAGGCCCTTACAGTCTTCTGCGCAGATCAACCTTATGGGCACGTTGAGCAACACTTCCTCGTATATGAAAGGTTCGAGGTCGATCTCCTCCCCTTCGTAGTAATAGACATCCATGTCGTCACTCTTTAGCTCCGTTTCGGATACCCGCGGGTTTTTTGTCCTGGGGGCAAGTTTGATGTCCAGAAAGGCCTTGAGGTCAAAGATAAAATCTTCGAGGCATCTGGAACAGGTTATAGACATGGTGCACTCCAGGGGACCCTGAACGGTCACGAGGTCATCAAACTTCCTCACCGTCAGTTCATAGCTGACGGGTGTGATCACCCGCATGCTTTTGTCTTCTATCTCAGCAAATCTTGATACATCCAGGGAACCTTTTGCCAAGAACGTATCTTCTATTTCCGAAAGTCTTATAGTCAAAGCTGGCCCCTTTTGAGTGTGATAATATAATGGCTTGATGTCTCATTGTCAAGCAAATTAACGTGTCGTAACTTATGAGAACTATAGGTCCAATATGTCCTATAAGACCTGTATTTTGTTTTCACCCTCCGCTCTCAGCTAAAACAAAAAAGGCTTTGGGCTGATGGCTGATAGCTAAGAAACATTAAGGGTCTCCAGCGCTGCTTCATCGATATCGATAGAAACAACCTTGTTCCTTTCTTTCTCGCCCCGCACAATACGCACAGCCGACCTTTTTACACCGAAGATCCCGGAAAGATATTCTACCAGCTCTTCATTCGCCTTTCCGTCATGCGGTTGAGAGATCAGCTTTACCTTGAGCTGTGAGCCGACCCTGGTTATTGCCCGTTTTCTGGCATTCGGAATGACGCGGACCTCAATGTGCATGCGCAACCATCACGTACATCTTTCTATCCTACCCTTGTTCCCATATCGAAAAGGGCCCTGATAAGGAATCTCCGGATAAAGACAATGACAACGATAAGGATCAGGGGCGCCATGTCGACCATGCCGATCCTTGTCGGGATTATCCTTGAGATCCTGTACGTTACAGGGTCAACCAGCCGGTAAATCGCCCGCACTACAGGGTTGTAAGGGCTCGGCCGGAACCAGGAGATGACCGCCCTGGCGATGATGATCCATACATACACCTCGAGAAGTATATCAAGTAAATGTGCAATGCCGGTCATAAAACGCCCTCTGCATCACCGACAAGGACTCCGTCCTCTACCCCTTTCACTGTAACGGCGATAGGGCTATTTTCAAGTATTTTCGTAAAGGGAATATGTACGGGAAGGTAATTGTCCGTATAACCCCTCATATATTTTCCTTTGTAGAGCTTCCCTTCGGGGATGATGTCCATTCTCTTTCCCCGGAACTTTTCATAAAAGGTTCTTCGCTTGACCCCATCGAGCTGCCTGAGAAGCCTAACCCGTTCTTTTTTCAGCGCACCGGGCACCTGATCAGGGAAAGTAGCGGCAAGACTTCCATTCCGTGCTGAAAAAGGAAAAACATGTAGATAGTAGAACCCTGCGTCTTCAAGAAAACGGTATGTTTCCAAAAATCGCTCTTCATCCTCGCCGGGGAAACCGGCTATCACGTCGAGGCCTATACCTGCATCCTTCAGACCGCTGTGCAATCGCTCCAGGAGGTTCCTCATGTATGCCTGCGTATATTGCCTGCCCATATCTTCAAGCACTTTGTCTGAGGCGCTTTGCATGGGGATGTGGATACTCTTCGCGAGCTTATCCGACGACGCCATAATGCCCACCAATTCATCATCGATAGAGCGCGGGTCCACCGAGCTCATCCGTATCCGCTCCGGCGTTTCGCTCTTTTCAAGGCGTCTGAGCAACGCCTTGAGATCGCTCCCCGTTGCAGGATCATGGTACGCTGATATCTCGATACCCGTCAATACCACCTCTTGTATCCCTTTTTTCTTTAACTGCTGCATCACGCGGAGAACGTCATCCACCGGACGGCTCCTTGGCTTCCCCCTTGCATAGGGCACGATACAATAGCTGCAGAACCTGTCGCATCCGTCCTGTATCTTGAAAAAGAAACGCGTCCTTCCTGTCGGGAGCCCGCCGGAGCCATCATCCCCGATCAGCGGCCTTATCCCCGGAGACAGGATATCCGTTACAAAACGGCCTTTTTTCTGCAAATATTCATCAATCCTGAACTTATCTTCCTGCCCGAGGACAAGATCGGCCCCGTAATCCCGGTCCGGGTACACCTGGGAGTGACACCCGGCGAGCACGATCTTCGCCTTCCCGTTCTTTCTCCTGCCCATATTGATAAATCTCCTCACATCCCTTTCTGCGCCATCTGTGAGCGTGCAGGCGTTGATGACAATGATATCGGCATCGCTTATATGGCCGGGGACAAGGCCTTTGTCCTTAAGCCGGTTTCCAATGACGTAGGAATCCCACTGGTTTGCCTTACAGCCTGTTGTGTGGATAAAAAATTTCATGAGCTTTTTTTACTTTTTATACAGCGGCGACATGGAGCGCAAGCGCTTCACTGCCTCGGGGACCATAGACAGGACATAGTCTATGTCTTCCTCTGTATTCTCTCTTCCAAGGCTGAAACGGACAGCGCTCTGGCATATCTCAGGCGGGATGCCCATGGCAAGAAGCACGTGGGAAGGCTCTGTAGAGCCGGCGGAACAGGCAGACCCCGAGGAGACGGCAATGCCGTTCATGTCAAGGGCCATCAGCAACGATTCTGCCTCAACATATTCAAAGCTCAGGTTCAGCGTGTTGGGAAGTCTTTTCGTCGGATGCCCGTTGAGCCTCACGTCTTCAATCCTTTCAAGAATGCCTTCGAGCAGCCTTTTCCTCAATGATTCTATTTTGTTGTATTCGCTTCTCATCTCTCTTTTGACGATCTCGCATGCCGCACCGAAGGCAACGATACCGATCACATTTTCCGTGCCGGCCCTCCTGCCGTTTTCCTGGTGTCCTCCGTGGATAAGGTTATCAATTGCAAGCCCTTCTCTTATGTAAAGCGCCCCCACGCCTTTAGGAGCGTAAACCTTATGGCCTGAAAAGCTTGCGAGGTCAACATTCAGCGAGTGGATATCGATATCGATCTTCCCCATCGCCTGCACCATATCGGAATGGAAAGGAACGCCCCGTTCACGGGCTATCACCCCGATCTCCTGAATGGGGAATACGGTTCCCGTCTCATTGTTCGCATACATTACCGATATGAGTATCGTATCCTTCCTTATTGCCTTTTTTACGTCATCAGGCTCTATCTGCCCCTTCCCGTCGACAGGGAGGTAGGTAACCGCAAACCCTTTGCCTTCAAGGTATTTGCAGACATTCAGCACGCCCGGATGCTCAATGGCTGTCGTTATGATGTGGCCGCCCTTTTCACTGTTCCCGTAGGCGATGCCCTTGATGGCATGATTGTCGCTCTCGGTGCCGCAGCTTGTCACAACTATCTCTTCGGGATGGGCATGCATCATATCAGCTATCTGCAGCCGCGCCCGGTCATAATATATCCTGACGTCCCTGCCGGCCCAGTGGAGGCTTGACGGGTTCCCGTACAGCCCTTCGAGAAAAGGCACTATTGAAGCCGCCACCTCAGGGTGGAGGGAGGTCGTCGCGTTGTTGTCGAGATATACCCTTTTCATTTTCTTCCCTTAGTCGAAAGAGACGCTCATCGCCTTGACGGGGCAGACCTTTACGCAAAGTTCACAGGCAACACACCGCTGGTAGTCGAATTCTACCCTCATCGTGTTCCTGTCGGGAATATACAATGCTTCGGGGGCGCAAACGCTTGTACAGATGCCGCAGTGAACGCATTTCTGCTCATCCCGGTTAATATCCTGCTCAATTGGCTCTGTACCAATATTCAGGCCCCTTAGGTAATCCATGCCCCTTTCGAAGTCGCTTTCCCTGCCTTCAATTTCGACAACCATCATAGACTCGGCCTTCGGGGAGATGTTTGCCCTCAGGATATTTACGACGAGATTGTAATTCTTCACGAGTCCGTACACTACCGGTTTATCGATCGTATTCCGCTTGAACCGTAAAATCATTCTTTTTTTCATTCAATGCCTCGCTTGCTGTATCCACAGGCGCAGGGGTGTTGCCTCCGCCTGTCATATCTCCACTATCTCAAGATCGCCCCAGACTCCAAGGGATTCGCCAAAGATGATCAGGACACCTTTGACGCCAGAGAACGCCTTTCCCTTCTCGATCGCCATCGGTATGTCGTCCTTCTTTTTTACAATATTCCCGATACAAGTTGCAAGTCCATCGGTAAAGAGAGAAGACCTTCCGATGATGCAGACCGCATCGGCCTTTCCGAAACTTAAGGAATGACCGACCGTCCCGGAAGATGTGCAGATCCCCCACGGCTCGTTATCGGGCTTTACCGATACGCCGATCCTCTCGCTGAAAGGCGAGTCCTTGGCGTAGACCTCAATGATCCTTTCGGCGTCGGTCCTGAGAAAAATATCTCCGCCGTTCTCTATGATATATTCTTCGGAGAACGGCGCAATGTCTCTCCCGACGAACTCCGCGATCGCCCCTGCAACGGTTGCCATAGGACCGATTCCAATGATCCGGGAAGCCTCCATCATCTCCCGTACTATTCGTGGCGCGAAAGGGTCATCCGCTAAAGGCACAAGGCTGTCCCTGAATTCAGGCCTCGATTTGATATATTCTTCCAGCTGATTCCGGTAAAAAAGAACCTTCCCCATAATAAAACCATGGAAGTTTCCCCGTGTACAGCAAAAAAGGTCTGTTTCTTTGCATTTTACTTCATAGCAGTTAAGGTCTTTGGGTTTTGCAATCCCCCTGTAAAACCGTTCTTCGTACATGCCTTCAATTTCCCCCATCCCTCGTGTCTCGCGTATCGCTCCTCGTGGCTTGCTCTTCGTCCCTCGCAATCTTTTCCTCTATCGCCTTCACCCTCTCAAGGAGGGAGGCAATGGCCCGTGACTGGGGGTCCGGCATAAAACCGGTATCCATCTGGATTCTCTTTTCGCCTTCAACACGGAAGACGACCTTGCCGGGAATACCGACAACGATTGAGTTGGGAGGTATCTCTGTGACAACCACGGAGTTTGCCCCGATCTTCGTATTGTCACCGACCTTAACCGGGCCGAGGACCTTTGCGCCTGTCCCAATGACGACGTTGCTCCCAATGGTCGGATGCCTCTTTACCTTTTTCCACGTAGTGCCTCCAAGGGTTACGCCGTGGTATATGGTAACGTTATCACCGATCTCGGCCGTCTCCCCGATTACCACCCCCATGCCGTGGTCTATAAAAAACCTTCTGCCGATCGCGGCGCCGGGGTGTATCTCGATTCCGGTCAGGAATCTCCCTATATGCGATATCAGCCTTCCCAGGAAGTACATCCTGTGAACCCAGAGCCAGTGGCTGAACCGGTAGAAAAGTACGGCATGGAATCCGGGGTAGCAGAATATGATCTCCATGACGCTCCGTGCGGCCGGATCGTGCTCGAAGGTCGCCTCAATATCTTCGCGTATAGAAGATGCCATGGATGAAGTTTAACAACAGGTGAACTGCCTGTCAACGAAACTTAAGGAAAAGGCAGGCAAAACCGCTCTTCGCCCTTTTGGCAACAGGGCGAAGAGCGGCAAAAGAACAGAATGTCAGTGTTTCTGGGGGACCGGCGACAGAGTCTTTGTGGTAACCTTGGGCGGATATTTCTGAAGCGTCGCAAGATGTTCCTTAAGATAGCCGGTAAGGAATTCCACGTAGGGAAGTTTTCGTATCAGATAGCTGTGGTTCTCCTTTGGGTCTAAGTAGAGGTTGAATAACTTCCCGTAGCTGTATCTCATCATCTCGCCCGAGAAACCGCCGGGCGTGACGGCGTCCTGTACGTTGTCGCTTTGTGCAGCGACCATGTATTTGTACTCGCCGATCCGTATTCCCGAGGGGTACTGGTTGAGCCAGTAGTAGACCGCCTTGCGGTTCGATTCCCCCTTATCTGCGAGCAGGAACGACGTCTGGTCAATACCGTCGATGAAACGGTCTTTGGGCATCTGGTCATTGGCCCCTGCCAGGTTCAGCGATGTGTTGAACAGGTCCGCGAGGTCGAAGAGGCCGTCGGATATGCGGCCGGATTTTATCGTGCCGCGCCAGTAGACGATGCCGGGAACGCGCACGCCGCCTTCCCATGTCGAGCCCTTTGCGCCGCGGTAAGGCGTATATGCGCTGTCGGGCCACGTCTCCATCTCCGGCCCGTTGTCGGAGGTAACAAAGATCAGCGTATTGTCGAGCTGGCCGGTCTCCTCGAGGGTCTTGACAAGACGGCCGAGGATGTCGTCCATCTCGATCATCACGTCCTTGTAAGGGTGCTTTGCAGGCGACCTGCCTTTGTATTTGTCGCTCGGGTAATTGTCAAAATGGCCGCCCCGTGTGCAGTGGTAAAGCAGGAACGGCTTATCGCTTCCTGCCATCTTTTTGATGAACTCGACGGAGTAATCGGCCCATTTCTCATCCAGCTTCGAGAGAACAGGGATGGTGATCTCTTCAACACCCTCCACCTTGCCGCCCTTTTTTGCGTGGACAAGGTTCCTGTTCCACGGCCAGCTCTTTATCAGTTCTGTGCGCTCTTTGCTGTTCACGACCTCCGGGAAAAAGTAAGGATCCCGCCATTCGGTATACATGTCCGACACGCTCAGGAAGCCGTAGAAATCATCAAATCCCACGTTCTGCGGGTGCGACTCCTCGTTCTCGCCCATGTGCCATTTCCCTACCGCCTGCGTGACATAGCCGGCCTTGCTCAGGATCGCGGCCATGGTGATCTCTCCCCCCAGCCCGCCGGGCTCTCCGTACATGGGGGGATGGAGGATGCCATGCCTGATGGGCAGCCTTCCCGTCATGATCGTCGCCCGCGTGGGAGAGCACGACGGCTGCGAATAGGCCGAGGTAAGCTGCATGCCCTCCCGGGCCAGGCGGTCCATATTGGGCGTCGGAGCGCCTGCCATATGCCCTCCGCCGTACACCCCGGGATCTCCCCACCCCACATCGTCCATAAGATAGATAAGGATGTTCGGTCGCTTTCCGGCCTTTTTCGCAAGGGTCTCAAGCTTCTTCTTTGCCTCAGCGGCCTGTTCGGGATGAGCGATGACAGGCTCCAGGTTGGGAGCGACCCTGACCGTCTTCTGGACCATCGGGTCTTCCCCGTAGGCCTTTGTTGCGCCTGAAGCAATGACGATAAGGCCGATCAAGGCCACGCATAAAAATAAATCTCCTGCAGGAACTGCCTTTCTAATATAGCGTATCATATCTATACCTCCTAGATGGAAAACTCCTCATAGCTCGTGACTGATAGCTCATGACAAAGCCTAATATTGAAACACGAAACAAATCCAAACATCAAATGTTTCAAACAAAAGCCTTTAAACAAATTTCCAAAATTGGAATATTTGTGCTTGCGGCAAAAATAACCCAAACCCAATGCAGGCATGGCGTCGGGATATCCCGGAGCAAATTGTGGAGAGGCGAGGAAGTCTGGTCGTATCATTCCCCCCCTCACCCTACCCTCTCCCGCCAGGGGAGAGGGGATAGTGTTGCCATGAACCTCTTCCGCCAGGGGAGAGGGGATAGTGTAAAGGATGTCTTAGTTGCACATGTTGCCATGAACCTCTCCTGCAAGGGGAGGAGGAATATTGTTACCCCGAAACGCTTCTTCGGGGAATCTATCGATGGAGCGTGTTTGCAAATAGTTATTTATAGCGGGTGCGGGAGACTCTTCGGGCTTTGCCTGAAGAGGGGGCAACGCGAGCCCCGGAAATAGTAGTCCCGATGCCATGCTTATCCTTATTGAGGGAGGTCCGGGATAGATCATTTTCATCCTTCGAGGGCAACGGGATCGATCATGAATTTTACATATCTCTTTCCATCCACGCCGGGCTTCTTATAGATCAACGCGTGTGGAAAATCGGCGCTTTCCTGAAGCCTGGACGAGGATTCAAGCCTTTCAAACCTCTGAGGCCCCGCCGCGCAACCTGCCATACAAAAGACCATTGCCGATACCATAAAAAAATACAATATCTTCATGCCGGACTCCTTTCCTCTTCGTTCGACGCATCTTTTGTGCGCTCTTCCCACTTCACTATCTTCAGATCAAGGACAAAGATCGCATAGAGAACGGGTACCAGCAGCAGGGTAATGGCCGTAGCGGCCGTGAGCCCTCCTATCTGTGCATAGCAGAGAGGTTCCCAGAGGGGTCCTCCGTGATAGGCAAGGGGTACAAGGCCGAAGACCGTTGCGCCGACGGTGATGAGTACGGGCCGCAGCCTTACGATCCCGGCATCGAGGAGTGCCTCTTTCAGGGGCTCACCCTTCTCGTGCATCGTCTCGATAAAATCAAAGAGAACGATAACGTGGCTCACGATCACGCCCACAAGGCTTGCTACCCCGAGAAAGGCCATGAAGCCGAAAGGCTGGCCCATGATCGCCAGGCCGGCAAAGGCCCCCACCATGCCGTAGGGGATCGCCGCAAAGACGAGCAGTGGCTTTATCGCGTTCCTGAACTGGATAACGAGGGCAATAAAGATCGCAGTAACTGAGATAAGCATCACTACGGCCAGGTCTTTAAACCCTTTTTGCTGCTCTTCCTGCTCGCCGCCGATCTCCATCTTGTACCCCGGCGGAAGGTCCTGACGGAACTTCTCCAGCTTGGGATCGATCGCCTTCATTACCTGGGAGGAGAGCACATCCCCTTCCGGAAAACAGGAGACGGTGATGGTGCGGAACTGGTTCCTGCGCTTTATCTTCTCGGCCTCCATCGTGTACCCGATCGAGGCGGTCTGGCGAAGCGGAATGCTGTTTTGGCCCATCATCGGGTAAACATAGAGATCCTGCATGCTCCCGAGCTGGGAACGCTCGTCCATGCGCATCCGGGCCACGATGGGTATCTGTTTGTGCCCTTCGCGCAAGGTACCCACGGGTATGCCGCTCAGCCCCGCCGCAGAAGAGACGGCTACATCAAGGTTCGTTGCCCCTGAGAGGTTCGCACGGTCCGCATCGATATTGAGCCTTACCATAAACCCTTCCGTGCCCCAGTCATCCCGGATGCGCCCTGCCATCGGCACGGAACGGTAGATATCCTTGACTCCCTCGGCAAGCCCCCTCAGCACCGTTAAGTCCTGCCCGGAGAGCCGTATGGAAACCGGTACGCCGACGGGTTTCCCCGTATCGAGCTGGCGGACATCGACCCTCGCCCCGACGATATTCTCCGTGATCGCCTTTTGAAGCGGGTCTACAATATTGTTTGTATCGCGCTTGTCCTTCACCTGGACAATTACCTGCGCGTAGTTGGGTTGGTTCTGCTCCGGCGAGAGAGAGAACCAGAACCGGGGGCCTCCTCCGCCAACAAACGTGGTGAGCGATTCAAGGACCTCCCGCGGCTTGCCCTTCTTCCCGTGTTCCTTGCCGTACTGTTCAGCAAACCTCCTGACGACGGCCTCCACCTGTTTTGCAGACTCGCTGCTTGCTGACAGGGGCGTATCTTCCGGGAGCCACACATCGATATACGAAAGATAGGAAAGGTCCCTGGGAAAGAACTGGGTCTTGAGATGCGCCATCAAAAGCCCCCCGATAAGGAGGAAGACAAAAGACCCCGCCAGCACCTTCCACCGATGGTTGATGGCGAAGGTGCCGATCTTGTAATAGAACCCGAAGAATCCCCTGGCCCGTTTCTCTTCGATGGAGGATTCCTGTTTTTTCGACGGCCGCAACAGATGATAGCCGAGCAGCGGCGTAAAGGTCATCGAGACGATCCTTGACGCGATGAGCGAGCATGTGAGCACGATGGGAAGGCTGTAAAGGAACTTCCCCACATCGCCGCTCAGTGTAAGAAACGGCAGGTATGCCACGATATTCGTGATCGTCGCAAAAAGGATTGCGGTCTTCAACTTTGTGGGTCCCAGCCAGGCAGCGACGATCGGCTTGTGGCCCAGGGCAAGGTCGCGCTTTATCGCGTCCCCGGCGACTACAGGGTCGTCAACAAGAAGTCCCAGGGCGATAATAAGCGATGCGATGGAAACCTGCTGGACGTCGATGCCGAGCATTCGCATCATCCCGAAGGTCATCGCAAGGGTGAGCGGGATCGAAAACGCGAGCAGGAGCGCTGAGCGCCATTCCCAGAAGCCTATGAGCGACACAAGGACAACAAGAAAGATCGCCTCGTAGAGGCTGTCCATGAAGAGATCCACATTCTCTTCAACCTGCTGGGGCTGATCGGACGTCTTCGCAAGGATAAGGTCTTCAGGAAGGTAGCGTTTCACGCCTTCGAGGGCTTCATCCACTGCACGGCCGAAATCGCCTATCTGTTCACCGGGGCGCATCTGGATCGCCATGGTGATGGCAGGGGACCTCTGCCACTCCCCTTTTGCGTCCCGCCAGGTATAGAAATTGAGGAAGCTTGGCGGGCTGTCATATGCCCTGTCGATATCCACCAGGTCGCGCAGGTAGACCGGGTTTCCCATTCTGATAGGCATCAGCGTATCGCCGATCTCCTTCTCTCCCGTGTATTCCCCGGAGGGGATAACGGGCAGGCTTTTTCCTTCGATCTCGAGGACCCCGCCGGAGAGGGTTATATTCCGCGTATTGAGGACCTCTTTGAACTTTGCCGGCTGGATGCCGTAGGACGCAAGGCGTTCCTGGGAGTATGCGAGGTATATCTTTTCGTCAAGCACCCCGCTCCTGTCTATTTTCGAGACCTGGGGAACGGTCTGCAGGGTCTTCTGCATAAGGTCCGTAAAATCGTCGAGCTCACGGTAGCTGTATTTATTTCCGCTGACGGCCGCCATCGCCTTCATGGTATCTTTCGGGTCCCTGACGAGGACATACCACGTATCGGGATGAAATTCTGAGGCGTGGAGCCGCTCGCGTATATACCTGTTCCCATAGGCCCTTATTTCATCGTCGGTCTTGTCTGTCGACGCGTCTACACCGACAAATCCCGGGCCTTCGATGCCCCTGTGGTCCCCCATGATCTTATCTCTGACGGCAAAACCGACAAAGCGGTTCATGCTGCTCCGTATCGTCCTGGAACTCGTCGATTGGGGAAAACAAAAAAGGAGTGTGAACCGGGAGCCTTGCTCACCTTTTTTTACGCGTGAACGGGCGGCTTCGATCTCCTTCCGGATGGCCTGTGTCCTGAGCGACAGCTCTACTTCGCCCACCTTGGGCGTGGCAACGGTAAGCATAAGGGCCGCGGTATCGCCGAAGTCCTTTTTGAAGATGACCGGCCCCGCCCCATCTGGAAGGCCGGTGATGCTGTCGAGTTTGCCCTGGATGTCGTCGAATTCTTTCCTCACATCGTAATCGCCTTTTTCCTGGAGGGTAATGGTAATGATGGTAACGCTTGTCCTCGTAGTAGATTCGATCTTTTCTACCCTTGCGTTTTCCGCTATCTTCTCTTCTATCTTTCTGGTAACGAGCTGCTCTATCTTTTCCGCCTTGGCTCCGGGCCACGGACAGACGGCCAGAGCAACGCGCATCGGCACATCTGGGTCTTTCCGCTTTGGCATGGTAAAGTACCCGTATATGCCCCAGAAGATAACAAAGAAAAGAAGGACCCATGCGATCTGACGGTTCTCTGTGAAGAATCTCGCCGTATTCTGTGTCGTCTTAATGGTCTCTTCGTCGTATTTAAGATGTTCCATGAAACAGGGTTCTCTCTCAGAGGGCTATCTTAACTTCGTCGCCGTCCACAACGAGCGTGGCGCCGGTAACGATCACCCGGTCGCCCTTTTTCACCCCTCCGGTGACGGCGATCATGTTCCCGAAGACCTCGCCAACCTTGATCGTACGCTGCCTGGCGAGGTGTTTCCCGTCTTTTTCCTCAATGATATACAGGGCATATCCTGCCGGATTATCGCGGGGCCGGACAATGGCGCTCAGGGGAACAACTGTCATGGGCTTCTTAAGCCTCATGCCGGCAACCTCCAGGGAGACGATCATCCCTGCCATCATCCTGCCGTCACTGTTCGGGATCGTGATCTCTACGTCAAAGATGCGGCTATGGGGATCGGCGGACGGGGACAGGCTCGTTATAACCCCCTTGAACTCTCTCCCTGCAAAGACATCTGTGGTAACGGTCTGGGCGCTTCCCATCCTCATCGTCTCCAGTATCATGTCCGGTACCCCGAATTTGGCCTTTACCGACGAGGTGTCGGCAACTACAAATCCTGTTGCCCCCGGTCCCACAAGGGCGCCGACCTCTATATTCCTTTTGAGCACCAAAAGCCTCATTGGCGCCTTGAGGCTCGCGTCGTTGAAGGCAAGCTGCGCCTCATCCACGCGGGCGCTTGCGCCGGCTACCTTTGCCCGGGTCTCTTCATGCCGCGCCTTTGCAGCATCAAAATCCTTTTCCGTGATGCTCTCTGTCTTGAAAAGGTTCGAGGCGCGCCGGAAATCGGCATCTGCCTTGGTAAAGGCCGCCTGGGCATCGGCAAGCTGCGATCTGGCCATGCTGAGCTTGGCCAGATAGTCGGCCTCCCTGACCTTCGCAAGGACCGTCCCTTTCGGTACCGTATCTCCTTCCTGGACATTCCGCATCTTCCCGTCAGCGCCTTTTACCTGGAGTATCTCCTCAACATAACCGCCGACCTTGAAGTCAAGGTTAACCTGCGCATAAGGCAGGATGCTCGCGGAGTAACGGAACCCCTCCGTTCCCGAACGCTCCTCCACGACCTGAACCCTCACGGGCGTCGGGGTCTTTTTCGATGATTGTTCGCTGCTGCTGCACCCCGCGTGCAGGAATAAAGCCGCAAGCAGACATACAGCCATCAACAAGGAAATCTTTTTCATTTATACTCCTCCCCCATGGCTTTCTCGAAGTTTGCCTTTGCCTTCCAGAGGTCAAGGAGCGCGTTCTGATACTGGCGGTTTGCCTCTGCCAGCGCAGCCTCCGCTTCAAGAACGTCTTTCAGGAGAAGGGTCTTTTCTGCATACTGGTTCTTTGTCGTCCGGAGCTTTTCCCTTGCCGCCTCCAGCCCCAATTGGCTTGCGTCAGACTCTGCCTTTGCCTCCTGTAATTTTCGGTATTTAGCGTTCACATCCATCAAAACAACCGACTCGGTCTCCCGCACCCCGTTTGACGCCTGTTCTATGGTCATGCTCCTCTCCGCCAGCTCCCTCTTCTTCCTGCCCCAATCAAAGATGTCCCAGGTGAAAAGCAGCCCCGCCGTGGCGATATCCCTGGGCAGCACCTCCACGTTATATACGGATACGTAATTCACCGCAAGGCTTACATCGGGTATATATTCTGATTTCTTTATGCGCATGTTGTATTCTGCCTTCTTGACCTTTAGCCGGGCCTCCTTTACCTCGGGGCGTTTACTGAGGGCAATCGAACCGGCTTCGTCAAGATTGATAACAAATGAAGAAGGGTCGGGCACAGGGCTTACGGTAAATCTCGTCCTGATGTCCCTTGCCAGGAGCCTGTTGAGCTGCTCTTTTTGTGAGGCCATCGCATTGGAAAGAGCAAGGACATCCTTTTCCGCCTTCGCAAGACGCGCCTTTACCTCCATGCCTTCCGATCTCATTGCCGCCTTCTGAGCGACATGCTGGTCCACTACCCGGGTCAGCTCACGGTAAAAGACCACTGCCTCCTGTGCGGCCTCAAGCGAGCTCTGCAATTGAAGCACTCCATAATATGCATGCTTGACATCGTTGACGGTTGTCTGTCTCTGAAGCCGGAGCTTTTCCATTGCGATTGCCTGGTTGGTTTCGAGGAGATCGATGTTCAGGCCTATCCTGTACTGCTGGGAAAGGGGCTGCGCCATGCTTGCGCTGCCGTAAGTAACAAATTGCGGTTTCGCTTCTACATCGGTGTCTTTTGCGGGGATCGGGCCTGTAGCAGCGAAGGTGCCAAGTGAGCCTCTCGGGAATTCAAAGGTTGCGCTCTTAAGCATCCTGGCCCCGAGAATCGACAGCGTAAATATCGGCAAGCGCCGGGTGCGGAATGCGGCGACCTGCTCCCTGGCCTTTTCTGTTTCAAGTAAAGCGTTTTTTACTTCATTATTATTCTGTAAGGCCAGGCTGATGGCCTGGTCCAGCATCAGCGATTCAGCTTCAGGAGGTACGGTTCCCTGGCCCCGCACACCTGAGCTGAAAGCCTGCAATACAACAATGAAAACAACAAGAACAACACCCGCCCGCAATTTCACGTTGTAAACCCTTATGCAAAATTTTGTGATGCAGATAGGTACAACAATAAACCCTTTTTAGTATGATACTACCATAGCAGTGAAACAAATTTTTGGCAATTAAAAAGTGGCATGAGGCGCTGAGAGGGCTGATCCACGTCAAAAGTGAAGGCACACCCTGCCGGAGGAGCAACTGACAAGAGTGTGCCTCCTGAAGATACTACTTGACCGTTTTCCTGAACAACGGGGACGCGGAAAACTTTGGCACCTTTTTTGCTGCAATCTTCATCGGTTTTCCGGTTCTTGGGTTCCTCCCGTTACGGGCCTTTCTTTTCGCTACCGAAAAGGTTCCGAAACCAACGAGACTGAGCTTGTCGCCTTTCTTCATAACCTCTTTCAGCACATCGATAACGCAGTTTACCGCCTTTTCTGCCTGCGCTTTGCTGAATTTTGTCTTTGCCGCTACTTTTTCGATGAATGCTGCCTTTGTCATCTATCTCTCACCTCCTTTCCCGTGTTTTGGTATTGCATGCTCTATCACATCTTCCCTCCTTCGAAACCATAGCTTCGGACAGTTTAACATCATGGTTCACGGAAGAAGTATTCACAGCGCGCCCCAGGAGATTCCACAACGAATGTCCACTGCAGCATGAACGTGAGGTAGGGGTGGGAAGGGGCTTTCGCCCCTCCCTTATTTCTTCTTGCCTGTTGCTTTCTTCTTTGTTGCCGCTTTCTTCTTTGTTGCCATTATGTATCACCCCCTTTCCTTAGAGTTTTTGCTCCCTTTCGTCCAGCTCGATTCTTCCCCGGCGTATCAATAATCTCAGGAACGTTGATACATTCATCCCGAGAGTGGAAGCCCTCTTTTCCAGAATCTCATACTCTTCCTTGCTCAGACGAACAATAACCGGAACCGACTTCTTTTCTGCCTCTGCCTTTTTCTTCCCCATCTCATTCCTATTCTTATACGTTTACATTATAAATATAATAAAAATATATTGTCAATAAAATAATGATGTTTTTTTATATATTTATTATATTTATATTATTTTATAGCATCTTTTTTATATTTTTTTACTGTTATTTATATTCTATTTATTATATCTTAATATTTTTTTGAAATCTATTACTAATCTTTAAGTTTATATTATATATTTTTATTATAAATATACTAATCTTTTTTAAATATATTATATATTTTTTGTAATACTTTTAAATTTAAAGGGACGTTCTTAAGAAATTAAATTGAACTTTTTCGCCAGGATTTCCCTACACCCCGCCTTTTTATCCATTCCCCCCTGTTCCGCATATTTTGCAAGGGAGGATTTATAGGGCACCGGTGTCGGGCTTTCCTGTGGCAAAACATCGTGAGGCGAGGAAGCTTGGTCTTTTGCTTATACGCAAAAGTTCCGAATCGCGCCTCATTTTGCCATTACAATCTCCATTTTGTCATAAGAAACTGATCTTAAGAGACAAAGGGTGTGAGGCTCAGGATCTTTCTTGCCTCCGCGGGGGTTGCGATGTTGCGCCCGTATTCCTTCGCAATGCGGACGACGCGCTCGACAAGCTCAGCATTGGTCTTCGCAAGCACGCCTTTCGAATAATAGATATTGTCCTCGAGGCCGACGCGGACGTGGCCTCCCATGACCATCCCCATCATTGCCATGGAGAGCTGGCCTGCACCGCTTCCAATGACGGACCACGTGGATCCTTCCGGCAGGATCTCCGTCATGTGGAGGAGCGACTTTCCCGTGGCAGGCATCCCGCCTATGGTCCCGAGGACAAACTGGAAATGGAGCGGCCTTTGTAAAAGCCCTACCTCTGAGTAGCGTATGCATGTGTGGACCATGCCTGCGTCAAAGACCTCCAGCTCCGGCTTGACGCCCCTGGCAAGGGCCTCTTTTGCAAGGGTTTCGAGGAATTCAGGCGGATTGAGAAAGACGGTCCGGTTCAGGTTCAGGGAGCCCGCGTCAAAAGAGACCATCTCCGGCTGCAGGGCAAGGGGCTGAAGTCTTTCAGGGATCGGCAGGTTCCTCCCGGGGATGCCGCTTGTCGTAAGGCAGAGTATGGCGTCGGTCTCTGCCCTGATCCTGTCAACCACCTCTTTGAAGATCGACAGCTCCTGCGTACCGAGCCCTGTTCGCGGGTCCCTCACGTGGATGTGGACCACCGAGGCGCCTGCCCGCCAGGCCTCGATCCCTGATAGGGCGATCTCCTCCGGCGCAATGGGGATATAAGGTGTCTGCTCCCTGGTGATCCTCGACCCCGTAACGCCAACCGTGATGATCATCTTTTCCATGGACACGTTATTGATCCAGTATTTCCCGTATCTTTTTTGATAATTCATTGCCGTTGAAGGGCTTCTGGATAAAGCCATCGCAGCCGCGTTCTAGTATTCCCGACGCCTGGCCGTTCAAACTATACCCGCTTGAGAGAATGACCTTCACGCCTGGGTTAATCTCCTTTAATCGGTCGTATGTTTCTCCACCGCTTAACTTCGGCATGATCATGTCGAGGATCACCAGGTCTATCTCTTCCATGCGCTGCGCGTATATATCTATCGCCTCTTGTCCGCTTTTTGCAGCCAATACCGTATAGCCGAGCTCCTCCAGTATCAACCTTCCCACATCAACAACAACATCCTGGTCATCGACGAAAAGGACCGTTTCCCGGCCCTTTAGCAGATCGCCTGATAACGCCCTCTCCTCCGCGCGCTCCTTTTCGGACGCGGGGAGATAGATGTTGAAGGTCGTGCCTTTGCCTTTCTCGCTGTAGACATTGATGGCGCCGCAATGGTGCTTTACGATGCCGTGCGCTGAGGCCAATCCCAGGCCGGATCCCCTTCCCATCTCCCTTGTGGTGAAAAAAGGCTCAAAGATCCTCTGCTGTGTCGCCTCGTCCATCCCCACGCCTGTATCCGTCACCGATATTTTTATATAGTGCCCGGGTTTTACCATGTAGTAATCTGCACTTCCTTCATCGATGGTGATGTTCTGCGTCTCAAGATAAAGCTCACCGCCCGAGGGCATCGCATGCCAGGCATTGATGTAAAGGTTCAGCAGCACATGCTCTATCTGACTCTGGTCAACCTCCGAGGTGAGAAGGCCGCTATCGAGCTTCCTGTGTATGACGATATCCCTCTTGGTCCTGCTGAACACATCGGAGGATTTGATGATGAGATCGTTCAAATCCGTGGGCTTCACCTCGTATCTGCCGCCCCGGGCAAAGCCCAGCAGTTGCTTTGTCAGATCTGCCCCGCTCTGCACCTGTTTTTCGATAATTTTAAGCTTTTCGTAATGGCGGTGGCCTGGGTCTATTTCCATGAGCATCAGCGAAGTATATCCCAAAATGGTCATCAGAAGGTTGTTGAAGTCATGGGCAATACCGCCTGCCAGGGTGCCTATGGCCTGCAGTTTCTGGACCTGGAAGAGCTGGGATTCGAGATTTCTCCGTTCGGTGATATCCCTGACCGACTCTATGGCGCCGACGATGTTCCCGCTGCTGTCAAAGAGCGGAGAGGCGGTGCCTGACAGGTATCCGCCCTTCCCGCCGTACAAACCCGGTATGAACACCTCGCCGTAGATCATATCTCCTTTCTTTTTGATCGACTCGTATTTTGCTCGCAACTTGTCGGGGTCAGCGGTGACATAGTCGATGAGTATTGGGCGTCTTTCGCCGTAAAAGGCAAGGCCATACTCATAGTCGCCCTTTCCGATGATATCCTCCTTTTTGACCCCTGTCATCTCTTCACACGCACGGTTCCATGTCACTACCCTTTTTTCGCGGTCGATAACCAGCGTCGCGTCGGGCAGGAACTCGATAATGTTAAAAAACCGCTCCCGTGCTACGCTGAGCTCTTCTTCGGCTTGTTTACGCTGGGTAATGTCCTCACAGGCCATTATATTGCTGCCTTCCGACAGCTTAACAGGCATAAAACTGATGATCTTTTCAGCGCCATCTTTGCACTTCACACGAAAGATCCTTATTCTCTGTCCTGCAGCGCTCGTCTCCTGCAGGTCTTCGATCCATGCTGCTGTCACGGTGTGCCTGTATGCCGGGCCAGGGTATGCCTTTCTGAACCATGTCTTGCCGTTTGGAACATCATTGAGGTCGTAGCCGAATATCTCTTTGAATTTAGGGTTAATGTACTGAAAGGTACCATCCTTGGCAATCAATACAAGTCCGTATGGGGCGTTTTCCGTAAGAGTAAAAAACCGTTCCCGCTCCTGTCGCAGAGCCTCTTCTGCCTTTTTGCTCACGGTAATATCAATGATGGTGCCCTCGTAGCAGAGTGTCGTACCGTCGGACGCCCTGACCTTGCGGGCATTTGTGGAGACCCAGAAGGTGCTCCCGTCCCTTCTGTACTGTTCCGATTCAAACCCTTCCACGAAACCCTGTTCCGCGACCGTTCTCTTGAACGCCTCCCTTTCTTCAGGGTGCACATATATCTGTTTCGCTATGTCGGTCGTTGTTTCGATCATCTCCTCAGGTGTGTCGTACCCGAACATCTTCGCCATGGCAGGGTTTGCGCTCAGATGCCTTCCATCCGGGGTCGACTGGAAGATCCCAACTATGGAATGCTCGTAGATAGTGCGGTATTTTTCCTCGCTTGCCTGGAGTGATTGTTCTGCCTTTTTCCGTTCAGTAATATCTCGTACGATCGCCTGGATGTATGTCTTGCCGGCCAGTTCGATGCGGTTCAGGCTCACCTCGGCGTCGAAAGGTGTCCCGTCATAGCGACAGTGCGTCCACTCAAAGAAACGATGTTCTCCTCTCAAGGCCGCATTGATCTTCTCAAGGGCCTCTTCCTTCGAGCCTTTGCCAAAAGGCTGGAAGGGGGGAGAGAACTTGTAAGGAGATTGCCCGATGATCTGCTCCCTGGTGCATTGGAACATCTCCAGGGTCCTCGTGTTGCAGTCCATGAACCTGTCTCCGCTCATGAGGAAAATAGCGTCGTTGGCGTTCTCGAAGAGCGTCTTGTACTTCGCTGCACTGTCTTGCAGAGCTTCTTCAGTCTTTTTGCGCTCGGTGATATCGATGGCAAAAATTGCTATTCGTGCCACTTTGCCGAAATCATCAAAAACAGGGTAGCCGAACACTTCAAAGGATCTCCCGGCCCGTGTATCAGTAAAATGCGCCGCCTTGCCGGTCCTGACGACCTCATCGAAATGCCGCTTTCTGTTTTCCGCCACATCCTGCGGGAAGTAATCGTACTGGTTGGTACCGACAAGATCCGCGGGTGTTCTCCCCAGGCTGCGGGCAAGCGCCTCGTTCACCACAAGGATTTTTCCCTCCCTGTCGATTAGAAGAAGCGCTTCACTGCTTGCGTGAAACAGGGCGCGCAGCGTCTCCTCGCTATATTTAAGGGCCTTCTCGGCCTTTTTCCGCTCGGTGATATCGATGGCAAAAACTGCTATCTGTGATACCTTTCTGTTTTCATCAAAAACAGGGTAGGCAAATGCATCGTAGATTCTCCCGGCCCTTGTATGTTCAAATTGGATCGGACGCCCGGTATGGACGACCTGGTCGATCTGCTCTTTTCTCGCACTTCCCACGTCCGGCCCGAAGTAATCGTATATGCACGAGCCGATCAGATCCTTAACTTCCTTGCCCATTCTTTTTGCCAACGCTTCGTTCGCTATGAGAATAGTTCCCTCTGCATCGATCAGGAAGAGGGGTTCATTCGTTGCGTGGATCAGCTCCTGCAGGATTTTTTCCTTTGCACTGAGCGTTTTCTCTGCTTCCCAGTATGCCGTTATATCCCTTACGAAGCCAAAGGAAGCGGCCTTGCCCTTATACTTGATACTGGAGGCCGAGACCTCGACATGTACCGTTGAGCCGTCTTTCTTTATCATCCTGCACTCATACAGCGTTGGGGCTTGTTCCCCGCACTGCCTCCTTGCAGCATAATCCACCACCATCTTTCGGTCATCGGGATGGACGGTCGCGTAGATGGGCACACGAGAAAGCTCTTCCAGGCTTTCATAACCAAGCATCTCAAGGTATTTCCTGTTACAGTAAAGGCGTTTGTCGCCTCGCAGAATAATAACGCCGTCGTTAGAGTTCTCTATTGCGGCTTTATAGATTGTCTCATCTTTTCTTAAGGGTGCATCGGATCTTCCACGCCTGCATGCAGGTCTTTTTAGTTGTTCCCCCTGACCGGGCAATACTGACGATTCCTGTAAAAGTTCGGCGCTCTTTATATTATCCTTCAACATTCACCAGCTTCAGCAGCGTTCGAAACTCTTCATATTTTTTATAATATGTCCCCCTTTTCAATAATACCAGTAAAAACACTTATTGCAATAGGTTTTCTATTCGCCCTCGCTGCAACGAGGGCCCGCGAGGGGAAGACGCCGGCGAAGAGGTAAACTACTACTCGAATTCCTCGAACTCCTCGGCCGAGTAGAAGAGGTGCATCTCCTCTACCGCCGCCTGATCCAGGTCATCGTACAGTATGGACTCCTCGGCCCTTTTTCTGAATACCTTCGCGAGCCTCTCAAACTCGTCAAACCTCTCCTGAAGCCCCTTCTCCTTAATGATCTTCTTGACGGCGCGGAAAAGCTCTTCGTCTCCGTGGAGCAGCACTCCTTCCTGGAGGATCTTGATGGCGACCATATATTTGAAATTGTCGAAGCGGGCCTGCTCCCTTATGAGGCTTAGCCTTTTGATCTTATAGTCCACTTCCTCGTTGACGGCGGGATCAATGAGCATCCTGTATTTCTTCCTGTATATGAGCTCATCGAGCTTCTTGATATAAGGGTCGGGCAGGGCATCGTCGACTATGGCGACGAGGTCGATATCCGAACCCCTGACAAGCCTTCCCGTGCTGCGTTCCGGCCGGGGAACATCATGGGCCATATCATAGACCACGTCGCCGGCTATGATAAAGCAGACGGGGTGTTTCTTCAACACCCCGTCACCGAACTCCTCCATGATGCCGGCAACCATCTTTCCGGCGAGGTCAAGCTTGAACCGGCTTATCTCGCGGATACGGGCCATCACTTCGGCGCATCTTCTTTCAAGCGGTTCCGGCTCGTCTGCCGGTCCCACCACCGAGTAAGTAAAAAACTCCCTCAGGATAGAAGGGGAGAGGCGGGCTAAACCTTCGACGTGACGGTCAAGCCTCAGATACCTTCTGCCGACGACCTCTGTGCGTAGCCTGGGAGAGGTTTTGCACGTCTTCCAGACAGCAAGGCTGCCCGCATCGATGGCCTTCCTGATCTCAAGTCCCGTATGCGGCCCTTTTGCCTTGACCAGGGCTGCTATATCTCTTTCAAGGCTCGACATTTCGCTGACCGCTATGGCGTCGTCAGATCCTCGATCACAACCCCCTTCGTCCTCAACTCGCCTTTCTTTGAAAGAAGCTCCCTGCCGGCGATCCTGTCAAGGACGTATGTCAGGTTATCGCGTATTTTTGCATAGCGCTGTCCGTAGGAGATTGGAACCTCAGGGGTAAGGTCATCCAGAAGCGATCGGGTAACGGACTCAACCTTTCGTTCGCCGTTCGCCAGAAGCACCACGTTCCGCGCCTGGTAGACGAGCTCGGCGCCCATGGATATGGCATAGTGCGGGGAATTCTCTACCGAAGGAAAATGTCCGTCCGTCACGGCGTTGCTTATCGTATTGTCGTCGAGCTTTACAAGCATGACCGAGCTCCCCTTGAAGGGTATACCCGATTCGTGGAAGGCAACATGGCCGCGGCCTCCCACGCCGATCACCTGAAGGTCTATTCCTCCCGCCTTTTTGATCTTCTTCGCATAGCCGTCGAGGATCTCCTTTCTGACCCAAGCAAGGTATCCAGATCCTGTCTTCTGTTTTATGGCGATAGATTTCCCGGCGTCTGCGCCTTTGTACGTCCAGTCTCCGGGGTATTGTCGAAGCTCTTTTATGAGGGTCTTCTGGTCAATTAAAGAGCCATAGGGCACATTCGTCTCGATGAATTTGTCCTTCAGAAGCCCGAAGAGTTCCTGTATCATGAAATAGCAATAGCTTTCGGGGTGCATAAGGCGCTGCTGGGCGTTCTCACCGGGCAGGCCCACATATTCGTCGAGGTTGAAGCTCCTGATGCGGCCGCTGTCAAACTCACCGCTGTTCGCCGCCTGCGCCAGGCGCTTGTACATGCCCGTCGGCGAGTTTCCCGTGGCAAGCCCCAGGACGATCTCTTTTTTCTTTTTAAGGAGCTCGATGATCTTTCCCTTCACGATATCCGCCGCAACCTTACTGAGGTGGGTAAAATCATCCGTGATCACTACCTTGATGGGCATCTCTCCCCTCCTGTCCTCATCCAATCGCGCACTTCACGGCATCGGCTATCTCTTTGCAGTACTTTTCCGTCACATCGTCTGACGGCCCTTCGACCATGACCCTGCACATATTCTGTGTGCCTGAATAGCGCACAAGTACCCGGCCGTCGTCTCCCAGCTCCTTCTCGACCCTGGTGATCGCCTCCATGATCCCGGGCACCGTTGCGACGTCAGGCTTGCTCTGCACGTCCACGTTGATAAGCTTCTGCGGGTAGATGTCCATCATCTTCGCGAGCTCTGAGAGGCGCTTTCCCGTCTTGACCATGGCCGCGATCAGTTGTACTGCGGTAATGATGCCGTCGCCCGTGGTATGATGGTCGAGGAAGATCATATGGCCCGACTCTTCCCCGCCTATCACGCTGCCCAGCTTCAGCATATCCTCCAGGACGTAGCGGTCGCCGACCTTCGATGCGTGGTATTTGAAACCGCAGCGTTTGCATGCCACGCGCAACCCCAGGTTGCTCATCACGGTGCTCACCAAGAGGTCGTTCTTCAGTTTTCCCTGCTCCTTGAGCATAGAGGCGCATATAAGAAGGATCTGGTCGCCCGTTATCTCCTGCCCTGTTTCGTCCACGGCGATGAGGCGGTCGCCGTCACCGTCAAAGGCAAGCCCTATCTCCGCTCCGTTCTCGACTACCTTTTTTTTGAGGTCCCTCGTGTGTTGTGAACCGCATCTGTCATTGATATTTATGCCGTTCGGGGTGTTGTGGATGACCTCTACGTCTGCGCCCAATTCCCAGAACATCTCCGGGGCAACCTTGTATGTGGCGCCGTTGGCCGTGTCTATGACGATCTTCATCCCCTCCATGGACAGGTTTCTCGGGAAGGTGTTCTTTAAAAAGACTATATAACGACCCTTAACATCGTCGAGGCGGTATGCCTGTCCCATGTCCTTCACCGGGGGCACCAAGGTATGGAGCGTATTGCTCAGCATAAGATTCTCGATCTCCTCTTCCTGTTCGTCTGAAAGCTTGAAGCCGCTGCCGGAAAAGATCTTTATCCCGTTGTCCTGATAGGGATTGTGGGACGCCGATATGACTACCCCAGCGTCGGCGCGCATGCTCTGGGCGATGAAGGCTATGCCGGGGGTAGGCAAAACCCCGAGCAGGTAGGGATCTCCTCCCATTGAGGTTATCCCTGATTCCAGCGATCCTTCGAGCATATACCCTGAGATGCGCGTGTCTTTCCCGATCACTATCCTCGTACGATAGTGCTCCTTCTTTAAGAGATAAACGACTGCCTGGCCTATTGCGAAGGCTATCTCAGCGTTCATCGGATAGCGGTTCGCCTCTCCTCTCACTCCATCGGTACCAAACAGTTTTCCCATAATGGTTCCTCCTTGTAGTATATTACTAAGATCATTAGCTGAACATTGAAAGCGACGGCACTATCATTTGTGCCTTTCTGCAGAAGTCGTCCACAACCCCCTGAAGCCACGCAACGCCTTTCCCGGAGACATCGACAGGAAGGCCCTGTATCACCTTTATATAATCCTTTTTGCTTTCGCCCGATGCCTTATCAAAAGATGAGAGGAAGTCCTCGCGGGCCTTCTCGACCGTATCGCTCGCCACGCCGCCTGCGAACAGTTTCTCTATCTCGATGAATCTCTCGTGGAGCTCTTTCCTTCCGTCCCATCCCCTCTGCGCCTGCGCACCGCCGGCAGGAGGTACACTTGCCTTTTCGGCCAACACCTGCAGACGCTTCATCCGCTCCTTCTTCGCAAGGGCCAGCTTGTCCAGCAGTCCGGCATAGATGAGGCTGCCGAACTCCTCAGCCTCGAGGAAGGGGCGCCTCACATGAACGTACCATTCCTCCAGGCCCATTAGGTTCGCAAGGTAGGTGATGTTGTTTGCCACGATCCTGGGGAGGTTCGCATATGTCCTGGGGGTGAATTGTATCGTCTTCGGGGAGTGCGTCTTTCCCACGATAAGCCTGTTGTCTTCCGGGAAATCGTTCCTCAGTATGGAACCGGCGGCAATGACGTTGCCGAACCCCATGCGCAGGGGGCCAACGATACCGCCCTGGCCGCCGAGAAAGATGGCGGGCCGGTTAAGCATGACGCCCCTCGGTACGTCCCCGATCAGCGAAGGGGTGGTCTTGTCGCCGTCCGGCGTGTAGTTGAAATGGATGTACGAGCTGCCTACCTCGCTGTGGTCCTTGCGGCTCGTGCCGCCTGCCATGAGGCAATCGCAGAAGTTGATCAGGCTTCCGAGCGTTACAAAGGGAAAGAGTATCGTCTGCTTCAGGCCGACGCAATGCGCGCCGTTGGCCTCCTCTTCGAGGATGCAGCCTTCCCGCACCTGCGCCCCCAGCCCCATGTTCGCCTTCTCCAGGAATACGGACCTGTTAAAATATCCTCCTTTGAGCTCCACCTTCGGTCCCAACTGGCAGTTGTCTATTGTAACGGGCCCTTCATATCCGATCCGCGCGCCTGCAGATATGACGGTCTGCCCGCCGTATATCCTGCATCCCGGGTATATGGTGACGTCCTTTGCGGATATATGTTCGGCATCAACCTCATCGCCCAGATCAAGGGTCAACGGATTTGGTATGTTGACGCCTTTTTTAATAAGCTCAACAACCTTATCGTAGCACCGCGGTTTAATGTCCATTCTCTCCTCCGGATATCTGTGTTCAGCCCAGCTTTTTCGTAAAGATCTCTTTTAAGAGCCTGGGGTTCGCCTTTCCCCCCGACGCCTTCATAGCCAGCCCCATCAGGAAGCCCATCACCTTGGCGTTCCCGCCCCTGAAATCGTCGACATCGGACGGATGGTCCGCAAGGATCTTATCGACGATCGCCTCAAGCTCGCTATTGTCGGAAACCTGCCGGTATTTGCCCTTCTCTACGATCTCATCAGGTGATCGGTCGCTCGCGAGGAGCTGGAGCAATACCTCCTTTGCTGCGTGAGCGTTTATAACACCCGTTTCAAGGATGGCGAGGAGGCGGGCAAATCGCCCAGAGGTAAGCGGCGTCTCTGTTATTGTCACGTCGCGGTCCCTGAGGGCGGGTACCAAGTGGGTTGTGATCCAGCTTGCGGCCTTTCGCGGCGGGATCCCCTGCCGGGCCACCTCTTCGAAAAATTCCGAGATCTCCCGCTCCTGGCTCATATTCGAGGCCTCCTCGGGGGTAAGGCCGTATTCTTTTGAAAAACGCTCCGCCTTCCTCCCCGGCATCTCCGGAAGCCTTCTTCGTATATCCTTCAGCCAGTCATCGGTGACCACGATCCTCGCCACCGACGGGTCGGGCACGCAGGGTCCGGAAAATTTGCCGCGCATCGGCATGGTCACACGCTTTTCCGGGTCCCAGAGCCTTGTATGGAGCACGATGGGCTCGTCCCTGTCGAGGCATTCGCCCTGGCGGACGATCTCATAGGCAATGGCGTCGCCCACGTTGCGGATGGAGTTCATATTCTTTACTTCCACCTTCGTATTGAGCTCATCGGTGCCGAAAGGCCGAAGAGAGATGTTGGCGTCCACGCGGAGCGTCCCTTGCTCCATGCTGCAATCGGCGCTGCCCGTATAGCGAAGCTGCGTCCTTAATGCCTTGACGTATTCCATCGCATCGTAGGGGCTTCGCATATCCGGTTCGCTCACGATCTCGATGAGCGGCGTGCCGGCCCGGTTGAAATCGACGAGGCTGACGGGCGTCCTGCCCTCCATCTCGTGGACGAGCTTGGCCACGTCCTCTTCCATGTGGATATGGTGGATACGCAGTCTTTTTTGCTTTCCATCCTCTCCGATGATGTCGATCCAGCCGTTCCTCGCAAGGGGCTTGTGGTGCTGGGAGAGCTGGAACCCCTTCGGCAGGTCTGGATAATAATAGACCTTCTGGTCGAAGGCGCTCTCGGGCTGGATGGTGCAGTTGAGCGCAAGGCAGGCGAGCGTTGCCTTCTCAAGCGCCTCCCTGCTCAATTTCGGCAGCGCGCCGGGCAGCCAGAGGCAGACAGGGCATGTATTCCTGTTCGGCTCATCGCCCGGGCGGTTCGGGCAGTCGCAGAAAAGCTTGGTGGCGGCGTTGAGCTGGACATGTATCTCAAGACCTATCACGGCTTCATATTTCATTTCCGTTCCGCTCCTGACATTGCTGACGCAAGTACTTTGCCGATTTCCAACAGGCCGGCATCGGCAAGGCGGGGAGCCGCAAGCTGCATGCCCATGTCTCCCTCGGGACCCCTGGCAAAGGATGGTACGTGGAGGGCGGGCTGGCCCGTTATGTTCGCGGGAAGCGTCAGCGAAAAGGCGTCGTACACCTCCCTGGCCGATGTGGCCGCAGCGGCGTTAAGGCCAAGCCGCCGCGTAGGAAAGGCGAGGACGCTGACGTTCTTAAACAAATCCGCCGTATCCCGAACAAGGCGGCCCCGGATCCGGCAGGCGTTCTCGAAGGCACGGTAGTTCTCGAACTGGAAATACGCCCCCTGGAAGAGGTATTCTTTGATAAGCGTCCCGAATGATTCCCCGCGTGTATTGAGGTACATCTCGTTCCAATGCTTTGCAGAGGAGGCGCGGTGGCCGTACCGGACGCCGTCGTACTTGCCCGCGCTGGAGGACGCCTCAACGGAACCGATCACGTTGTGGACAACGCGGAAGAGGCCGAAGTCCTGAAAGCTCACCTCCTGCATGGTAAACCCCGCCTGTTCAAGCCTCTCAAGCCCTGTCTGAAAAAGGCGCACCTCCTCAACACTAAGGCCGCCGAGACATTCTTTGATAACGCCAGCGGTTTGTCCTTTCATCAGCGGGCCGCCGATGTTACTGAGATCAGGCGGCTCTTCATCGGGCATGGAAGGATCGTTCTCGTCCTTTCCGGTAACAGCTCGCATAACGGCGATGATGTCTTCTAGGTCTCTCGCCAAGACTCCCCAGGACTCTATGGAAGGAACAAGGCCTACAAGGCCGAACCGTGAGATAACGCCGAAGCTCGCCTTGAACGCGAAAAGACCATGCGCTGCAGCGGCCACCCGCGCTTCGCCCATCGTGTCGGTGATCAGGGCGATATCGGCCTCGCCTGCAGCGATAGCCTGCGCTCCCGTGTCCCCCTTCAGGCCGAACCCCAGCTCGCCCATGCGGGCGCTTCCCGCCAGTTGCGCGCCGGCCTCCCTGAGGCGGGCAACGACCGTCGCGTCTTCGAGGGCGATAAAGCCCTCAAGGGCGCGGGAGCCTGCATCAGTAAGCCATCCGCGGGCGCACATGTTGGGCTGTATGACGACCCTTTTCCCTGCGAGCGGACCGCCTTTGGCGCGCTCCTGCTGTGATGTGTTTTTGTATGTAAATATGTCCGCTGTCGTCCTCATCGTTTATTCCAGGATGCTCGCTACCTTAAAATACCCGCCCTTTTCCGCGGGCGCGTTCCTGAAGATCTCGCCCTTTTCAGCCAGCGGGCTTATACGGGGCGCATTACCCTCCCGGGTACGGTTCTCCAAAGCAATAACGGAGAACATCGGCTCCTCCCGGCCTGCACGGCCATTGACCAATTCCACCAGGGCCTTCGCATCCTCTACCGCGTTTACTATTGCATCCCGCTCCCCTGCGGCTATGCCGATGCGGGAGACCCAGGACAATGAATCGATCATGTCCTGCTGTTCCGTGGTCCCGGGCAGAGGCTGCGTCCCTCCCATGTCGAGGAGGCCAAGCTCGGAGAGCTGCTCACGGGCGACCTCGGAAGGCGCCTTGGTAAGAGGGCACAAGGCGCTTCGGTTCTTGGGAAAGGCTATCACCTCCCTGATCGACGACGCTCCAAGGATCATGGCCACGACCCGGTCTATCCCCAGCGCTATGCCGCCGTGGGGCGGGGCCCCGTATTCAAGGGCGCGGAGAAAGAAGCCGAACTTTTCCTCCACAGCTTCCGCCGACAGGCCGAGGGCCGTGAATATTTTGTTCTGCAGCTCCCTGTTATTGATCCTTATGCTTCCTCCGCCGAGCTCCTCGCCGTTGACAACGAGGTCGTACGCGCGCGAGCGGAGCGTCAGAAGCTCCTCCATGTTGCCGGGGTTAAAATCGGTCCTGTCAGGCATTGTAAATGGATGGTGGCTCGACGTGACGCCCTTTTCCGTTGCCTCGAAGAGGGGAAAATCGGTCACCCACAGGGGATGGAACACGCCTTCGGGGATCAGGTTCAGCCGCCCCGCCACGTGGAGGCGGAGCTGGCCGAGCGCCGAGCAGACGAGCGCCCAGGACGGGTCGGCGATCATGAGGATCACGTCGCCGCTTCGCGCGTCAAAGCGCCTGAGGACCTCGCCCCGCTCATGGTCGCTGAAGAACTGCACGATGTTCGATTCCAGCCCGCCCTCCGTGACCCGCATCCAGGTCATGCCCTTGGCGCNNTTCTGGAGGATGTTCTTGCTCAGGCGCTCCGACTGCCCCTTGACGTTGATGCCCTTTATGCAGCCGCCCCTGTCGAGTATCTGCCTGAAGATGCCATATCTGGTGTCGGCGAAGATGTCCGTCGCGTCCCGAAAGGTCATGCCGAAGCGCAGGTCCGGCCGGTCGGAGCCCGCGGCGTTCATGGCGTCGAGCCATGTCATCCTCGGGTAAGGGCGCGGCAGGTCGATGCCGCCGATCCTGAACATCCTTGCGGAAAGCTCTTCAAAAAGTCCGTAGATGAATTCCTCGTCGATGAACGACGCCTCGAGGTCAAGCTGGGTGAACTCCGGCTGCCGATTGGGACGGAGGTCCTCGTCCCTGAAGCACCTGACGATCTGGAAATAGCGCTCCATGCCGCTGACCATAAGAAGCTGCTTGAAGAGCTGGGGAGACTGGGGAAGGGCGTAGAAGTTCTTCGGGTAATGCCTGCTGGGGACAAGGTAGTCGCGTGCGCCTTCCGGTGTGCTCTTTGTCAACATGGGGGTCTCTACCTCAACGAACCCCTGTTCGTCGAGGTAATCCCGAACCGCCTTCACGATGCGGTGCCTTTTTATCAGGTGGTCCTGCATCGTGGGCCTTCGAAGGTCGAGGTACCGGTACTGGAGCCGCAGGTCCTCGGCCACCGATTCGTCCCCTTTGACCGCCGCGCCCGCGACCATGGACTTCTCCGAAATGGGAAAGGGCAATGGGTTCGCCCTGCTCAGGATCGTGAGGTCGTCCGCGACTATCTCGATATCTCCGGTGGCGATGTTGGGGTTCCCGGTGCCTTCCGCGCGCCTGATCACAGTACCCCTGATAAGCACGCAGAACTCGTTCCTCAGAAGCCCTGCCATTTCGCAGGTCTTCTCGGGGGTCGATTCGGGACTGAACACGACCTGGACTATGCCGCTTCTGTCGCGGAGGTGGATAAAGAGCACCTCTCCATGGTCCCTCAGCGCATCGACCCAGCCCGCGAGCGTGACCTTTTTCCCCGCGTCGGACAGGCCCGGTTGTCCGCAGCCCGATCTGCCATGGAATGTCATTTGCGCCTTCCTTTCATATATACAGATACTTCAGGACCCCTCGCCACACCACAAGGGATTGGCATAAAATTACCATTGAGGAAAATATTGGTCAACAGAATAATCTACGGACGACAGGAATGAATGAGCGTTTTTGCTTACGAAGAGCCCGGCACCGATGCTTATCTTCACGGAATATCCGTACTTACGATTCCTTCTCGAGGTAATCCACAAGGATGCCGGTGGTCTGGCGGAGCCTCTGGCTCATCGAGAAGGCGATCTTCTGAAGCATCTTTATTCCCACATACGGCTTCTCTTTCAGGAGCCGGTTCAGATCATCTTTCGACAGCGCAACAAGGACCGTGTCGGCCGAGGCAACGGCGGTGGCGGAGCGCGGGTTGCCGTCGATCATCGCGGGAAATAAAGGGGCAAATGATCGACCCGGCGGATACCGCCGGCACCCCTTATGGCTGCATTATTGCTGGCTGAACGTGGGCGAAGGATGGTAGAATGTGGCATGGCCGCCATGGTATGGAAGAATGTCATGTTCGATTTCGACGGGACGATCGTCGATTCCCAATCCATCTTTGTCTCCTGCGCGAACGAACTGGCCGCGGCGTTCGGCTACGTGCCGATCGGAGAAGTTTCGATGCTCCGCAAGAAAAGCACGCGCGAGGTGCTGACCGACGTGTTCGGGCTTTCGGCGGAACAGGTTCCCCGCTGGGTGGGATCATTCAAGGACCTGCTCAATCGCGCCATGCGCGGGGCCTCTACGGTCAAAGGGATGGGTGAGGTCCTCGCCGCGCTGCGGAAAGACTACCGGCTAGGCATAGTGACGTCGAACACGGAGGAGACGGTGAGGCACATCCTTGCAAGGGACGGCATCGGGCAGGTCGATTTCGTATGGGCCGATGCGCCTGCCCTTGAAAAGTACAGGGCCATCGAAGGGGCGCTCGCGCGATATGCCCTTTCTCCGGAAGAGACGATCTATGTGGGAGATGATGTGGGGGACATCGATGCCTGTCGAAAGGCGGGCATCAGGATCATCGCCGTGTCCTGGGGCTTCAACTCGAAAGGGATGCTTGAAGGAAAGGGGCCGGACCGCCTCGTTGAAACGCCGGGCCAGCTTCTCGCCGTCCTGTCGCCCGGGTAACTGTCAGGGCACAGCCTCAGGGAACACCGCAGGCAGATAAGGCAGGGAGCCTCATGGAAAGAGGCTATTTCTTACATTCTGTGGCAGATCCGGATTTGCATACTGACCCGTCCGTCCATGTGGCCCCGCTCAAGCTCGCACCGGTAAGGTTTGCCCCGGTAAGGTTTGCCCCGTACAGGTATGCCCCTTCCATGAATGCGCTGCCGAGGTCCGCATTGCTCAGGTTGGCATTGCTCAGGTTGGCCGATTTCATAAATGCCCCGTGCAGGTTGGCATTGCTCAGGTTGGCATTGCTCAGGTTGGCCCCCGGGAGGTCCGCCCTGTTCAGGTATGCCCCACTGAGATTTGCATTGCTCAGGTTGGCATTGTACAGGTTTGCCTTGTACAGGTTTGCCCCGCTTAAGTTCATACCGCTCAGATTCGCCCCGCTCAGGTCGCAGCTGGAACATTCATTTTTTGTCTTTAATTGCTGCAATTGCGCCTCGTCCCATGCCGCTGCCAGGCCGGGGATGAGAAGCATTCCGAAAAATACTGTCATGAAAACCAAGATGATGCTCCGCCTCATAACGCTCCCTCCTAATTAAGCTCGATCGCTGCCTCGCGTTCTGTATAAATCGTTATTTGCACGACCCCCGCGTTGTTTTTGACACACGCTGTAGGGCCTTTGTCGTCTGCGAAGGAAGAGGTGGTAAAAACAAAAAGAAACAATCGCTCCGAATATTGCAATACCTCTTTTGCATATCATGCTCATATCCCTTTTTTTACCGGATTTAATGAAACGGTACCAGCCTTGCATAAGAATGTCAACAGATTGCACAAGTTGGGAGGACGCTGCCCCGCCCGGGCACGATCCAGGCACACTGAAGCAAAATACGTTCTACGTTCAATGTTCTATGTTCAACGTTGCGACAAAGAGGATGAGATGGACCAAACAGAGCAATTGGGGACGCGACTAACTCTCCTATTACTGGTATGCAAAAGAAGAATAGAGTTGACTGTGAGGGAAATAGTGATGAGTCAAGATAGTCAACTATGTCCCTTTTGGTACTTTTGGTACAGTTAGGGGTTACGGCCAGTATGGCGGCTTCCATCCTTCCGCCCCGCAACATATACTTCCATCCCAATATTTGTAAGCCGGCCAGCAATCCCCTTTGCAGCAATTCGGGAATGAAGAGTTGCACTGATTATTGTACCGGCCGCAATCCCTGTGGGGATTATCGCTGGTCAAATCACATGGCACGCACGCTGCGCTCTTCCAATCATAGCAGGTACCGATAGTGATGTTCCCGCAGTAGATCCTCGCACCGCCCTGGTCCATAGGAGGCCCCCAGCACGACATCGGTGAGTCTGGACAGTCAGCGATGACCGGGGCAACAAATCCCAGGGACAGCATAAGCATCATTGGGAATATACAAATAAGTTTTTTCATGGTCGCTCCTTGCGGTTGAATGCCTATTTCTTGCCATAACAACGGCTAAATAACAAGAAGAAAATCGGCAACCCTTTCCAGGCAAAGTTAGGCAAAATACGTTCAACGTTCTATGTTCTACGTTGCGACAGGGTCCTTTTTTAGAAGGCTGATCATATATAAACAATATAGAGAACAATGAACACGAGCGGCTTTATAATATCTGCATAGAGCGGCGCCCCAGCATTTCCGGGGGCATGATTGTGATTCATAATAATGTCTCTTATATGTCCGTATGCCGCCCCGAGATCAAACACAGAGAACGCTACGATCGTTGCCAGCCAAAAGCTTTCTCTGAACCAAAAGCAAAGTATGCCAAGAACACCAAAGGACAGGTTTGTTACGGCCACTTCAAATTGGAATGGGCTGCCCGGCGGCCACCCGATATATGCGGCTACCTTGTTCGAGAAGAATGCGTGCCCCATGAATGCATATAGCCCTGAAATGCCTATATTGAAGGCGAACCCGTAGGCCATGACGATCTCAAGGACGGTCTTTGCGTCATGCCACTGTTTCGTAAAAAAGATATGAATCCCGGCTGCCAACAACCCGAGAAACGGCAAGATAATATAATGCATAAGCCCGCCCCCTTCGTTTATTTGAAAGGCATTCTCTCTCGCTATGTCTTGATACTATAAAAAGTATGGATCATTGTCAACGGCTGCTCACCGGACAGACCGGACAGGGACGTTGGTAACTTCTGTAACTAACCT
>DIFC01000025.1 GCA_002418945.1 Deltaproteobacteria bacterium UBA5758 | reverse complement strand
CCAATTGGGAGACATAGGCGAGCTGGCGGCCAATCTGTCCTTTACCTGACGATTAGCGCTGGCGCTCATGGTGGCTCAGGCCGCTGCTTCCTTTCTTGGCCTGGCTCCTGGTCTGAATCGTAAGGTTAAGGGTGGCTCAAGATGACGAAACGTATGGCAAATAAAGTTGCTTTGGTTACCGGATCAAGCTCAGGGATCGGGCGCGGCGTTGCACTGGTGTTTGCGCGTGAAGGGGCGAAGGTAGTGGTTACCGGCAGGAACACCTCCAATGGCGAAGAAACCGTTGAGATGATCAAAAAAGACGGTGGGGACGCCACCTTCATCGGGGCCGACCTGCTGCAGTCCTCACGGGTCGAGGAGCTGATCAAAAGGACCGTTGACGTCTACGGAAGGCTTGATTGTGCCTGCAATAATGCGGGCATAGCGGGCATCAGGGTCCCGCTGATCGATTTTCCGGAAGACCAGTGGGACCTTGTGATCGATGCGGATTTGAAAAGCGTATGGCTCTGCATGAAATACGAAATACCGCAGATGCTCAAACAGGGCAAGGGCGCCATCGTAAACATCTCCTCCGCGGCAGGCCTAAAACCGAATAAAGGTTCAACAGCCTACAGCTCCGCGAAGCATGGGATCATTGGCCTGACAAAAATGGCTGCCCTGGAGCATGCAGAACAAGGCATTCGCGTAAATACGGTATGTCCCGGAGCAGTTCGCACCCCTTTCGTTGATGATCTCTGCAAGAAGCACCCGGAGCGGGAGGAGTGGTATATCTCCACGACCCCGATGAGACGAATGGGCACGCCTTTAGAGATCGGAGAGGCCGTTGTGTGGCTGTGTTCCGACGCGGCGTCTTATATTACAGGCGTTACGCTGCCCGTGGACGGGGGCACTACTCAGCTGTTCTGAGAAAAGAAAAGGCTACGCACAACAACGCATAAAGGACATAGCTCTCATATGGCCGGGAAAAGAAAGGCGATCGTGCTACACGAAAAGGACAACGTGGCCACGGCGCTTGAACCTCTAAAAGAGGGGTCGATACTTTTCGCGACATTCCACGGACACCCTGAGAGGGTAAGACTTGCGTCGAACATCCCCCCTGGTCATAAATTCGCCCTCGAAGACCTTAAGCAGGGCGCAACCGTAATCAAATACGGAGAACCCATCGGGAGGACCATTTCTGCGGTAGGCAGGGGAGAGCATGTTCACATACACAACATCGTAAGCCCGCGGAGAGAGACATAATGATATTTCAGGGGTACCGGAGAGAGGATGGTACGGCAGGAACAAGGAACCTCGTTCTTGTGATCCCCAGCGTTGGGTGCTCCCAGGGCGCGGCGCAGGCCATTGCACGGGGCCTGAAAGGGGCGGTCTATCTCCCCAACATCCTGGGGTGCGGCCAGATAGGGGAAGACCGCGCCATTGTGAAAAGAACCCTTGCCGGTTTCGGTATAAATCCAAACGTCTTCTCCGTCCTTGTAGTGGGGAACGGATGCGAGGAAAATACCGCCCCGGCGCTGCAAAAAGAGATTGCCCGCTCAGGCAAAAGGGTGGAGGCGCTCGTCATTCAGGAAGAGGGGGGAACGAGGAGGACGGTCTTAAAAGGACGGCAGATAGTGAAGGAGATGCTGGGCCAGAGCGCCCGTATTGTCCGGGAGCCAATACCGCTCAAAGAGCTTGTCGTGGGGACTGAGTGCGGCGGTTCGGATTTTACCTCCGGTCTTGCTTCAAATCCTGCAGTCGGCATCGCCTCGGATATGCTCATAGCAGAGGGGGCCACCGTTATCCTGTCCGAAACCCCCGAACTCATAGGCGCCGAACATTTGGTGGCACAAAGAGCGCGGACCGCGGAAACAGGAAGAAAGATACTCAACGCGGTTGCCTGGTGGGAAAACAGAGCCCTTTCCTCGGGTCAGGATATCCGGAAAAGCAACCCTGCCCCTGGCAACATTTCGGGGGGCATCACCACATTGGAAGAGAAATCGCTGGGCTGCATTTACAAAGGTGGCACGGGGTGTATCGAGGAGTTTCTCCCCTATGCGTCCCGGCCCTCACAAAAGGGACTGGTCTACATGGACACCCCGGCCCATGACATTGAGCAGCTCACGGGGATGATGGCGGCAGGTTCTCAGGTGGCCGTCTTTACCACGGGAAGAGGAACTCCCTGCGGTTCCCCTATCGGACCTGTCATCAAGGTTACCGCAAACCGGGATACGTACCGCATGATGAGGGACAATATTGACATGGATGTAAGCCGAATCCTTCGAGGCAGTGAGACAGTAAGGTCTGCAGGGGAAAGGATCCTCCGGGAGATTATTGCAGTGGCATCGGGAAAGATGACCAAGGCCGAAAGTTTGGGCCAAAGGGATTTTGCTATATTCACAATGCACGTCAATATCTGATCTGCCTTAAACCTGTAAAGTTTTTAAGGCATAGCAGGCAGCAGGCAAAATAAACGAAGGGGGGGGTGAGAAATCATGCTGAAGAAGCTTCACCACGTCGGTATCGTAGAGGAAGATTTTGAACGTGCGATCGAAAGGTTCAAGGGATTTGGGCTTACATGTGAGGAATTGGTCGAAAACAAGGAGGCTGGCATTAAGATCGGCTTTCTGCGTTTAGGGGACACTATGTTTGAGTTGATCACCCATACCCGACCAGATTCAGGCGAAGATCCGCTTTCCAGCCTTATCCGCAACCGTAAGGGGACTATCAATCACCTCTGCTTCGAAGTCGACAACCTGGACGCCGCAATTCAGGATCTCGAAAAGAACGGGGCAAGACTGGTTGAGGGGTGTCCGAAGCCCGGCGCTTACGGCCGCACAGCCTTTTTCTATCCGGACACAACGGAAGATGTTCTCATACAGTTGTATGAGGTATCAAAGAAAGGGGCATGAACGAACCATCACAGGAAGGAGGAAAAAGATGAAAGCGTGGAGAGTGTATGGACGGGGAGATATCCGGCTTGAAGAGGTCCCCATTCCCGCACCAAGGCCGGGAACTGTGCTCCTCAGGGTCAGAATGCTGCAGCTTAGCGTTACAGAGGCTTCGCTTCTTCTGGAGGGCGACCTCGCGGCCCGAAAATGGGAGGAGAGATGTCGCGAGCATGGCCCGCTTCAGATGTTCGGCCACGAGTTTAGCGGGGAGGTGGTTGAGGTTGGCGCGGGCGTAAAGGACCTTATGGCGGGAGACAGGGTCTTTTGGGGACGCATGATACCCTGTGGGGAATGCGCCATTTGCAAGGCCGGGCATGGGGCGCTCTGCCTGAAGGGCCCCCACCTGGGCACCGACACATCGGGATGTCTGGCAGAGTACGCGGTTGTGCCTGCGGCCTTTCTGGTAAAGGTTCCCGAAACAGTCACAGACAGCGAAACTGCCGCCCTGGAGCCCCTTTTCGCCACCTTCGTTCACGTAGCGGCAGCCGGCATCTCAATAGGCGACACCGTTGCAATCCTCGGCCAGGGAGTGATGGGGCTCAACTGCCTGCAGCTGGTCCGGTTTTTAGGGGCAGGCAAGGTGATCGTCACGGATATACGCAGCGAGCTGCTTGATCTCTCCCACCGGCTCGGGGCCGACATTACCATTGACGCGGCCTCCTGCGATCCTGCAGGATCGATCCTCGAAGCCACCGGCGGGGTGGGGGCGGATATTGTGTTTGATTGCGCCGGAGGAAATCCCAAGTTCGGCCTTGCCGGGAGCGCCACTCTGGCTACTGCTGCCACTGTTGTTCGGGACTGCGGCACGATTATCGTGGTGGGACTTCAGGTGAGCGGCGGCATCGGCCTCGATACCGCCCCGCTAAGCAGGGGCGTCCGGTACAAAAGCGTCCGGATCTGTTCCGATAAAGAGGTGGCGTGGATGGTCGGCCTGGTAGCGAGCAAGAGGATCAATCTTGCGCCGCTCATAACGCATACGCTTGAAGGGATTGAGAGTATGAAACAAGCCTTTGAGATGACTGCAAACAAGCGAAAATACGGGGCGATCAACCCTCCGCAGGTCAGACTGGTTCGATAAACGGGCCGTTAGGCGGGCGAATTGCTACGCCGGCTGCTACTTCAGCAAGGCGGGCAGCCAGGTAGAGAGTGTCGGGAAGCTGATAACGATGATCAGAAAGGCTACAAGGCCGAGGAAGAATGGCAGCAGCCCGTGGAGGATCTCCGGCAGCTCGGCGTCTTTCACGATGCCCATCAGGACGAAGAGGTTGACGCCGAAGGGCGGGCTGATGCACCCGATCTCCATGTTGACCACCACGATGATGCAGAACCATATGAGGTCTATATTCAAGGCGCCGAGAATTGGCAGGATAATCGGAAGGGTCAAAAGCAGCATGCAGATCCCGTCAACAAACAATCCAAGCACAAAATAGACCAGGGACATGACGATGATGAACGGGATAGGTGTGAGCCCCGCCTCCACAACAAGCGCGGCCAGCTTTTGAGGGATCTGCATCATGGTCAGAGACGAGCCAAAGACCACCGCCGTCTTGATCACGAGAAAGAGCATGGACGTTGCAATGACAGTGTCCTTGAATATAGGCCAGAAATCTGTTATCTTCAGCCGCCTTACCGAGATCGCGGCAGCATACACGCAACCGACTGCCGCGGATTCCGTTGGCGTGAAGATGCCGGCATAAATACCGCCGAGTATGATGGGCGGCAGCCATATCGCCGGAAATGCCTTTCGCAGCGCCGCCTTTTTTTCGGCCCACGTGGCAGGCTCCATGGGCTCCATGTGGGTCCTTATGGACTGAATATAGGCAACGATCATAAAGATCCCCAGGAGCATCAGACCCGGGATCACCCCTGCCAGGAACAATTTTCCCACCGAGACCTCTGCGATGTCGCCATAGATGATCATCCAACCGCTCGGAGGGATCAAAACCCCCAGCAATCCCCCCGACCCCAAGGCCCCGAACACCAATTTTCTGTCATATCCCCGGGACAACATGGCAGGGATCGCAACAATCCCGATCGTCAGAACAGTCGCGGCGCTGGACCCGGATATGGCGGCAAACAGCCCGCAGGCCGCGAGGGCCGAAAGCGACAAGCCGCCCCGTATCCTCCGAAGGAAGACGTTCAAGAGCTCGAAAAGGTCTTCCCCGATATTCGCACGGAAGAGAATGTTCGCCATGAGCATAAATAGCGGGAGAGACGACAGAAGAAAGCTGTCCAATGTCTGGTACATGGTATGGGCCATGTTCATAACATCGAAGTTGTTGACCAGCAAGACTACCAAGGCAGACGTAAACAGCGCAATGCCGATAGGAAGACCGAATAATAAAAGAAAAAGGAGAAGCGGAAAAACCCAGATGCCTTCCGTCATGCTGTCTGCCTCCCTGGCGGCAAAGCTTGCAGCCTTATAGCGTTAATGTCCATGCACTTCTTTTCCTTTGACGCCCATGAGGATCTTCAATAATTCCACAAGGTATTGCAGGACAAAGAGCGCCCCTCCTAACGGGAGCGCTAAATTGGCGCACCAGAGTGGGATTCCAAGGGACCCCTGCGAAACCTCTCCGATATCTTTCGTAAAAGATGTAAACTGGTAGCTCTTGTAAACGAAAACGCACAATACGGCCAATGCGATCAGGCTGCCGATAAATTCCAGCGCCCTCTGTACCTTGGGAGAAAAGTTTCTGGTTAGGGTCGTCACCCTGATGTGCCTTCCCTGCTGCAGCGTGTATGCCATGCCGAGCATGACGCACCAGACCAGGAGGAATCGAGTCACCTCTTCGGTCCACCCCATAGGGCTCAGAAGAACATACCGGAAGACAACGGACACAAAGACCCCCATGGTCATCACGGCGTAACCCACGGAGGCAAACGCAGTCCCCAGGCTGCTCAGCCTCTCTATCAGGACAATCAGGATGTTATCAGACCTCATGCGGGCGCTCCTCTACAAAGGTTGTCACAGTATCTGGTTCCGGGGCATCCGGAACCAGATACTCGCCTCCGGGATCATTTCCCGGCCAAAACGTCCTTTCTCACCTGCATCATTACATCCCGCAACGTCTTCCCTTTTTCTCCTGTTGTCTTGACCCACTTGTCGATTAAGGGCTGGATCGTCTGTGCCCATGCCTCCGTTTCTTTGGCAGTCAGGGCGTGCACGGTCATCTTGGATTGCAGGATTTTTATCTGTTCCGCCTCTATCTTCTCCAGCTCTTTTCTCCCATGATCCTCAGCCTCCTTTGCAGCCTTCTCTATGCCCTTTTGAATGTCCTTGGGCAGGCTGTTGAAAAACCTCATATTAATAATGAAGGGGTGGGTGATGCTGGATTGAAAGAGCATTGCATATTTCTGTACGTCCCAGATCTGGCGGGAAACGCCATCCCCGAGGCTCGTCCATGATCCGTCCACCGTACCCACCTGCATGGCCATAATCTGCTCTCCGGAGCCCATGATCACGCCCTTGCCGCCCCAATAGTTGATCATCTCCATAATGGACTTGGAGGGCACGCGAATCAGCTTATTGCTAAGATCGGCCGGCTTGACGATAGGGTTTTTGGAGTTTGTCAGCATCATGTAGCTCCCGCTGGCGACAATAAAAAGGGGCTTAACCTTCATCTTATTGATATACAGGCCCCCGATTATTTCACGGAATTTGGGGTGGTCAAAATATTTCCAGAGCATCTGGTAGTCGGTCAAAACAAACATGTTCGTCTGGACTACGCCCCACAGGGGATCGATGGTCTCGGCCTTCCCCATAAATTCGTCCGACATCTCGATGCTCCCCATGGAAACCGCCTTCAACGATTCTGCCTGGGAATACAACTGACCTGACGGATAGACTTCGACGATGACCTTGCCCTGGGTATGCTCCTTCACGCGGTCGGAGAAAAAATGGGAGAGCTTTACCAGGTGGTGTGAAGGCGGCCAATATAAGGTAAGACGTATCTTGTACGTTTGCTCTGCCCCGTTGGCCGGAATGCCGTACACTAACCAGGTGATGACAAACAGGCCTACTGCAAGACCCTTCATCAGTTTTTTCATGACATTAACCCTCCTTGCGTATTAGTTTTCTGAAAATTTTGTATTGTTTATACATACACGTATCCTTCTGTCCTGTCAAGTCTTTTTGCGCTTTTAATATATTTTTAGATATATTATTAAATAAAGGTGAGAGCGCACCGGCCTAACCTGCGATTTCTTCCATATATAACAAAAAGGATTGCAATCAGCTATAGTATCTAAAATATTACTTGACAAGATTTCCTTCGTTTAGTATTTTCATTTGATATACTAAATGATATATTGAGACGATGAGGGGTTTTTGGAGGTTTATTCCTTGCCTGTGTTTTTTTATTCATTGTTCGTTGTTTGACCGTAGGCGCCCCTCCTAAAAGGCATTTTTGGCATATAATGGCCTAAACCATGTTGACGGGTCCCTCCTCCGCTATCGTTAAGATGGGGGAG
>DIFC01000052.1 GCA_002418945.1 Deltaproteobacteria bacterium UBA5758 | reverse complement strand
CGCTGATATTGATCTTTTCCATGTTCTGTCTCCTCCATTTTTATTACTTCCCCATTATCATTACAGGCAACCGTGCCCTGATGGGCAGGAAGAAGCATAAAACCAGTTAGAAACAACAAGGGGTCTTGCGATCCTTTCAGAACAAAGTCTTTTTATCATGTGCCGGCTGCGTCCCAAAGATGGGAAGCAACCTGGTCAAGAGAAAGATCCCCTAATGTTTGAGGCAAAGGCCTGCCTTGCTCATCCCATCCCATAAGATTATAGTAAATATGCAGCATCTTGTCAAAATGTTGCGCAATTCCCCTACCTGCCGCAACCCCATCGAGCGGTGTCGACCCGTATCTCATCGATGGACGGTCCAGTTCGGCGCCGATCCCATTGCGCAGATTAAAGGCCCTTGCAATATTTATCGCCCTTCTTCCCACCTGTATTGCCTCCTGAAGGTCCATATCCCAGCCTGTTACCGCATTCACAGCCTGAGACAAAAGATCGACCTGTGTTCCGGTTTTAAAACGGCAGGTTACCATGGAATCCTCGAAAACCATCGTCCCCTTCGTTTTCGCTACCATTGTAGATACCAGCTCGGGGTCATATGTATCATACGGAAAAGGCAACCCAAGCAATTTGAACGGGGGTCCACTCCCTGACTCCAGGGTACCCAGGTTGGAAACGCAGGTGTCGAATAGTTCGAACCACATCACCCGGTGGTCGTGGCTGCGCGGGGTATTGCCTTTAAGGGTATGAATTGCAAGTTTAGCTGCCTCTTTTCCGACCTTTTGGCTGGCCCTCATGACCCCATCTGCCAGGACATTCCCAAAGCCCTCTCTTCGGGCAATCTTGTTCAGCATGACCATGATGGCATCGTCGTCGCCCCATTTCATCTCAACCCCGTCAAGATCGTCTTTCCCGAGGAGACCTTTTTCGTAACATTCCATAACCCATGCTATCACCCAGCCTGACTCGTTCGTATCCATGCCCAGAAGATCAACTTCATTGGCTAAAGCGATGCTCGTGCCCACATCAGTAATGCCGACGAGGGAACTCCATGATGCCATGCCCTCGTATTCCGGTTCTTCCATGACGCGGCCGGCATATTTACCTTCTGAAATCTCTACCATGTGACAATGCCTTGAGGAGCAACCCCAGCAAGAAGTTGGACGGGCCTTGAAACTCTCTCTAATCCTCGATCCCTGGTATTCGTCGAACTTTTTCTGATCGATATTCCAGATGCCGGTTGTATAATTTTTGATCGGTATGATACCGGGCCCCCGGCTGTCATATACACCGCCTACCGTTCCTGCCTTGGAAAAATAATCGTAAATAGGAATCCCCTTGACCCTTTCTTTGATCTGCCCGGCCACGTCAAGGAGTAAATCCTTGTCTCTAACCGGTATGGGCGCTTTGCCCCTGCTCACCACTATGGCCTTCAGCTTCTTTGAGCCCATAACTGCGCCGACTCCGTTGTGAGATGCCACGTGTCCCGTATCGTTGAAAGTAAGGGCAAATCTCACGAGATTCTCCCCCGCAGGTCCTATACTCAGTATGCTGGCCGCCCCTTTTCCCTGCTGCAGCTCTTTCTTGATTGCAGCCTCCGTTGCGTAGGTATCTTTGCCGGCAAGATGGCGGGCGCCTTTCAGCTCTGCGGTGCCGTCGTGAATGTGCAGATAGACCTCTTTGTCTGAAGCGCCATGCACGATAAGCCCATCAAACCCGGCTGTTTTGAGGTATCTTCCGAAGAAACCGTTGGCCTGGGAGCTGGCAACGCCATTCGTAAGCGCTCCTTTCGTCACCACTGAGATCGCCCCCGAGCCTTCAACCCTGGTCCCGCCAAGCGGCCCCGACCCTATGAACAAACGGTTTGCAGGATCGCTCCATTCCGTTCCGGGAGGAACCTCATCGTACAGAAGCTTGATCCCCAAGCTTGCTCCGCCAAGATATTGCCTTAAGAGGGCATCATCGATGACCTCCGATGCAATAAGTCTTTTCGTCAGGTCAATTCTCAATAGCCTGTATTGATAATCTGTTTTCATTGTTGTCTCCATTCACAATCCCTCTTCTGTCAAAACTTTGTGCATCACACACTAAACGTCGCCTCTGTCCCCATAACTCGTTAGTAAGACATAAAGCTTGGAAGATATAGTACAATCTGGGGAAAGATCATCAACAGAGCGGTGCAGACCAGCAACGCAAAGCAGAAAGGGATCATCCCTTTAAATATGCTTTGAAGGGGCGCATCCGGGGCCAATCCCCTTACTACCCAGATGTTCAAGCCCTGGGGTGGGGAAATTGCCCCCATCTCAACAATCAGTATAATTATAATGCCGTACCATATGGGGTCAAAGCCTAATTTGAGAATCGTCGAATAAAGGACAGGGACGGTCAGAAGAATAAGACCGAAGCTGTCAAGGACCATTCCCGCCACAAAGTGAAAGAAGATAATGAGCGCCATAATGGTAAACGGCGACAGGGGGAGGCCCCCTATCCAGTCCGACAGGACCCTCGGAACCCCGGTCACCGCAAGAAAACGGCTGAAGATCAAGGCCCCGGCTATGAGGACCATGATCATACAGCTCGTCTTTATAGTGTCTTCAAAGGCTTCGAGAAGCGACCGCCAGGTAAGCTTTCTCCGTACAAGCGTGATAATAAGGGCACCTGCCGCTCCCGCTGCGCCGGCTTGCGTTGGGGTAAACCATCCGGTAAAAAGGCCTCCCATAACAACGCAAAAGAGAATGACAATGTCAATTATCTGTACCAGCGCCTTAAGTTTCTGCTTGATGCTTATTGAAGGTCCCCGCGGAGCAATATCCGGATCGTAGAAGCACCAAACGACTGCCGCAAGGGCAAACAATGCCGCAAGGAGGAGCCCAGGAAGAACCCCTGCAATGAAAAGCTTACCCACTGATTGCTCGGTCAGCATGGCATAGACAATGAGCGTCGCACTTGGAGGGATGAGTATACCTAGGCTGCCGGACGCGGCAAGACACCCCGTAGCTAAGCTGTCACCATATTTATACCTCTTCATTTCAGGGAGGGCCACTTTGCCCATGGCAGCACAAGTGGCAGCGGTTGAGCCGCATACCGCTGCAAAGGCCGCGCAGGCTGCAACGGTAGACAGGGCGAGGCCGCCCCTGACCCGACCGAACAGGGCAAAACCAAAATCAAAAAGCTTAGCGCTTATCCCGCCGGCAAAGGTGATAGACCCCATAAAGACAAACATGGGAATTACCGTGAGGCCATAGCTGGAAAAATTGCTGAAGGTTTCGATCGCCAGTATACTGAGCCCGCCTTCAATGCCGCCCACATAACAGAAGCCCAGAACCCCGGCGAGGGCAAAGGCAAAGGAAACCGGCATACCGACAAAGAAGAAAAAAAGGAGAAGGACTATGCCCACAATTCCTGCAACGAACATGCTCATTCCTCGTTACCCCCCTTTTCCGTGTTCACCGATCGTACAAGCTCCAAAATCAGCACAAAGAGGGCCAGTAAACAGGAAATGACTATAGCATAGACAAAAGGGTAGAAGGGAACTGCCACAGTCATCGATGCCTCTCCGGTCTTTTGCATGTTTATCCCGTACTTGGTAAATGCAATAATCATCAGAACAAAAAGGGCTACACTAAGGGCATTCCCCACCCCTTGAAAAAATGCCTTCATCCGCTTGGGAAGATACACGAGGCCGAGGTCTAAACGGACATGGCCACCGGACAGTTCGGTAGAGGCAATCGGAAATGCAGCCACCAAAACCGCAAGTAATCCGACAACGTCGGCTGCCCCCGGAAGGGGCCATGCAAACAGTTTGGCCCCAAGTATGTCGATCACTGAGAGGCACAGCATTAATGAGCATGCCCCGTATGCAACAAAATTGAACCGTCCGCCCCACCGTCTTGCAAAGATCACAGAACCCTTTTCAGTTTTCATGAAATCCCCTCTTTATCACACGGCGGCCGGGGTTGATGTTTTAAATCACCCCGGCCGCCGTATAACGCTCCTATTTGGTTGTCATTACATTCTTTTCCACAAAGTCCACAACGGCCTTGTTGTCGGGTTGGCGTGCGTTCCAGTAATTTATCCGCTCCTCAAGATATTTCACATACTCTGCGGCCGGGAGGTTTTTCTTTTCCTTGATATAGCTTTCAGTCAGCGGTTTAACAAGATTTGCCCAGTTGGCTCTTTCCGCAGGGGGGATCTCGATGATCTTTCTGCCCCCGCCGAGCTTCTTGAAATATTCTTCTCCAACAATGTCGCCGTACTGCCATGCCTTTCCTGCGATATCCGTCATTTCCTTGCTGACATCATCAAATATCTTTTGAATATCTTTCGGTAAAGAGTTCCACGTCCTCAGGTTCATTACCGTTACCGTTGGATTGGCGAAGCTGACGGGTAGTTTGGTGAGATATTTGGTCACATCGCCATGCTTGTAAGCGCCAAGGGTCTCCGTCGGCACCAACAGGACATCGACGAGACCTTTGGATGTAGCCTCGAAGACCTCTACCATCGGCATCGATACCGGTGTTCCACCCAATGCCTTTACGAATGCGCCAGCCTGCAGTCCGGCGGCCCTTACCTTCATGCCCTTCAGGTCCTCAGGCTTCATGATCGGCTTGTCACGGGACACTAAGACGTAAGGCCCGCAGCTTACGTAGAAAAGGAAGTGCGTGTCTTTGAACTCCTGGGGCTTGAACTTGTTATACCAATCCTGAGAAGCCATCGAAATCGACCAGGCGCTCTTTATGGGCATGGGGAGAAGCGTGGCGTCGTTGGCAGGAAAACGCTTTGCAGTATAAGCCGGGGTAGTATTGCCTATCTCGGAAATCCCTGTTACCACTCCTTCGTAAACCTTATCCGGCGCAAGCAGGGTAGCCGATGGGAACGTGGTGATCTTCACCCTGCCCCCTGAGCGCTTGTTCACCTCATTGGCAAAGTATTCCAGCCCCTTGCCGATTGTGGAAACATTGGGGTATTGGAAGGCAAACTTCATCTCTATCGGTTTCGGCTCGGCAGCGTATAGCGATGTAAACGAAACCAAGAGCAGGAGCGCTGCCAGGATGATACCGACCCCTTTTCTTTCCATCCTTATCTTTTTATTTCTCATATGTTTCCTCCTTTTTTTATTGTGTTCATGGTTCTAAGGTGTATTTTTGATCCACCTTTATTCAACCTTATTTAACCTTAACCGCATCAAACACCGCGCCCGCCATCGACATTAAGGGCGGTCCCGGTGACCATGGCAGACTCATCTGACGCAAGGTACAGAGCCGCATAGGCGATATCTTTCGGTAGTGCCATACGCCCCAGCGGAATAGTCGAAATAATGACCTTTTTGGATTCTTCCGTGGTGCCAAGCAAGGGAAGCATAGGCGTTTCTGTTGCCGTTGGGTTAATGCAGTTCACCCGGATTTTGTAAGGGGCAAACTCAACGGCAAGCGCCTTGGTCAAAAGGATCGCAGCGGCCTTGGACGCGGCATAAGGGCTTTGGCCCGGACGGGGGCGTACACCGCTGATAGAGGCTGTATTGATGATGACCCCACCGCCCTGTTGCCTCATTATCGGGACTGCGTACTTGCACGCCAGAAATATCCCCTTGACATTGACATCCATAATCTTGTCCCACAGCTCCTCTTCTACATCTATCAACGGTGTCGGGACCATAGGATATCCGGCGTTATTAAAAAGGATATCAAGCCTTCCAAAGGCATCCATCGTCGCCTTGATCATCCCTGCCACATCATTCGCCTTTGATACATCTCCTTCAATTGAAACAGCATCGCCGCCTTTTTCCTTAATTAAGTTCACAGTCTGCTGCGCGGCCTTTCCATTAATATCCACAACGGCAACCTTCGCCCCTTCCTCGGCAAAGAGAAGGGCGCTTGCCTGCCCCATGCCCGATCCGGCGCCGGTAATAAGCGCCACCTTATTCGATAACCTCATGAGCAATCTCCTCCTATTTGAATTTTTTATAAGCCTATATCCCTCTTCCGCCATCTACCGGGAGGTCTATGCCGGTGATCATCGATGAATCATCCATGGCGAGAAAGAGGGCGGCGTTCGCAATATCTTCAGGCACTGCCATTCTACCAATGGGTATCGTAGACAAGAATGCCTTTCTCGTAGCCTCCATATCCTTCTTCATGTGGTCAGGCAGAAGATCCATTCCGAGCGGTGTTTCCGAATACACGGGGCTGATTGAATTAACCCTGATCTTAAGGGGCGCCAATTCAATGGCCAGTATGCGCGTCAGGTGCGTTACGCCGGCTTTTGCCACCGCATACGCGCCAGCGCCGGGCCTTGCCCTTACCGCCCCTATTGAGGACGTGTTGATTATAACACCCCCCTGTTTTTTCAGAACGGGGATTGCCGCCTTGGAACACAAGAAAACCGACTTGAGGTTTACGTTCAAGAGCCGGTCCCACGTTTGTTCATCAATGTCCGCCAAAGGCGTTATGACCTGGGCAATTCCGGCATTGTTATGGAGTATGTCAAGCTTCCCGAATGCATCGACCGCTGCCTTGATCATCGCTTCACAATCATTGGCGTTTGTAACATCGGCCTTTACGGAAATCGCTTCGCCGCCTCCCCGCTTTATGATATCTACGGTTTCTCCTGCGGCATCCTGGTTCTTATCAACAACTACTACCTTTGCGCCTTCTTTCGCAAAAAGAACTGCCGTAGCCCTTCCAAAACCCGAACCGGACCCCGTAATAAGCGCTACCTTTCCCTTTAGTTTCATCTTGCCCCTCCTGATCAAGTTATTAATGTCTTTTCCCTGCTGAAGTCTTTGTTCTCTTTTCCAATAACCTGCCGCCGTCACAACAAACTGATTATACTAATCAAATATTGGCCTCTTTAAAGGCAAATGTCAAGAAAAATATATCATAAAATGATAATTTATATACAAATATGATATTATTGCGTTATAAATACCGTGGCGAGGGTTACATGGGCGGGCTTTATATTTTTTACAAATTCTCTATTCCGTCATTCTTTTATGGTATAGTGTATTACTATAACAAACAACGGGGGACTATATAGTGAACAGGCAGTCGGTCTTTTTCACGTTTACGGTGTTTTTATTGTTGGGACTAATTTTGTCCACTTTTGTCTCGGCAGAGACGGCCGAGGACAGCTTTAAAAAGATCTTTCCGAGGTATCGTTACGATATCATTAGAGAATCAGAGATAAAAGGGGCCTACGAGGTTATAACGGGCGCCGACATCGGCCTCTTTTTCCCTGAGCCGGGATATCTGATAGTCGGCGATTTTGCGATGATCGACAGCAATGGCAAGAATGTCGCGGAAAAGAAGAGGAGCGAGATCTTTCTTGCGAAGACAAGAACGCTCCCCCTCGATAAGGCCCTGAAGATCGGCAGCGGGGAGAACACCGTTATTGAGATCACCGATCCTGACTGCCCATACTGCAGAAGGGCTGCGTTATTCTTGGAAAAGCGGAGCGACGTGACAAAATACGTCTTTTTCCTTCCCCTGCCCTATAATAAGGACGCAGAAAACAAGATCAAATACATCTTCTGCGCCGAGGATAGGACAAAGGCCTATTATGAGGCGATACATGGCAAGCTCGACAACAGGAAATACGAGGCATGCAACAGACAGGATGCCGTCGACCTGCTGAATGTCCACAAGGAGATTACAGCAAAGCTCGGCATCAGCGGCACGCCTTCTTTTATTATCAACAACAGTATGGTAATCATCGGGGCGGACTTTAAGAAGATGGAAGAGGCGTTAAAGAATAAATAAGGACAGGAGGGGCAATAGCTGCCCTGCGGTGATCTTCAGAAAAGATTGCTGACGACGGGCATGGGGCCGGTCCTAAGGTGCTGAGCGATGGACAGGGTATCGATTGAGAAGCTTCCAGAAACAAAAGAGATCGACGGCGCAAAGAGGTGGAACGAGGGGCGTGGAGAATTTGCGCAGATCTCTTACCTGGAGGATATCGGTCACGTCGCGGTCTTCGAGCTGAAAAGGGGATATTCCAGGGGCAGCCATTTCCATAAAGAAAAGGAAGAGGTGTTCTATGTTGTCAGCGGGAGGATCCGCGCTGTCTTTATGGATGTGGACACAGGGAAGCGGGAAGGGCATGTCCTTGAGAAGGGACACAGGATAAGGGTACGAACCGGCGTGGCGCATATATTCTACGGGGTTGACGATGCGCTCGTCGTCGAATACAGCCCGCAGTATTATGACAAGAAGGACACGCATCCTGTGGACTTTGGCTAAAAATAAAAAACAGCTCATGGTTCATGGCTGATAACTGATAGCGTAAGTCGTGAGGCGCCAGGCGTTAAACCCCTTACCTCTCATGCCTCACGACTTACGGGTGTTTTGCGGTGAAACATGAACTATATTTCATAATGGGGTATTAAGATATGGCTGAGATAAAGAGCGCCATTGAGCTTGCAATGGAGAAGACAAAGGGCATGGGGATGGACGAAAGAGAGCGCGAGTCCTTTGCCCGAAAAGACATTGAGAACAGGATCAGGGCGATACTGAGACGATATTACGAAGAGATGAACGACAGCGAAGGTGTTCAAAAGGAATTGGGCGCCATTGAGGGCGACCCGGAGATGAAAAAGGGGGTCCTCTTTGATCTCCTGATCGAGGGTTTCGACGTAAAAGGCGACAATGATAAGATCTTTTCCCTCTTCCATCTTGCCGGCATCGGCCTCGACAAGCGCCTTGGTGCTGAGCTTGAAGAATTGCAGAGGGGTTTTGCCCGGGAGATGGAAAAACGGAAGATGATCATCGGGTCGCGCATTGAGGACAAACTGAAGAAGGTCGGCATTGGAGGCAACGGCGTGGAACCGAACATCGAGGCATGGGATGAATGGCAGGAGGCCGTTGATGATGTCGCGCATGCATTCAGCGAACGTCTGGAGGAATGGAAGAAAAGGCTCGCAGAAAAGATCAACAATACAAAGCAGGTCAACTAAAGTATCAACAAGGACACGTTGCAAAAGAAACCCGCTACCCTCAAATCCATTTTTGATACGCACGGCAAGCGCCTCTTTGATCATGCCATCAACGATCCGGTAATATTCATCCGCAGATATCCCGGGGACCGCGACAGGGAGATCGCCGGCTTTCTCGCCTCCCAGTTCGCCTACGGGAAGATAGAAACCTTCAAGGCATTCCTCGAAAAATTATTCGGGCTTATGGGGGCAAGCCCGTACCTCTTTCTCAGGAAGGGGGACTTCTCCGGGGCCCGGGGCTTCTATTACAGGTTCCAGAAAGACAGGGAAATAATCCTCCTGTTCCGGACCTTGCGAAGAATCATCGATGAGTTCGGCGGCATCGGCGCCATGCTCAGGCATTACTATAGGGGCGATCTCAGGGAGGCGCTATGGGCCGCGAGGGAGCGCCTTTTCCCGGGAAGCGACGAGCTCACCTTTTTCTTCCCCAAGCCTTCACGGACCAACCCGCTGAAAAGATGGCATCTCTATCTCCGGTGGATGGTGCGGAAAGACGCCGTCGACGTGGGGCTCTGGGACTTTATCGACAGGCGCGACCTTGTCGTGCCCCTCGATACGCACATCTATAAGATAGGCAGGTGCGCGGGGTGGACGCGGCAGAGGACCCCGTCCTATCGGGCAGCCCTCGATATCACCGAGGCGCTGAAGAGATCCTCGCCCGACGATCCCTTGAAATTCGACCTTTTCCTCTGTCACGCGATCGGCATCGGCGCCAGGTGCACCGGCAAAAGGACTGCTGCATGCAAGAACAGGTGCCTGCTTTACAAGATCACCAAAGTCAGGTAACAATTGCCCCGATCTTCCACCATAGAATGAGGATGGGCATCGGCGCCGGGCTGCTTCCCGCAAACACGCTCGATCGATAGATCCCCCGAGGCAGCGCTTGGGGGTAACATTGTTCCCTCTCCCTTTGTATGAGAGGATCTATCGCCATTCCTAAGGTGCACGGGTCTTTCCTATTCC